>SOKP01000300.1 GCA_004375715.1 Promethearchaeota archaeon | reverse complement strand
ATGTTGTTCAAGAAACTAAGTTAGACATTATTGATAAACTTCAAGAAGTTTTATCACTTGATAAAATTGAGGAATTACTTGATGAACCCTTAGAGGGTATTAAAAGTAAAGTTGCTGAGATAATGGAAGATAAACTAAATCTTGAACCTCAACATTTCTTCGATTACTTTAAAGATTACGAGGACGACTTATTAAGAATCATTGGTTATCTCGCAGTTCACCTGCTTAATGAATATGGGGGATTAATCGAAAAAATTTTGGAAAATAGCACGTTTGCTAAAATAGCAGGGTATCTTTTTAAACAGTTAAAAGAATTTGTGCTATTATTCATCCCTATTGATGTTATAAACGATTATCACCAATTACTAATAAATTTTCTCGATGGTTTAGCTTCCGATGAAATGGTTGACAATATAAGACAATTCTCGGGGAAGGATGATATTAACTTTCTCTTTGAAGGAGCCCAAATAGCACTTGAAAATTTAGGAATTGACTTTTCAGAGCTGAAAGATAATGTTTGGGAAGAATTAAGAAAGGAAAGAGAAAACGGTTTAATCTCTTCAGATCAGTCAATGATGGAAAAAACCGAAGAAAATATCCCAAACCTTATTAAAATTATGCAAGAAATCTTAATGCTATTCAGCGATATTTTAACCCTCCCTATAAGAGTTTTAATTTCTGAAAGCCATTACGGTCTGAAAACAGCTATAAATTCGGTTGTATCTGAAGAAGAAGGGCTGTTTGGTAGCATAAAAGACAGAATTGATACAATTTTTGATTACGTTCAAGAAATAAAGCAATAAATAAAAAAAGAGAAATTTATAATTTTTTTTGATGTATTTTAAGTTTTTAGGCCTAAATACATCCAAAGAGCAAATGTCATCATTAGTACTCTTGAAAAACCAATAGCAACGGGTAAAGTAAGTATTGAATCTAAAGCTCCGCAGACAACGAAAATTGTAAAACCTAGTCCTAAATAGAAAAATTTCCTTCTCAAATCACCAGTTGCCTGTTTTGCCTTTATAAAAAACCCAATTCCTAGAAAGACTAGAGCTGTTACGAGGAACAAAGCAATTAATAAAAATGTTGGATGCGTTCTAACAAAACTAGCGTCAATTAAACCCTCACCGGGATTAGTAAGTGTCCATGTGAAGGATTGGTCTGTTTGGAACCATAGAAAGTATTCAAATATAATACCTAATATAATAAATGCTCCGACTAATATCCATTTTTTTTTAGGTATTAAAAGTTCACCACCAAGATACATAGCAAAAATTAATACCGGAGCTACCCACATATAACTCAGCAATGAATAGAAGTAAATTGGGGTTATGTTAGTTCCTGTAAATGTAACCAATATCAAGTCTATAAAAGGACCAAGCCATAGGAAGCCAACAAAAAGCATTGTCAATGCTGCGAATGTTAAGAGCTTTGCTTTTAATTTTATTGATTTATATAACGATAACAATGCAAAAATTGTAGCTGACAAAATAATACCTGTTGCCGTTAAGCCATCTAATAATCCTAATGCGTCAACCATATCAATATCCCATATTTTTTTTTTAGTTTTATTTAAATTTAATATATAATATTGTGGATTTTGTATTTATAATTACTTCTTGAGTAAAATTTCTGTTCTTATCATAATAGAGAATTTGATAACTTAATTTTATTTAAAACACCCTTTATTTTCAAAAAAAAGATATTTTATAAAGCAAATTGACATAGAATTATATTAGAATTTATTATAAAAAATTCGATTAATATTATTATAATTTTAAAGGTTTTATAATGAGAAATCTTGTAAAGAAAGCTGTAATAAAATTATCTATTTTTGTATCGCTCGCAATTATCGTTATGACTATCTTTTCACTTCCCTTAATGGGCATACCCCCATTAGGTAACCTTTTATTTCCTGGAAACGGAGTATGGAAAGTTCCGGGAGAGCTTCCAACAGCAGAAAGGTTAAATATAGCAGGGTTAAGAGGGGAAGTTACTGTTATTCGTGATGATTGGGGTATACCTCATATATTTGCCGAATACGAAGAAGACCTCTTTTTTGCTCAAGGTTATTGTCACGCTCAAGATAGATTGTTTCAAATGGATATGTGGCGTCGTCAAGTGCAAGGAAGAATGTCAGAGATTGTAGGGGAGAGTATGTTATCCAGTGATAAAATCATGCTTGCGAGGGGTATGCTGGATTCCGCTATTAAGACTGACGAATTATTAAGGAAAATGCACGATAATGGAACACTAGAGTTTTTTAGTTCATTTGAAAGGTACGTTGATGGAATAAATTTCTACATTGGATCCCATAACGATCTCAAACCATTAGAATACCATTTAATGGATTTCAAACCTACTAAATGGACGACTGTTGACACATTGTGTTTAGTACAGGAAATGGCAAGACAAATGTCTTGGAATAATCATGATTTAGAAAGATAT
>SOKP01000179.1 GCA_004375715.1 Promethearchaeota archaeon | reverse complement strand
TGATTAAAACAGCTCAAAACGAGCTTGAAAAATTGAATTGGAAGGACGAACAGATCCTTAATTCATTAGAAATGCGAATGAAATGCGGAATCGGGAAATGCGGAAGATGTAACATAGGTGATAAATTTGTGTGCATTGATGGACCAGTCTTCTCTTTAGCAGAATTAAAGGAAATGCCGAAAGAGCATTAACTTCTTTATATAAACGTAAACATCGATTAAACTCTTTTTTATTTCTTTTTTAATTCGTAAGTTTCAGCTAAATGCGGTATTAAATAATACACTACTACTAGATAGAGAGGAATTAGCGATAATTCAACAAATATTGAAATAATAAAGGGATAGTTTGGACCGTAAAAATCCCAGACAACACCTCCTAAAATTGGACCTATGACGCTTCCTAAAAACTGAAAAAACTCACCAGACCCTAACATTTTTCCACGATTCTTTACCGATATTCTACTTAACAAATTTTGAAAAATTAGTCCAGAAGCAATCATAATAGTCATATCTATCAATAGAAGCAATGAAAAAACCCAAATATTTACCGAATTTATTAATAACCATGTGACTAGTGCTCCTAATGTGCTTGTAACCGTTATGCCTATAGCAGGGCGAAATTTATCGACAAGTTTTCCCAATTTTGGAGCTAAAAGCGTTGCGACAATTCCCGCAGGTAAATATGCCCAGATAACTAATTGGATATTACTTTCTATAGTTTCAATCACATAGATATTTAAAAAAGGTTTTGCAATTGAACCGTTAATATTACTTAGAAATAAAACGGACATCAAGAAAAATGATCCTAATATTAAAGGTCCAGCAAGTTTGGCGTATTTTTCCGTATTTTCCTTAATAAGTGGATTGGTAAGGTTTTCGGAGAGTTCGTTAAATTTAATTGATTCATCCACTTCTCGATTGAATTTAAAACCCGCATAAAAGTTAGCAATTCCAAACACTGGAATACTAGCGTATAAAAGAAAGGGATTACTAGTGAAAAGCTCAAGTATCATTAGAAGAATAAAACCTATAACACCTCCAATCATTTGACCTATGGCATTAGCAGAATTTCGCTTTCCATAGGCCTCAGAACGGTTGTCTTTATTTGATTTTTCTGCTATCAGGGTATTAAATGGAACCCAAAAAACACCTGCCATAAAGCCTAGAGCAAATGTTCCTATTCCTAACAGTATTATTGAATTTAAAATTATCGCTGTATAGATTATGAAATAAGAGGTCCCTCTACCAATTGATCCTATTAATACGAGTTTCTTCCTTGATTTCATCCGATCAGTTAAAAATCCCGTAATTGTACCGCTAATAGTTCGACCTAATACTTGAAAAGAAACAATTAGACTTATTTGTATAGCAGTTGCGAACATATTATATCTAGCAATAATTGGGACTAAGAAACCAATAAAAAAAAAGCCTAAACTATTAAGAATAACAATTTTTATCATATGATTAAAATCTGGTGTGAATCGATTCGAATCAATTTCTTTGTTTAACATGGATCTTTGAAGCGTGTGTATTCTTGCATTCTGAAATAATCTATCTAATTTATTTTTTAAGTTTTCTTCAATTGTATTAAAACTGAATGAGTAGGGAAGAAAAATAAGGATTTTTCAATATTATCGGTTAGATGTCGAAAATATTACCTGAGCTGTATATTGTATCATCTAAATTTAGAAGGATTTGCCCACCAGATGCGATTTCTATAGCGCAATTAATACCCTCTAATACTTTTTTCATCATAAATTCATACGCTCGAAATAAATCCTCGAGTTGAGCCTGGTTATTACCAGAATAAGCATTTGATATTGCTGGGATTAATACTGGAATAAAATCTTGGTTTAGCATAAAATCTTCGGCATCAATCATGATTTCTTTTCCTTCAGAAAACGGATCAAATACATCCATCTGTGCGAACATTACTTTACATACGAAAATTGAAGCCTTAATTTCTCTCATTATGAACTTTATTCGATTATTATCGTCTAAATATTTCTTAAAAGTTATTGCATTAATTATATCCTTGTTAGTTATGATGTCCTTAAGGTCTATTAATTTACTAACTCTGTCTGAAACTCTTTTAGAAGAAAGCATTAGTTTAAGATTCATCTTATTTTTATGAGTATAGTCCTTATAGAAAGAAGAGATAAACATGTGTGGTGCTAAATCTTCTTGTTCTTCTTGTTCTTCTTGTATATTTAATTTAAAATCATTATCTTTAAAACTATCCATAAAATGCTTGATGAACAGAAATTTTAACTTTAATCTATGCAAAGCTAAATAAAGACAAACGCGTGTTTTCGTATAAGCCACAACTTTTCCCATTCTAAAGCGATCGTGATGATCTCTTGCATACATTACTATGGGTTTGAGTTTTTGAACAACACCATCTATAAAATATCTAATAATATTTTCAAGAGGTTGGCATTCTAAAATTCGGAAA
>SOKP01000235.1 GCA_004375715.1 Promethearchaeota archaeon | reverse complement strand
TATTTATTATTGAAGAGGATGAAGAAGACTTAGAGAAAACTGTGGAAGTTTTAAATAAGCTGGAATCTGCTAAAGCTCAAATGGAAACATTGATTCTTCAATTAATACAATAAGAATAGCTAAAAATTGCTATTTTTTAGTGTTCATCATAATTATCTAAATCCTTCTTATTTAGGATATAATTGTAAAGATTTATAATAACGCAGATGGAGGGACTCGAACCCCCGAACGCTCACGCGCACCGGCTTTTATGGTAAAAGTGCATTACTCTCGAAGCCGGCGTCTTACCACTGGACCACATCTGCTTTAAATTATATGCTTTATTAGAATTAGTCCTAAAAAATATAAATTATTTTCTAATAATAAATTAAAAGAATAGCTGAAAGAATATAAATTTAGTAAAATTAAGAGGTTGGAACATATATTTTCAAATTTAGATTAGGATTTAATAATTTTATTAATCCTTCTCCTTCATATTGCTTTAATAACACATTTACAGTCGAGATTCTTAGATCAAACTTAAGAGCTATGTCAGAAGCCAATATTGATTTTCTTTTAGGAAGGGATTCTCTAATTTCTTTTTCTATAGATTTGGGAATAAAAGCATCGCGTTCTACGATAGTAATTTGCTTTGTTCTTCCATATTTTCTTCTTAAATTAAGAGTTGCTTTTCGAACTAATAACTTTTCTTCCTTTTCGGACATTATTATCACTATTTAAAAATTGAAATGTCAATAATTAAAGCTAATTGTTTTTTAAAATACTTAAAATCTAATAAAATTTTTGATTTAATAAGCATTTTAAGAACTTCCTATTATTCTACATAAAAAAACAATAATGAAGGCAAAGTCATTTTGAACAAAGAGTATTCATTTAATATCAAGCGAAAGAGACCTGAAGATTTATTCGAGAATGTTTCAGATTACTTTAAAGCAGAGACCCTCAAAAATTATGCAGAATCAAAATCTATAATGCGGACGCAAAAAAAAATAACTATTCGAGCGTTAGAGTTATTAGAACTTAAGAATAACCGTCCTCTAATCCTAGACGCAGGTTGTGGCCCTGGGTTTGCAGCAATGTATTTAAATGAATTAGGATATAAGACCGTTGTCCTTGACATTATTTCTGAATTTCTTAAATATTACGACATTGAGTATCTGAATCCAATTCTAGCAGATATGTGCTATTCTCCATTTAAACCAGACTCTTTCGACTCAATTATCTCTATCTCAGCTTTACAATGGGTTATCAGAGATGTGAAAAGTAAAAGCGAGAGATTAATTCTAACTAATCTTTTTGTGTCTTTTTATCAAATCTTAAAACCTAAATCAAAAATGATTGTTCAATTTTATCCGAAAAGTACTGTTATAATGGATTATATTGCTGAAATTGTCAATAGTAAAACAAAATTTAAAGGAAATTTCATAATTGATAATCCAAATAATCCGAAAAAACGAAAAGTATACCTATTATTAAAGAAATGATTCTTTCCAAAATATTTATTGGAGCTTTTTAGAGCTGAATCCGATAAAAAATCCAAAGCTAAGCAAGTGCTTATAGAATTTCTAACATCTATTAATATCTGTATACTAAATTATAAATATAAAAATTGTAACTATATTGTATAATATTGTAAATTTAAATTATAAAAAGAGACAAAAAGATGATTACAAAAAAAAATTCTAAAATTAAAACACAGATCTTAACGATGTTATTTGTTATTGTACTGACAAGCGCATATATAAGTTTTTCAACTAAATTTTTCGACTCAAGTTTAGTTTCAGAGAGATTTGGCGAAGATATTCGAGAGGAATCTGATATTCTTCCTCTAAATGAAAACCCTGTTTTAAGTGATATTGGTTACGACGAATGGTGGAATTCTTCCTTTCTATATAGAAGATTAATAAATATTACTAATGTAAAGGTTGCAGATTTAGAAGACTACATTGTTTGGATAGAGTTTAATTATACTGAAATGCTTAATGACAATAAAATAAATTCCAGCCTAAAAGACTTGAGAATTGTAGAAAAAGGTATCTTAAGAGAATATTTCGTTCAAAAAGATTACCCTCAACAGGATTTCGCAACCGTCTGGTTTTTAACAAATTGCACAGCAAGTTCATCTGAATTGGATACATATTTATATTACGGAAATAACAATGTTGAGCACGATACGAATTATTATAATAAAGATAATCGTTTTGGCTTGGCTTGGTACACGTTTGATGAAGGTTCAGGAAACCCTAAAGATTCAACAGAAAATTATGTAGATGGAACACTTATAAATATGGAGGCAGGAGATTGGGTTGATGGAAAAGTAGGTGAACATTCACTTCGGTTTGATGGCATAAATGAATATGTAAATCTACCTAGTATTAATCCTACTTCGGCTATAACTGTATCGGCTTGGATTAAATCAGGAAGCGCCTCTTATTATAGCGGAGTATGGCAAATGATAAGCAAATATAATGCATACATATTAGGAACATATTCTTCAAACAGTAATCGAATGGCCTTTATTATTTATAGTGGAGGATGGAGATACGATTCATATTATGATGTACCTGATCCAGATGAGTGGCATCTTTTTATTGGAACCTATGATAGTTCGTCTGGACAAAAAATTCTGTATATGGATGGGGAATTTAAGGATGATTATTTCACATCAGGCACCATAAATCCTGATACAGGGCCTTTAACTATAGCAAAAAGAGAGCCTTATTCTAATTATTTCGATGGTTGGATGGACGATGTTAGAATTTATGATTACGCTCTTTCGCAAGACGAAATTGATGGTCTATACAATTATTCTAATGTGAATACCGTATTACAAGAAGAACAATCTCAGTTTTCAGAAGTTACAATTATTACTTACGATGTTGATGGAAGAATTATTCCAAATGCATTAGTTTCATTGGTTAATTATACTACGGGTCAAATTATACCACCATCAAAAAATACAGCTATAGATGGGTCAGTAGTTTTTCAGGATTTAGACCCAGGACAATATAATATCACTGTTAATTACACGTTACCCTCAGGAAAAGAAATAGTAGTTTATAATAGTTCAGAGACTAATGAGATATATGATTTTTCAGGACTCTACTATGATGTAGATATTGAACTGAATCTGTGGACAATAGATTTTGAAATTGTAGATTGGGATAATTTTCCATTAAATTACGCATATATTAACGTTAGTGATACTGAAGGAGGAGAAGTATTAGAGACTTTAAGGCTAAACGAAGGAAAAGCGACTTTTCGATGGAAAAACGATTCAAAATATTACTACGAAATTTTCTACGATAATGCAGATTATAATACAATCCCAATTCCATTAAACAAAAGCTATATATATAGATCCGTTTATGATCCTGGCGATAAACTTTACAACCATTTGATATGGGTGAATAATACAAATATTATGACAGGAACGGAATACAGAGTTCTGGAAAATATATACACAAATGGGGCGGCACAGATCGGAAATAAGAAGTTGCTTAAAGCTAATATAACATTAGCAGGAATGACAGACTTTCTCGATACCGTACAAATTTATTATATCGATAAAAATGGTGGATATGGTGCTAACAATCTTATTTACTTTAATGATACATATTCGGGAGCTCAACAAGATTTTATTGAGATTAATATAAGAAACCCTCAAACAGTAAGTAGCAATTTAATCGCTGACAATTTCGAGGCTTATGGTTTACGGATTGATGTTCGTGGTTTTAATAGCACTACTCTAACTCAATGTAATGGTACAATTCAAGTATTAACAGTTGAAGCTAGCCATATTTATAATAAAACATCCCTAGCTAAATTGCAGATTCGCGTTATCGACGTGCAACCAGGATATATACCTGTTCAATCTTGTATTATTAAAGTAAACAATTCTGCTGGAAATACCATTACTAGTTTAATAACTGATAGTGATGGCTATGCTCACGGACAGATAAATAGTGAATCGGAATTTTGGTTTTCAAGAGTTTCAAATACAGAAAATTATACGTTTATTTTGAACTTCTATGACCAAGATAAATCTTTTGAGGTAAATGTTTCCGATCAATATAAACCTGGCGGTTTTGTTATGGCCTACAATTATACTTTGACAAAAAATGCTACACTTGTTTTTAAAATCCAGATAGATATTAGTCAATACAAATCACAATTCACTGATGTTCCAGGAGATGTTGTTGTAAATTGGGGTGATAATTTTACTTTCTCAGTTAATTACACAGTTAGTGAGAATAATGGTGCATCTTGGAGTTATTTAAATGATCCTGACGATGTTATTTGCGTTGTTGGTAGTGATAATTCTAAAATAATGACTAAAGGTGTAGGAAACGGGGTATTCACAGTTACATTTAATTCAAGTGTGTTCTCCGCCGGATACGGTAGCGAACTTTACTGGGTTGAGATCAGCGGTTCTAAGTTAGGGTATATTGATCCTGATCCTGTATATTTTAGCGTCACTATTAATGCGTTACCAACTGCCTTAAGTATACATGATTATGACGCGTTAACAATATATCCAAATAATCTGACTTCTGAATACTGGAATGAACTGTTTAATTTGACGGTAAGATATCAAGATATTAGTGGGTCTAATGTAGTAAGAGATGCTTCGCTTTCTTATGATTGGCTATATGGTTCGGGAACTATCAACCCCGATCCGATTAATGATGGATATTATACATTTACAATTAACACATCGGTTGCCCCAGCTGGAGGACAATATCAATTTGAGATTACAGCAACGAAGGAGAACTATACCCAGATTCAAGATTTTGATTTTGATATTATCATAGAACCAAGACCAACTCTTCTTAATGGATCTACAGATATAATATATCTTAGTACGGATGTTTGGATTGAAGATGCTCAAAATTTTACCTTTGAATATACTGATACTTTACTCGGAAATAAAATTGGAGATTTAACTATTAACTCTTATACCTGGCAAAAATTAGATACCGATAAGCAACCAATTTCTGGAGAGGAAGGTGTTGGGGCATTAAATCAAACGGCAGATAATATTTTTATTTTGGATTTTGATACGGAAACCAAAGCTTTAGGTAATTATTATATCTTTATACAATTAAAGAGTGATAATTACGACTTGAGAACAGCAATTATTGATTTAGAAATTAAGCAACGGACAATAGACCACGTGATTTCAGCAACAGGATTAAGTAACTTACGAATAAATGTTGTTCAAGGTGTAGAGATTACTATTACACTAGAATTAAAAGATAAGTCTAGAAATATGGCTGAATTAACAGGAGCTAATGTGAGTTTAACATTAAGTAGTTCTTCTACCCCATATTCTTTTGTGGAGGTTACGGATGGTACATATGAACTAGATTTTCCAACTGAAAACATTGATGCTTTCTTTATGCAGAGTATTCTGACGGGAGATATTGAAATATCTAAAGAGGATTTTGAAACTGAAACTATTTCGATAACAATAGTTATAGGAATGACTGAAATTTTCCCTGGATTTCCAATGTTTTGGTTTATAATGATTGTAGGTGCTATTATTGCTGTTGCTGGAAGTCTAATTGCTTATAGAACTATTCTGCGAGCGAGAATTCCTACTTTTGTTAAAAAAGTAAGAGAAATGAGCAAGAACATAAAAGGAAGAAAATCTATTTCGGACTCGCTTTTATATCCATCGAAAGACCAGTTCATTGTAAAGAAACTTGGAGACAGATGGGAGGCACTTGGTTTATCCTTGGACGAAATTTTAGGACTCGATGTAAAAAGAAAAAAGAAATTACCAGAAACAACTGATTTTGAAGGAGGTAAGATGTAAAAATGCCAGTCGGATTAGTAGTAATGAGATGGGACGAGAGAGTTGGTACGGAAATCTTAGCAAAATATCCCGAAGAGATCGTAATCACAGATAAAACGCTGATGCAAGTATACAGTACACACGAGTATAGTGGAGAGTCTGGGATGATAAGTCTAATGGTAGGATCGTTAAATATTGCATCCTATTACACAGGACCCGAAAAAGGTTACTATATCCTTATGCTTTTGAACCTTGACGACGACCCTGATGCGTACGAAGGTGGATTGGCTGACGCGTCTAGAATAATCTTACAAAATCTTGAAGATGACGCCTATCTGAGTATGATCCCTTCGCTATTTAGGAGATTGTCTGTGTATCCTACGTTGAATAACGAACAACAATTGGCAATGACCTACCAAGACGAGATAAAAAGGATGATTATCAATCGCTTACGAGAAGAGGGCGCAGTTTCGAAATCAGAATTAATGGTATGGCTAAAAGATAGATACAAACAAGGATTCGTCGATTTAGAAAGCGTCTTGATCGAATTGATTAAGCGGGAATTAATAAAGGAAACGTCAGTAAAAGGAATGCCATCAGAATTAATTTTTCTAACGAACGACATTTTAATGTTACGAGTTCCCCCAGTTCAACTGCTCAAGGATCCTGCTGATAGAGGGTTGCCTTCGCAATTAGCATCTGATTATAGGACTGAAACTAAAAAGTTCTTTCAAAACTATAAACCATCAGATCAGGATAACCTCAGAGTGATTGAAATCATAATCAACCCTCAAGTCTACGAAACACTACGTTTATTGCGAACTGCCATTGTCACCAAGAACGATCTTGAGAAACTGAAAAAGAAGGGCGTCGATGATATAGACGAAGTGCTGAAAATGTTATGGGAGAGTCAGATGATTCAGGTGTTCCAGGACGATAAAAACAACGAATATTACGCATTGTTATCAGATTTTTATGTAGATAAAATCTTTCCCAAATACTTGTTGAATATCATAAAGGCAGAATACGATAAAAAATCTAAAGCAGATCAAGTTTTATTAGAATACTTAACTGTGCTGGAGAATACTTATTTAAACTTAAAAACTGCTGTAAAAGCTGAAGAATAAATCTTAATTTTATTTATTTCAATTTTTTTTTGTTTTTTTTTTATACCTATTTGGAGAACAAATACATTTTTCAATATTCTAATATTACTTTCTTCGATATAATTATGGCACCCGAAGAAGAATTATTTGAAAGTTGTAAACAGTATTTGGACACTCCAGAGGCAATTGGTTTAGATGGTATTGACTTGGAGAAATATATTATCGCATCTTATACTATTAAGCGTCCTAAAGGAATGAATGTGAATTATTTATCCCGATTTGCCGCAATTGAACAATCTACAGGAACATGGGTCAGAGTGCCCGCAGAAACGGAGGAAGTACGAAAGAAACACGTTGCACGAGTACTCGGAGTCTACGAGCTACCTCATTTAGAATATATTATACCCAAAGATATTAAAGAGAGAATCTATTTCGTTCAAATTGGTTTCCCTATAGTGAATATTAAAGGATGTGGTATTCCAATGCTACTAACATCAGTTATTGGAAATATCAGTATTACACATGGACTAAAATTAGTAGAC
Source organism: Promethearchaeota archaeon (assembly GCA_004375715.1). GTDB lineage: Archaea > Asgardarchaeota > Lokiarchaeia > Sigyniarchaeales > SOKP01 > SOKP01. The sequence continues at coordinate 1,370 of SOKP01000235.1, read as the reverse complement.
CTTGCATTTCCAAAAGAATATTTAAAAGAATTCAAGGGTCCAAAATTCGGAATTGACGGTCTCCGAAAACTCTTGAAAGTCCCTGAACGACCTTTACTAAACAATATGGTAAAGCCATGTACGGGACACACTGCAGATGTAGCTGCTGATTTAGTTTATAAAGCTGCAGTAGGGGGTTGCGATGTTGTCAAGGATGACGAATTGATCTCAAATCCATCCTTTAATACTTTAGAAGATAGAATAGTTAAAGTTATGGAAGCAGTCGACAGAGCAGATTCTGAAAAAGGAGAAAAAACGCTTTATACTATAAATATTACAGGCAAGTTTCCAGAGATGTTTGAATACGCTGACAAAATGATCGAGTTAGGTGCAAACGCACTTATGATAAATTATCTCACTGCAGGTTTTGAAGCGCTAAGAGCTATAGCTGAGGATCCTTCGATAAAGGTCCCTATTTTAGGTCACATGGATTTTGCTGGCGCGTATTTTGGTGGTCACTGGACGGGGTTAACAAGTATGATAACTCTTGGCAAATTCCCTAGAATGTGTGGAGCGGACACAGTCGTAATTCCTGCCCCTTATGGAAAAGCAGAGATTTTAGACGAACGATACGAACAAAATTTAAAGGTTTTAAGATATCCGTTTCAACATATAAAACCTACGCTTCCTATGCCTAGTGGTGGTATTACACAAGGTATGGTTGAAAAAACTATGAAAGAAGCCGGAAAGGATATTCTAATAGGAAGTGGTGGTGGAATTCATAGTCATCCAGATGGACCAACTGCGGGGGCGAAAGCATTCAGACAAGCGATTCACGCTGTAATGAATGGAATCGCCGTTAAAGAGTATGCTAAAGAGCATGAAGAATTAGGTAAAGCTCTTGGAGTATGGGGTACAGGAAAAACAGCTCTCATTGAATAATTTTTTATTTTTTTATTTTTTATCCTCAAAACGATTCATTGGATATATCTATTCAACAGAACTCTACAATTTGGATTAAAATCTTTATTTTTAACTTTTTTACTTATACCGTTCCCACAAAGATCTAAAAACTGAAGATTTGAAAGCTGATTAATATACTCTAGATTTTTTAGGTTTCCAATCTGATTATTGGGTAAAACTAAATGTGTCAGATTTTTTAGCTCATGTATTCCCTCCAAATCCCCAATTTGATTATTTGATAAGTCTAATGTTTTTAAATGCTTTAAATTGCTTAAACCCGTTATTTGAGAAAGGCTACGAATGTTGTTTTTCCATCCCCATGGCGTTCCTTTTACTTCAAATTCAAGATAATCGGATAGGTCTAATTTGTCAATCAATAATAGTTTTTCATCTAATTCGAAATAAGCATTAGGGATTTCTTCAATTAA
>SOKP01000152.1 GCA_004375715.1 Promethearchaeota archaeon | reverse complement strand
AAGATCTATCGTCAATTCATGGGCGGATACGGTTTAGGGTGTAGATTATTATATGAAAGAATGCTCTCGAATATAAATCCCTTGAGTCCAGATTCCATAATTGGATTTTTTCCCGGTTTATTAACAAGTACAGTAGCTCCTTATTCAGGCAGATACATGGTCGTAGGTAAGTCACCACTTACAGGAACTTGGGGCGATGCAAATAGTGGTGGAACTTTTGGACCTGCAGTTAAAGCTTGTGGCTACGATGGAATTTTATTCGTAGGAAAATCTAAAAAACCAAAGTATCTCTCTATTATAGGTAATACAATTAAAATCTTAGACGCATCAGATATTTGGGGAAGAGATATTATAGAAACCGAGAAAATTCTAAAAAAAAGGCATGGCAACTCAATCAAAACCGCTAGTATTGGACAAGCAGGAGAAAAATTGTCGAAAATATCTGGAATCGCAAATGACATGGGAAGAATTGCTGCCCGTTCGGGTTTAGGAGCTATAATGGGTTCTAAAAATCTTAAAACGATAGTTCTTAATGGTAATAAGAGAGTAGAAATCTTTAATCGCGAAAAATTTTATGATTTGATAAAAGAGTATAATAAAGTAGCTAAGATTAAACCTTTAACTTCAATGAAAAAGTCGTTTTTAAGTAAAATGTTTGGAATGGTAAAATCTATGCGCAGACTTAAAATTGGAATGATTAATGCGCCAGATCTTATGCGAACAATTTATCGTAATTATGGAACTAGTATTGGAAATACAATTAGTGCGGAGACTGGGGACTCTCCCATTAAAAATTGGTCAGGAATAGGGATGTACGATTTCCCTTACGAAAAATCAGTCAATTTATCATCAATTAATATTACCAAATATAAAGTAAAAGAATACGGATGTTTTAGTTGTCCTGTTCAATGTGGAGCAATTCTGAAAATCCCTGAGTTAAATATCGAAGAAATGCACATTCCTGAATACGAAACTTGTTGTGCATTCGGTTCTCTTCTGCTTAACAATGATTTATTCTCGATATTCCAAATTAATGACATTTGTAATCGAGCTGCAATTGATACAATATCAGTTGGAGCATCCGTTGCTTATGCAATTGAGTGTTTTGAAAAGGGACTTCTAAGTTTGGAAGATACTGGTGGCTTAGAATTAACATGGGGCAATGCTAAGTCTATTTTAAGTCTACTCAACAAAATAATACAGAGAGAGGGTATCGGTGATATATTAGCTGACGGTGTAAAAATAGCAGCGGAGAAAATTGGAAAAGAAAGCGAACCATATGCTATTAATTCGTTAGGTTCAGAAATTCCTATGCACGATCCACGATATTTTGAGTCTTTAGCATTTTCATATGCCTTTGATCCGACACCAGGAAGGCATACAACGGCAAGTATTGATTTTGCTGAAATTGGATCTTATGATAAATTCGAAAAAAAGGTAATTTTACCAAAAAAGCGAACAAAAAACATTAACAAGAAAATAGAGGCACAAGTTATTACTACGGGGTTTCATCAAATACTTAACTGTGCAGGGATGTGCATGTTCTCAACTTCTTTTGGACCTTATCCTTTTATTGATCTTTTAAATGCTTTAACAGGATGGAAAGATACTATTGATGAGTACATCGCAACCGGTCTAAGAATCCAAACATTGCGTCAAGCGTTCACGTTAAGAGAAGGGATCGAAATATCAGAGAATAAACTTCCGGATAGAGTTATAGGAATACCCCCCGCAAAAAAAGGACCCCTAAAAGGTAAAACTATAGAATATAAAGACTTTTATAGAAAATACTGCATCAAAATGGGCTGGAATCCCGAAAATGGATATCCGTTAAAAAGGACGCTAGAAAAACTAGACCTTGAATTTGTTATTAAAGATTTGTATTAAAAATTCACTTTTAAAAACCTAACAATCTAATTAAAGAGAATATTTTTACCCTTATGACTTCTGATAATGATAATAAGGAAAACCTACAAAGCTATCTGAAAGAAGAGATTTTAAAAGATGCTATAAAATTAAAAAATAAATATCCTCCTATTTCAGAAAAGGTAAACGGAATCTTTAAGTCCTTAAAGATTAAAAACATTTACAAGTTAAAAGGAAAATTAACTAATTTCATTTTCATAAAAACAAAAAACTATACTAAAACTCCTCGATACAGATATTTTTTGGCCATATTGTTAGCTTCTCAGAGTTCTGATCTTTTAGTTAGTCTAGCAAAAGAATTTAGCAAAAAAAATGGATTAAAACTGATCCAATTTCCACTATATCCTCAACACTTCAGAGTTGGTTTATTTTCTTTGAAAGAAATGCACAATAAGAATAATTTTTCAGAAATAATCAATTTACTAAAAGAATTTAGAATTTTTTATCGAAAAGATTTAGAAAACCTCGGAAAATTAATTGAACGTGTATAATATTTATAGCTAGTTATAATAGTAATAATAATAATTTTATATTAGAATTTGAATTAAATACCTAACTT
>SOKP01000038.1 GCA_004375715.1 Promethearchaeota archaeon | reverse complement strand
TCGAATGTTTCTAATTCTTCTTTAACGAACATTTTCTCCTCATGTAGTTCAAATAGTTTCAGTTTTTATGTTGATAAAATAAGAAAATTAATAATTGTATTAAATGTATTTTAATTTGTTAAAAATCGTATTAGGACTAAATATCCTTAATTCTTAAATTCACATTTAGGACAAGTAGAAATGCCTCTTAAAGTGAAACCACACATTTTACACAATTTAATAGTACTTCTTCTTGGGGGCTTTAGGGTAGTTATAGAAATCTTTTCTTTAACTTGAGTGGAACCGTCTGATTCCCTTATTATTGTTTCAGTTGCTGATGGAAGCAGATTTTTGTTTAATTCATTATGTTCAACGGTTATCTTCTGTCCAAAATACCCTCCAACTCTAACTTTTTTAGTTGGGAGAGATTCTCGTGGAATATTGTTTAAACTTGGAGGGGTTTTAAGAGTTTCAGGATGTAATATTCCTTCACCTATCGTTAATTTTTGGTCTCCTTCATCAAAAGTATTTTCATCGCTAGTCTGAACTTCAAGAATATCCGTTTCAACTGTCTGACTTATGATTTCTTCATTCTCTACATTTAGTTCCACTTGCACAGTTTCCACCTCGTATTCTTCTTCATAAATCATCTCTACGTAATCTTCGTCGAGTTTTAAGAGTGTATCGCATTGATTGCATCTAAATAAGTGTTTAAAACCTATATTATTTGATATTGAATAATCTGCAGCGCAACACGCATGATATTTAGCATCGCAATTAAAACATTTATGAACTTCGTCGGAATAAGCGCTGCAAATGGGACATACTTCTTTTTCGCAAATGTCACACTTTTCTTCATCATCGGGATCAAGCGAAATCAAATCTACTGCTAATTTTTCATAAAAGATTTTATCTTCATCAAGAATTTGATTATCTGATTCAGGGTGTACCACATTAAATTCTGACCTACTCTGGATTAAAGAGGTGAGTATGTTTAAGAAAGATTTTCCTTTGTTACAATAAAGAACTCCTCCATGAGTTTCGCTCGTAACCACTTTCAATTTTACATCATCGTCGTAGAACTTTTGATCTCCTACGCGAATAACATCAATAAATGTATCAAATTTCTTAGCTTTAAGTAGTAGATCGTATAGAGCATTGTGATAATCGTCAGATAAGGTGCTGGGTGTGTCTGAAATTATTATTATTCTATAATTTTTCCGAGCATCTCGACTTTTTCTGAAAATGTAAGCTAATATCTCGAATAACCCATTTTCAAATAGACTTCTCTCAGTTTCTCGAGTTTCCCATTTTTCTGCTAATATCTTTTCATACGATTCAAAATCATTTTCATCGTAAAGGGTCACAGGATTATCATCTTTTTGGAATAGTAAGAGACCATAGGAAGTCTGAGTGTTGAATTTAGCTTTTTCTTTCATGAAAGTAGTAATGCTCTTAATAAGATTCTTTCTCTTTAAAAAATCTGTTATGAGATCAATGTAAAAAATAAATTCTTCAGAATTCACTGACTTTTTCTTAAACATCTTACGTTCCAAGTGAAATATAAATGATATCCAAAATCAAAGTTAATTATATACTCAATAATAAGAGAATTTTTATTTATTTTTATTGATTAAAATAAAAATAAGAAATTTTTAAATTACTAAAAGATGTTAAAGTTTGAAATTAAGTATCAAGTTTGAATCCACAATAAGAACATGATTGTTTATTAATGTCATTCTCTTTTAATTGCGTTCCGCATCCAGGACAATTTATAAAAGTCGGTCTTTTTCGATTCTCTGAAGGTCTCCAGAATTTTGGAATTTCCGGTTTTTTAAGATTAAGTGGTGCTGTGGAATCGGTCTCGTTAACATCTACTTGGTGAGATCTTTCATTATTATTGAGAGGGTTTACTTTTTCATACACTATTTTATCACCTTCCTTTTTAATAGTGTAGCTCTTTCCGAAAAACCCTCCAATCCTTACTTTTTGAATTCTTGGATCGGATATTTCTACATCTGTGGATTCATCAACATCAATGAGTTCAAGTTCAGAAATAGTAGTATCCTCATTTATATCCATACTTTCTTTTTCAGATTCTAAATATTCATCAATTGTTTCGGCGGAATCCTCAAAAGGTGCTACAATTTCATCTTGCCTAATTTTTAATAGAATATCACATTTGGGACATCGAAAAATATGAGGGACCCCTATATTATTCTGAATCGTGTAATTAGCCACGCAACAATTATGAAATACTGCTCCACATCCTTCGCAAATTTGCAAAGTATCGTTTATATCGGCACAACATGGACAAATTTCTTCTTGGCATAGACGACACTTCAAACCAACGTCGTTGGAGTGTGAAGGTTTTAAACTCTTAGCTAAATTAGAATAAAAATCGTAATCTTCTTTGTGTATTTTAATTTTTTCTGATTTATCCCCGAATAAATTAACAATTTGTTTAGTTTTGGTTAATTTCTTAATAATAGACAAAAAATCTTTCTTTTCCGAGAGATAAAATATCCTACCATTCGTGTCGCTAGAGAGAATGTTCAATTTAACATCATCTATAAAAAAGCGTTCTTCTTTCTCTGAGATTCGTATGATATCTATAAAAGTTGGTATAACTTTTATTTTAGAAACTAATCCAAATAGTGCTTCTGTATAATCTTCAGATAGATCACTTGGTGTATCAGTAATTATGATTATTCTGTTATGCCTTGATTTTTTCTTTATAGTCTCTGCGATGTACGAGAAGATATAAAATAAACCATTTTCAAAAAAGGATTGCTTTTTTGGACGGGATTTCCAATTTTCTTCAATAGCGTTTTCTATAATGCTAGAGTCTTTTTTATCAGTTATAAAAATTGGATTTCCTTCTTCTTGGAATATCAGTAAACCATAATGTCCTTTAATATTAGTTTTGTTTTTTTCAGAGATGTAATACTTAATTGCTTTAATAACTTCTTTCTTCTTTAAGATGTCTTTCGTTAAATCTAAGTAGAAAAAAATATCCTCGTATGTAGAACTCATAATGATCTTGAATACCGATAAGATATATATGTAGTGTAGAAAGTTATTCTTTAAATATTTTTTTTATCTAAAAAACTTTAAAAAATAAATATTGATTGTATATATTATTTATTAAGAAAGAAAAAGGAATGAGCTTATGGAAGAATTTTTAAAAAACTTTCAACTTTCAGATAACGCAATTAAATTATATATTAAATGCCTTGGTCAACAGCCCTTATCATCGTCTGAACTCTATTCTTTCTTGCCAAATATATCTCAAGAAGATTTTAATAATATATTAGAAGACATCATTGATAACGGTTTATTTGTTCCTAGTTCCAATCAAAAACTAGGTATTTTGCAGTACTTAGCAATCCCGCCTATAAAACCTATATTAAATTATTATGAAAACATTAACAATAATCTCCCTAGCATTAAAAAACAAGTTCAAATTCTTCTCTCAAAATCTCTAGCGAAAATTTTCCAAGATAATCAGATAATTGAATTGGATACGGTGTATGACGCGGCGCAAGAATTAAGAAAAGATGTAGAAGAAGATGTTATCATCCAGAAACAAGATATTGATGATATTGTACAAGGAATGGAAAATTTAAACATTACAAAAGAAGTATTGGAGAACTTGCGTCAAACAATCAAGGGAGTTACTCAGACTCAATTTTCATCGTTAATCAAACTAATTGCCAATATTAAAAATGATATTTTCAGCAAAATTGAGAGTTTAGAGTTAAAAAAATCAGAGAAGGCTGTAAAAGAAATAGTAGAGGAAGCCTTCAAGGAAAATTTTAATAAATTGCTAGGAGATTTTACTGCCAACTTACATAAATTGATTGGAGACGAGTTTGATAATACAATCGAGTCACTTAACAATATTCTTAATTCCACATTTCGATTTCGAGACGATTTTCAGATGGTATTACTTAACATGCTGTCTACCAATGAAAAAAATATTAAACAAATAATTGAATTGATCACAACTAAGAAAACACGCTTAGAAATTGACCTAAAAGAGTTCGAAAAAACAATAATAGATAATTTCACCGAAATAATAGGAAAATCCGTCGATTCGGTGGCATCCCTAAACGAACCAATCAATAATACTTTAGACAGTTATCTTAATATAATTAAAGAATCAATGGAGCAAGAATCCGATAACTTTTGGCAAATCAAAAACATAACAAGAGTAAAAGAGGAAATAAGTAATATTATCTCTCAATCTACTCAAAATCTATTAGTAGTTGTTCCAAAATTAGAAGAAAATCTTTCATTCGATGATTTTAAAGATAAATCAAGTACCATTAAAATTCAAATTGCCTCCTCAGAGGCTCATACAAATAGCCTCGTTAAAAAATACAAAGATCTAAAAAATTTTGAATACCGAATCCTTAAAAACGAAAGTGTTATCATTTGTAAGGGGGACGATGATAGCCTTGTAATTGGTATTATAGATATGGAATCAAAAAACTCTTCAGATAATTTTATTGGTTTTGCTTCAAAAAACAAATCACTAATAAAATTGTTCCATTTTGTTGTTAAAGCGATATGGGATATTGGTAGCTCGAGTTTGCAGGAAACGCCTAGAACTCTTAATATAACGGTCCCAAAAAAGGGCAGCGTTTCAAAAACCCCAATGACCACAAAAATATCTAAACCTGTTAGACCATCTCCGATAAAAACACCAATAAAAACCACTCCTACCCCGATAACTAATAAACCGCATATTAATCAAGTTAAAAACCAAAAAGCTATATCCTCGGAAAGTAAAATTGCACATTTAGCGAAGGAACTCAATAACAAAATCAATGAACCTAAACAATTACATGAATCCAGCCAAACACCTAAACCTATTGAAGAACCAAAGAAATTCGATGAATCTGGCATTGCAATAAATAAAGCATTTAAGGATTTAATCAAAAAGCTACATAAGCTTAAAGGCGATGAATTTAGCAAAGAAATGGCGATCATCGCAGATTTAATTTTAGAGAAAAAAGGATTTAGCGTAACCCTTCACAAGATTAGAAGCAAAATAAACCAATATAAAAATCACATGAGTCATTTAAACGATGTAGATATTAATCACATTGTCGAAAGTATTGAAGAATGGAAGGAACGCATCCTATAGCTTGTATAAGATGAATCTTTTTTAAAAATTTCTATAGCAATTAAGCTGATTTTGTGTCTTTCCTTTTTGTTAGAAAGTTTAACAAAAAAGAGTGAAAGAGCGTCCAAACAAACAATATAAGAAATAATATCAAAAAAATAATCGCTACGGTCATTGATACGATAAAATTGGGATTTAATATACCAATGATGCCAAAAATCGGAGAGAGTGGAGCTAAAACAATAAAAACGTAATACACAATTTTACCTTTTTCACCAAATTTAATGTGCGTAGTTATATTTAACCAGCCAATGAAAATTAATAGAAAGGGTACAATGTAATAAGTTATAGCCAAGAAAGGATATGTTAAGCCCCCAATTGCAAACGCGTGGAAATAATTTATAAAGAAGAAGCCGATCATTAAAAGACAACTTACTGGAGTAGGAACACCCAAATATCCAGGATCTTCGAGGATATTAAATCTAGCTAACCTTAACACTGCTCCTAAAGCGAAGCATATGCATCCTATGATTAGGATATAATCAAAGACCGTTCCAGTTTTGAACGCTTGAAAGGACAGGATTGCTGGGACAATACCGAATGTTAAAGAATCGCTTAAAGAATCTAATTCTCTGCCCATGTCGTTTACAGTTCCTGTTTTTCTTGCGATATAGCCATCAATAAGATCGGTCCCTAAAGTAATTGAGATTAAAAAGAAACCTAAGGAAACGGCGTCCCGGGTTCCAAACGAGCCACAAATTAGCGCAATAATTCCTATCGTGGTCCCTATGAGCGTTACATAATCTTTAAATTTTAATAAACTTGGTATCGTTGATTTTGATGACAATTTTTTCCCACTTCTTGATTATACTATAATTATAATCTTAGTTTAATTAAAACATTTCTTTATAATGCAAGTCGGGATTCCAACCTATCCTTACATTTATTAGACTAAATTGATTATTGATGATTAAAATAAAATATTGATAAATTGGAAAAAAGGTTGATTTTATGAAATGCCCAAATTGTGGAGACCCAGCTAGTGAAGACCAGAAATTTTGTGAAAAATGTGGATCTGAACTACGAACTGTTAAGCAACCACCCGAGAAGGGTGAAAAAATTAGTTTAACTTCAGCCCCTAAGCAAACACCTTCAGATAGTACTAGTTTGTTTGATCTCTCTCGTAATTATTACATAATTAAAGAACGCATGTGGGATATGGGATACGGTGATATTATGGATGAAGAAGGGAAACTCATTGGAAAAATGCATAGAATTCTATTAAGTATCAGAAGAAGAGTTGAACTCCGAGAACTCGATGGAACAGTTGCGGCCACCATTCATAGTAAAATAGTTTCTGCTCGGGGAGCTCAAGATTTAAAAACTCCTGATGGAGAACTTATAGCGAGAATTAAGAAGAAGATATTGACATTCTTTAAGTCGAAATTCTTTTTGGAAGATCCTCTCGGCGTGCGCTGGTTTGAAGCTGAAGGGGACTTTTTTGGTTGGTCGTTTAAAATCTACGATTTAACTACAGGAAAATTAGTCGCAGAAATAGAAAAAGCTGACCGATGGCGAGACGTATTCTTGGGAGGAATATTTGACTTTGCGGATACATATGCCCTAAGAATTCTAGACAACGAGACTGATAGAAGGATATTAGTAGGATTCGTATTATCAATTGACAATGTGATGCACGATTCAGGGGGAATGGGTGGCATGATGGGTGGAATGGGTTCACGCCGCCGTGGGAGGTTTCCAGGTCCTTTTGGAGGCCCTCGTCGTAGATAATAATTCAAGAAGTTAATATAAAAAAAAATTTCTATCTTTTTTTGAATTTTTATAGCTCTTTTCCACAATTTTTGCAAAAGTGCCAACTATAAGAGATCTCTTCCCCACAGTCAGCACAAATATTAGTTAGAGGCTTTATCGCATAATCACCAACATTCTGTATGCTTTTATTTGCTTTAACCGCGAGTAGAATCGTAGAATTTATCTTTTCACTTAAATTGATGCTATCTTGACGGCCAATGCTTCTTTCATTCGCCATAGTTATAGAAAACAAAAGGCCGTCCCTGGTTTCAATTACTACAACATAGATTTTTTGGATTTTAGTACTATACGCTTTTTTAATTTGAGTTAAAGGAATTACGAAACCTTCTTTATAATTATCAACCGAGGAACCTATTTCAGTAAGGTTTATATTTGATTTTTTTACAAGCGATAGTTCCGATTCTGATAGAATAATTCTTCCATATTCCATTTTGAACCTCCAATCTTTTACTACTTCTCCTTCGCAAAAAAAACCCTCGGAACTATAAACTAATGCCATTTTCTTATTATCTCTTTTCTCTTATTCTTACTAAATTAAATTTATTTCTTAGTTTCTTACTTTATATCTTATGTGTCCTTTCGTATTAATAAGTTCTATAGTCCAATTTTTAAAAAGAGCAAAAATTTTTATAGCTATAATTTGATTATACCTTTAAAACCTTAATATAAAGAAAAAGAGAGAAAAATATGTCGCTACAAAAAACACGTGAGTTCATGTTAAACGAAAAAATGATTTCATTAACTGACAAGGGCGAGATAAAATCCATAGATGGCGTTTTACTTGGAACATTTAGAGGGAAGTTAATAAAGATTGGAAATACCTACCGGATAAGAGATCTAGACGAGGTTCCCATATTAACTATTCATGAGAAGATAATTTCTCTTCGCTCAACCTATAAATTTTATAGAGGAGGGGAGCAAGAGGACGATAAATTAATTGGGCAGCTTAAAAGAAAGATCATAGCCATTAAGCCTAGTTATTGGTTTGAGGATCCTAATGAGAATAGGGTTTTCACGATGAAAGGAAACCTCATGACGCTTAAATTCAAGATTTTAAAAGATGGCCAAGAAGTTGCCGAAATACGAAAAAAATTATGGAAAAGTCTCCTAAAGAATACTTTTGGAATTAAAATGTCCCCAGACCTTGACGACGAGTCTGCAATGCTCATTCTTGGCATAGTCATTATGCTCCACCACGAAAAAGAGGAAAATAGGAAAAGACGCTAAGACTTAAGAGTCTAGTTTATTTTGTTATTTTTTTTTTCTAATTTTGTTTTTTTTAATCCTAAAGTAAGTGCGTTTTCAAATAGATTTTAATATCGGAAATTTTATATTTTGGTAAAAAGACTATTTGGTTAAATTAAATCGTTTTTAAATCTAATTTTTAGACTTAAACATGTTATAAAAATAACGTATGACCGATATCTACGAAGAATTCATAGTTTACGACTTACAAAACACGGGCGACCGCACGAAATTAAATATTAAGCCAGAAGAACTTAAAAATCATTTAAATCCTGAACAAGTGCTAATAATTATACGTGAGGACCTTAGGAGGATTTTTATTTGGAAAGGAGTGAAATCTCCTGTAAGAAAAAGGTTCATAAGCTCTCGAGTAGCACAGGAATTGCAAAGAGATTTAATTCAAGACGCCCGGTATCATAGATGTAAAATAGTCTCCATAGATCAAGGAGATGAACTCCAAGAATTTTTAAGCGCGTTCAGGCTGGAATCTATGGAAGTAACTGAGCGACTTCCCGATATGCGTTATGTAAGAAACATTGAACGCGATAGGTTACTCGAGCTAGAACGCATTGCAAGAGAATCGAAAGAGAAGAAGAGGAAACCTGATGAAGACTATTATTCTCCAGCTCTAGAAGATACAACCGATAATATCGTAATGTCCTCAATTGGAATAGGACTCCCTTTGAAAAAAGAAAAAGATCGGTCTGCACAACCTTCTAAAATTAATGCCACTATTCGATTAGCAGAAGAGGAAAAAGAAAAAATTAAAGAAAAAATATTAAAAATTAGGGTACCAGAAAATATGGAACGTCAAAACCTAATTCTTGGACATACCTTATATGGTG
>SOKP01000185.1 GCA_004375715.1 Promethearchaeota archaeon | reverse complement strand
GAAGTAGACCGTATCATGGTAGAAGATTTTAAAATCCCTGTTGAGCTAATGATGGAACTCGCAGGCTTAAACCTAGCAATTCTAGCTTTAAATCTATCAAAAAATAAATATTCTAACTATATAATAATTGCTGGTACTGGAAACAACGCTGGGGGCGGCATTGTGGCAGCAAGACGTTTAGCTTCTTGGGGGTTAAATGTTCAAGTATTTCTTCCAAGGGGAAAGCGTGAACTTAAAGAAGTTCCAAAAATTCAATATATTAGAGCAAAATACTTTGGGATTGAGATCGTTAACGGATTACCATATAATTTTTTAAATCCCGAGAATGATACATTTTTTATCGATGCTTATTTAGGGTATGGATTCAGCCCTCGACAGGACGAAATTACTACAAATGTGTTTAATTTCTATTCAAACCTACGAAATCTAATTTCTTTGGATATTCCTTCGGGTCTCGATGCAACTACGGGAGAGAGTTTCTCAGGCATTAATCCAGTAGCAACAATGACGCTAGCATATGTCAAAAAGGGATTACTCATTACAGAGAAGAAAAATGTGGGCAAACTGTACATAGCTGATATTGGAATTCCTATAAATATTTACCATAAAATTTTCAGGAATCAGTGGGGCCCAAATTTTAAGAAAACAAGTTTGCAAAACCTTTACTTTGCATTTAAGAAAAAACCTATACATGAAGTTCAAATATATAGAAATAAATTTCGAGAAAAGAGTTACTGGAAAATTGATTGAACTTCTTTTTAGTACTTTTTAATTCTTTATATTCTTAAAAACTGTTTCTGATAGAAAAGTAATATTTGGAATGTAAGTTCGCATCTTATAATTATCTTGGATTATTTCTATAATTTATAATGAATAAAACTATCGAAAACTCAAAGATTTATATTGATGTAGAGAACTGTACAAAATGTCAAGAATGCGTGAAAGATTGCGTAGCTAATTTATTTTCTTTCGATCAAGGTAGATTGCGTTTAGATGATTCTTTTGAGGAAGTTTGCATAGAATGCGGACACTGTGAAGCTGTGTGTCCTGTAAATGTTATTCAATTAAAATTTCATGAGGAAGTAGAACTTGTACTCAGTTCGAAAAGAGACGAATTTCCAAAATATAATTCTTTTTTACAACTGGTTTTAAACAGGAGATCCATCAGACAGTTCAAAGAAAAAGCAATTCCAAAAGATTTAATGGAAAAATTATTGACGATCGGAAGGTATTCACCAACTGGTGGTAATGTTCAAAATATCAGCTATACTGTAGTCCAAGAAAAAGAAATTGTAGTTTCTATATCAAAACACATAACCAATAAAGTGACTAAGTTAGTTAACGCACTTGAGAATCCACAGGGTCGAGAATTACTGAAAAAAAGATTGTCAGATGAAGAAATAAAGCTCGCTCTTGAAAATCTTCCAAAATCAAAAAGGAAACTTAAAATGATCGAGCAAGGGATTGATTTTTGGTGTTGGAATGGAGAGCTAATTGTTATTCATGGAGACAAAACTATAGGAGGGATTCCTTCAAATACCGCTTTAGCAGCAGCAAATATCATGCTCGCTGCTGAAACTTTAGGGTTAGGGGCTTGTTCATTAGGGTATTTAACATATTTTATAAATAAGTCAAGGACTATTAGAGAACTACTCAAAGTCCCTACTAATCATACCGTAGGGTATTGTTTAACAATGGGCTATCCTGATGTGAAATATAAGCGAATTCCAGCCCGAAAGCATTCGAGAGTTCAATGGCTTTAAGTTTCGTGCTTTTCTATTTTTTTTATTTGTTACCGTTTTCACCAATTATAAGTTACTTTTACATCAACCTTTTTAAAGTAGCATGCTTTAACGTAAATGGAAATTTTATTAGAAAATTCTAAAATTTTAAGTGAAAATCTTATGAGTGAAAAAATAAGCGATGAACAATATTGGAAGAAGAAAATTAAGGAACATATGCCATTATTTATTGTTGTAATTATAGCTGCAGCATTAGCCTTTGTAGGAGCAATATTAGTAGTAATTTGGTTTATTGAATCATCTCCGATTGGAGCGCAGGGTACGGCATTAATTGGCGATTGGAACCTGGATTGGATTGTTGGATTTTATATACTTATAATTCTATTTGAGTTATTATTTGTTGGGATACCAGCAGGATTATTTTTTGGCGTGGGAGGCTACATCTGGTGGAAAAGATTACCAGATGAAGAGAAAGCCGAGTTTAAAGCAAGAGAGAAGAAGAATAAGCATAGAAAGAGAAATGCGGGCGGTAGCGGTGGAGGCGGATTCTTAATGTTTATAGCATATTGCATTTATATTGCCATGTCTTCTAATGGTGTTAATTACTATGCTCCATTTAACAGCCAACCTTATAGTTACTGGGTTTATGCCATGTTCTATACATTAATGTGGATGGTAATTATATTTGGAATTCCAATTTGTATTATTCTACTAATTGTATACTTAACAGTATGGCGTAAAAAATCAGAATAAACAAATATCTGGGTAATTTTATAAATGAATGAAGAATTATAAAGTCTTTCAACGCCATTCGTT
>SOKP01000221.1 GCA_004375715.1 Promethearchaeota archaeon | reverse complement strand
TTAGTTAATTGTATAGCCATAGGTTTCGACCAATTTAGTAATATGTTTTTTTAGATTATAAATACTTTTAAAAATTTCATAGAAATCTAACTACTTAAATTTCTCTCATTTGATCTATAAAAGGTGTTTAATAAATAAGATAAAATAGATTGTGGTCTAAAATAATAATTACATAATTTATTTCGTCAAGAATATGAAATTACTAAATTGTTCAATTTATTGCTAAGTTAAAACTTATAAGTTTTTAATTTTAGTGTCGGTAGTATTTTGCTTAGGCTTTTTTCTGTTGTATGAAATGTTATTTTTTTATTTAAGGTAAAAGCAATAGTATAACAATCATTATAGGATAATTCTGCTCGATGCTGGCATTTTAATATGCCTGCTTTAAAAATGAGTGATTGATTTAAATTCACAATCTTTATTGGATATGTTTTAAGAAATGTGGCAATAATTGTTTCTGCGTTTGCTTTGCCTTTTAATTTACATATATGATAAAAAGCCTCTACAATTATAGGTGAAAGAACAAATGCTTCAATATTTCCCGCCTTAATTGAGTCCATAAAATGTAAAATGCTCTTAGGAGGTTCTTTAGAATATAATTGTGTAATAATTCCGGTGTCTAGACAAGCTTTTTTTTTCATTTATTTTTCCCGTTCCAATTCTTCTTTGCGAGATTTATCCATTTCTTTTTGCATTTCTTCAGTATCGTAAGAATTTAAGCGTAAACTTTCGGGATCTTTAATCGGTATGATTTTAAGAGTACCTTCGTCTTCAATTATTAAAACTTTGTCACCGTCTTTTAAATCATAGTTTTTTCTAAACACTGCTGGAATTGTAATCATGCCACGGTTAGTAATTGTAACTTCTTTTTCATTAACAATTTTGTCTAATACCATTTTAGTTCACTAAGTAAAATTAAGAAATACTAAGTAAAATTAAGAAATACTAAGTATTTATAATTTTTGCCTAGTTTTTTGTTAGAATTTATCTTAATCAAAAGGAAAATAGTTTTTCTGATCGTGAAAGCTGAGTTTCACGAATTAATATGCATATGACAATCATACTCACATAATATATCTCAAACTTAAAATCTACTATTATAAAGGGGGATTTTCGTTTTTGAAATCCATAGGAAGTTATAAAAAGATATAATGCATTTATATTTATAAGAAAATCATGACCGTGAAGAAAAAAACCCGATCTCCTATTTATGTAACTATTTCGGATATAGAAAGGGCGTATAAAAAGGTAGAGGAATTTCAACGCTTAATTGAGAGAGGAAAAACCAAAGAACAGATTTTCAAAGATTTAATTAAGTTGATTCAAGTTGATAAGTGATCTTCTTCAAATAGTTTTACAATCTGCGGCTTCTTGTGATATACCTATCGTAATTATAGGAGGTTTAGCACTTCCAGCTTATAATATAGCGAGAACAACATTGGATCTCGATCTTTGTATATATATTAAAACTCAAGAGGAATTAAATCATTTTATTAAAGTGTTGAAAAAAAATGAGATTTCGACCATTCAAACACCTAAAATAAATCATGACTTATTTACAGTATTCGGAAAGCGTGGAGAAGCAGAAATTTGGCTCCAACCCTGCGATGCATTTCATTGGGATGAAAAAATGGTAAAAAGAATCAAAAATTTCTTTTCTAATGTTTACATTTTAGCGATTGAAGATTACATATTAACAAAGCTAGCGAGATCTGATCGTAGTTCGACAGATATTAATGATATCTTACAAATTTTAATTGCAAATAAGGATACAATAGATTGGAAATACCTTATTTTTCGTTTAAAATGGATCGATTTAGAAAATGACTTTAACGAGGTTTTAGAAGGATTCAAATCAGATTTTGCAAATAACTTTCGAAATGTCTCAAAAGACCTTTTGGAGAAGTTTAAAAATAAGGAATAAATCTTCCTTCTTAATTTTAAAAAATGAGTTTTTAAACTCCTTCTTTTGCTATCGATAACATATACGAATTGTCATTCTTCTATTGGTTGCGTTTCTTCACTTTGAAACGGCTTGACAAATGCCCAACGCCATATAAGAAATATGAGAGCAAATATAACTGCTGAAATGAATGGAAGCGTTTGTGTAAGTGGAAATAGTAAGATAAATCCACCGAGAATTGGAGTTATAATCTGACTAATGCTAGTTAATGCGTTGTTTACGCCTAAGATACTACCAGTCTCTTCCCTTTTAACAGCTTTGGTTAATTTACTTGTAAGAATGGGGCGAGTTACGCCTGTTCCAAAAGCTAAAAAGCTAAGGGGAAGATACACGATCCAGTAGCTAGTGGAAAAAATAAGAAACGCCATGGTGAAAATCATAGCAAAAATACCTAATCTCAGAGTTGTGTTTTCACCTAACTTCTTCAATAATGGATTGATGAGAACACTTTGAAAGATGACCCTAAGAACTCCGATCCAGGCCATATAAAAACTAACTTCTAGGACACCAATATGAAATTGTTTTTTAGCAAACAGAGCAAATGTTGAAATAAATAGAAAAAATCCGAAACTATAGATGAAAAAAACCATTAAAA
>SOKP01000120.1 GCA_004375715.1 Promethearchaeota archaeon | reverse complement strand
AAAAGGATATCACTGATGTAGAGCTCGAAAATGTAGAATTGGAAAAAAAACTTACTGATAATATTAGGACAAAAAAAGAACACGAACAACAAATTTCTGATTTTCCATCAGATGACTTGATTTCGAAGTTAGGAAGCCTATATGACCAGCAAAAAATACTTGAAGAAAATTCACTCGCTTACAAAAACGATTTTCAACGAAAAATCAAAAATACTAAGTTAAATATCAAAGACTTTGAACCCTTATCTAAAATTAATGAAAAAATATCGCTTTTAATTAATGAAGAAAACGATATCAAAAAACTAAAAATAACCTTGGATAAAAGAAGAGAAGCAACCTATAAAGGTTTAGGGAAAACTAAAGGTAGAATTGATGATAATAAAAAAAAAATAAAGAAAATGAAAGATAGCTTACTGTTTACTACGAACGAGAATAATGCAGAAGTAGCACAATGCCCTACTTGCCAAAATGAGCTTACAAAAGAGCATTATAATGAAATGGTCGATGAATTTAGAAAGGAAATTAAAGTAAGTCAAGAAAAAGTTAAATCCATTTCGAAAATTATTGAAAATCTGGATTTAGATATAAATAGAAAACAAAACAAACTTGATTACATTAAAAAACAGATTACTGTGATTCAAGGATTAAGGAACGATTATCAGAATTACCAAAAAAAAGCATTGGATTTTGATAAGGCTAAGGAAGGAACCACTGTTTTTCTAGCAGAACAAAAGTCTAAATTTGCCAATATAAATCCTGCCAACATAAAAATGCTTTCAATTGAGAAGAAAAAACTCAGTACGGAATTAACTGCCATTATTAAAGAATTAAAAGAAAATCAAAAGAAAATCGAAGGAAATCTTAATAGAATTGTAGACTTGCGCAGTGAGGTTAACCAAATGAAGAAATTGGAAAAAGAGATCGGAGAATTCGAAATTGATATTGATCACATCAGTAAAGCAAAAGAATTAGTTAGGAGGTTTGTCACTGAATATATGGTTGTAAAGCGGTTAGTCAAAAATATCGCATTAACAACTAACAGATATATTAAAGATTTTACTTCAGGTCAATATAGCGATTTAACTATTGACTTGTCCGGAACAAAAAAGACGGGGTTGTCGCTAAAAATCAGGGATAATTTCAACGGTGTTCTTGAGTCAATAGAAGTTCTTTCTGGAGGAGATAAAACTGCTTTGGGAATTGCCTTACGATTAGCTATATCCGAATTAATGAGTAAAATACGCCCCACAAAAGATTCGCCTAAAAAAAATCCTAAAATTGATATTCTTCTTTTAGATGAGCCACTAGCAGCACTCGATGAGACTCGACGAGAACGAATACTCAAGCATTTGATAAAGTCAAAAACCTTTTCACAGATTTTCTTAATTACTCACACATCTATTCCGGCAGATATTAATACGCATAAAATAATCGTAAGTAAAGACCACACCACAGGAATAAGCACAGCAGTATTTAAACGTGAGAATATAGCAATAGACTCATTACTGAACCCATAATATCCTATTCTGAACTCAAGTTAATTCGGTAAATAATAAAAAAAAGAAAAGTAGTTTATATTATAAGTTTGTTTATAAATCTCGTGCTTTTACGGTTTTTCGACCGTTCGCTTTAGAGCGTCTACAGGCATTATCAAGAATTTCAATTATCAAATTATTCAGCGTATCACCATCAAGCACACCCGAGGATGTATTGAGGTTATTAGATTTTATGTGCTCTCGAACTTTAGATTTTACAAATAAAGTGTCAACCTTAGCCATAATTTTTTCTTCCTCTTCTTATACTTTGATTAAATTTTAGTAAAGTCCTAAAAAATCTGATTTAAATTGATTTTTTATTAATATAAAGTATTACAATATGAGTTTTTAAATGTTTTGCCATTCCTTAATAATTCTCCAAATTCTACCATCCTTTGACCTTCTTGAATCACAAAATAAGAGTTTATGTTTGATTTAAAAATTCCATGCGAACGATAAAATTCAATGATCTTAACCAATTAAATTATATCATGAAAATGTTAATGTAAAATTAATAAAAAAAAGAGAGTTTTTTTGTTTTAGCGAAGCGAGTTTAGATAATAAACCCACTATTTACTTTGGTGGAGCAAGTACAATTTCAATGCTAGAAACATTGTTTGATTGACCGTTCTCTCCTTCTAATTGTTCTGTGGAGAGTCTGATGTCTTTGTATTCAGTTCCTTTTAAGAATCGGTTTCTTAAAATTTCGCACACATCAACCGCGTGGGAAATAGCTCTACCTCTGGCCTTCACGGTACAATCTTCACCCGTATTAAGGATCATCATTGTTGCCATTACATAATTCATGGTAGGTCTGCGCCCGACAAATACTGAATTTTGTTCGCGTTCTCTAGGCTTTGCTTCTTTTGACATATTATTTACCTCTATGTTTTGTTTTGTATTGTTTTAATTTTGTATTTTTTGTATACTGTATTAATGTTCTCTCGTAAGATTTTTATTACGATTTTTATTACATTTGTTTTTAATTGTTTTTTTCATAAAAATCTTATTGTCTTATTAATATTTATTCATTCGAATAAT
>SOKP01000244.1 GCA_004375715.1 Promethearchaeota archaeon | reverse complement strand
GCAATTAATCCAGGAATTATCGAAAAAAATATTATTTGCGAGTAAGTCCATGCGAAATACAAGAGGATAAAAGCTAGTAAAGATCCGAAAACCGCACCTAAAGTATCCATAGCACGATGTAAACCAAATGCTCTTCCTTTTTTCTCAGCGTAATAAGAAATCAAAGCATCTCGTGAAGAAGTTCTTAGACCTTTACCTATACGATCTGTTGTTTTAAGGCCTAATACCATTTCCCATGAGGGGCTCAACCCAATTAAAGGTTTCGAAAGGTTCGACAATGAATATCCTGCTACTATAAAAGGCTTTCGTCTATTAATTTTATCGCTCATCCATCCAGTTATCCCTTTGAGGATATTTGCTATAGCATTAGTAATTCCGGAGATTATTCCTAAAGCTAAAACGCTTCCACCAATCTCGAATATGAACAGTGGCAAAATACTTTGAATACTTTCGCTAGAAATATCGGTAAATAAGGATACTAATCCCATTAAGAAAACAGGAATTGAAACCCCGAATATAAGTCTTTTCTTTTTTGTAGATAAACCGTTTGATTGTTCTTTCGTAGACATTTTGAAAACCGTTGTAAAAAGGTTGATAGATTATTTATTTTAAAATTGTATAAAAATTGTTTTATAGTAATTACTAATACTTAATTAAGGATTGGGTAATGAAACCCAAATGAAAAAAACAAAAATTTAATTTTTCCTTATTTAAAATTGAACAAATAAATTTAAAGCAGAACCAATCCCTAACGCGTTAGAGACTACAGCACCGAAGAAAATCTGAATTAGTATAAAAGAACTCAAGATTACTGCGCTGAATCGCTGTGTATTTTCATAGATTAAAGTGTTCTGAATAATTGCATATAAAAGTATTAAGTACATAAATATAACAGAAGGGAAGAACGCCCAAGTCCATGTTAACATCATCAAATTGATTTGCACATATACAACAATAATTACCATCCAAATTGTTTTTTTGCGTTCCTTTTTTAAGAAACTAAGTTGTGGATATATAGCTTTTCTGTATAATAATTCCAACGAAAAATATACAGGAAACGACACCGCAGCTGCTATAACTGTGTTAATAAAATTGGAAGTCCACATAAATGCAAACGGATAAAAAAAGCTGAAAATCACATAAATAGCTATAAAATAGAAATTACATACAATTGCATATATTAAATACTTTAACTGGAACTCTGATTTAATTAAAGTTATAATCTGGTTTAGATCAAATTTTACTTCTTCTTTCCTTAATTCTCGTAAGTAAAGTATTATTTTGACAGTGAAATATATTACAGTAATATTAAGCGAAGCTAAAAAGATACCTACAAAACCAAAAACTCTTTCAAAAATCTCCCAATTAAGAAGAAAAATTGTTGTATAAAACACAATTTTTAATATTTGCTTAATTGTTATGGCTTTGTCTTTAATTTTTAATAACATAGTTTGCTTATCGACGGTTTCGATGCGGGAGACTTCCTTCTTATAAGGAATGTATTTGGAGGTGTAAGAAATTAAAGAAAGTACGATGAACACTAACAACATTAGAGTTATTAATAAAATGATGTAATTTACAATAAAGGTTATGTTTATAGGTCCGTTAATTGAAATTGAATTAAAAAAGTTTAATTCAAACCATTTGATTGATTCGACAATAACAACATCCGAGAATAATTGGTGTCCTCCTCCAAACAGTGGTCCCGTTACATTAAATACATCACAACCAGTTAAATTTTGAGCCACTAATGCTTGGTCTGCGTAATCTAATACCTCGTCGTCAACATGCATTATAACCAACAGATTATTCGTATTAGTTTTATTAAGAAGATTAGCAGGAATATATTCCTCGTAGCCTGGTTGGATGACCCGAATCTGATTTGGATTAAAATTTACAAGAGGCGCCCATACAACGGAAATATTGAAACGAGGATCTAAAGCTTGATTCATTAGAACCACAAATCCTCCCAAAGAATGTCCAATCAAGCCAATCTGAGAAATATTTACGCTTGAATAAAAGGGTAATGTCTCAAGTTTATCTAAAAGGTTTGAACAAGCTTGAGCAAGAGCAGGTTTATTAGTGACAGGATCAATGTCTAAGATATTTCCACCGCTCTCTCCGTGGCCTTGGTAATCCAAAGCCGCTACATAAAAACCCCTTTTAGAAAATTCGATTGGAATCCTCAAATCGAAATCTCTTTGACTACCAATTCCGTGGCAATAAATTAATAATGGTCTGTTTTCTTGAAATTCCAAACTCTTGGATGGAAAATATAAATTCGCATACAAAGTCGAGCCTGAAGATTGAAAATCGATCCTTTCATATCGAGTATAACTTACGGATTTATCATAAACTAAATAGGAAAGAGAAATCACCAACAGAATGATCAATATTATCATTCTTTTATAGAACCGCAGATCTTTCTTGTCTATTAGACTTTCCATGACTAATTACATTTCATGTTTTAATTATCTTGAAATTGAACTTTTTTGAGGATAATTTGGAGTTTTTATTTTATTATATTATTTTATACTAGGTTTAACTTATATATTTTAATTTGACTTATAATTATTAATTAA
>SOKP01000295.1 GCA_004375715.1 Promethearchaeota archaeon | reverse complement strand
TTCTCGCTTCGATAATTTGCTCAGATTTTTCAAGACTTAAAACTGGCATGTTAGTCACTAATTCCACCAATTTTTCAAAATTATCATTCGCTAAAATTAAACAATAATCAAGTATTTCTATCTGTGTAGGTTTTCGGCCTAATCTTAGCGTTAATTTAGCTTGTAACTGTTCCAATACTTTCTTATTTTGTATTTTCACAACCGACATATTAATATACCTCAAGTATACAAATATACTATAAATATATTAATATTTAATAGGAAGATATAAAATTTAAATTTTATCGAATTATAGCTATATAGCTAGAATTACGTATATAACAAACTTTAATAACAAAAAACCTATAAGATTAACAACAAATGCGATGATTTCCTGCTTTCTATTAACACCAAGGATCGAATTCACTATTTTTTCACTCGTCAATGTAATAGTTTAATGTTGAATTAATTTATTGTGTGGGCTTAGTATCTTTGAATTGTTATTTCCTTTGAGCATGATTTCTTATTATTCTTTAACCCACTTATCCTTTAAAAGCTTTACCTCCGTAAGTCTGCTCTTACCAATGTTAGAGCATTTTCAAATATTTATAAAAAAAATAGAATGTTCTACTTTAGATATTTTAATATAACATCTAAATCAGCTAATTTGTCAATAGGCTTAATAATTATATCATCTGCTTCTGTAATTGTTAATATCTCTTTTTTTTCTTTTTCTGAAACAACAGCAGATATCAAAATAATCGGAATTGCTTTAAAAACCTTCTTAGATTTTAGCATCTGGCACAATTTGGCTCCATCAATATTGCTAGTTCTTAAATCTATATCTAATAAAAAGGCTCTAGGAGTAGATACTTTTAAAATATCAAGTCCCTCTTCAGATGTTTCTACAGATTTAATCTCAACATCTTTTCTCCTAAAATAGGTGTCGACTGTTTTTCGTTCTAATTCATTATCTTCAATGTATAAAATATCAAATTTTTTTATATATCTAATTAGTTTAGGTTCTTCAAAATGTCGTTTAATTGAAGTTTCTAATTCGAGCAAGGCGTTTTTTATATTTTCAATATTTTCAATTAGCTTATTTGGTTCATTCTGAAAATTACTTAACATTAGAATTGATAGTTTAAGAGGTGAAAGTTTTTGTTTTAACTCTTCATGAAAAGTCGTTTGAAATTCAAAAGCATCAATAGCTTCTCTAATAGAATCTTTAATTGATTTTTCATTATATTCTTTTCTTTCCGGATATTTTTGTAATATTTGATATACATTATCGAGATAGGAATTAACGAAATTTCTTATTATTTTTGCTTGATTTTTAATATTATATTGTTCCATGAATTGCTTTAGTTTACTGTCGAGTGCTGAATCTACATAAGTATACCACTTTATTTCCTTTTTTTCCTTTTCTGGTTTATTATTTTGATTGAGACTTTTAATTGATATACACCATCTAAGATTACTCTTGATAATACTTTTTTAATATACTGCTTCAGGAATTTGAATTATAAAATTACTTCCTTGAGTATAATCACCTTTAATTCTATCTTCAACCCAGATTTTACCTTCACATAATTCTAAAAGTTTTGCAACAAGAGAAAGTCCAAGCCCCATACCTTTAGATCCTATTGTTTTCTTATCATTTTTTTTAAATATTGGTTTCTTTTTAGTATCGTTGATGCCAACACCATTATCTTTAAATTCTAATTTGATATAGGTCTTCCCATTTTCCTTTATTCTTGAAATTTTAATTTTAATCTCTATAGTATCATTTTTATTATAAAGTACAGAGTTTGTAAGAATATTTTCAAACACATCAAGTAATAAGTCATTAGCAAACACGCAAATCTTATTAGTTTCAGGTTCTAAATTAACAATAATTTCTCTTTTTTGGAAATTTACTCTTACAAATTGAATAGCACTTCTTAATTTCTCAAAAATCTCTGTAGGCTCTAATGGCATCTCAGATTCTTCAATTTCTGAAAGGTTTCTAATATTATTTATTAATTTCTTTCCTCGCTTAATTTGTTGCTCAATCACTTCAAAGTATTCAAGTATATCGTTATTTTTAATTCCCTCTTTTAATAACATTTCACATAGTTCTATAGAATTTCCAATTGTGTGAAACATGTTAGAAATATCATGTGTAAATAGTCCCTTATAACAATCTGCCCTACTGTAAGCCTTTCGATATTTTAATTCTGAGCTTTCTAGTTTGATCGTTCTTTCTTTTATTCTAATTTCTAGATCTTTCCTTAAACCCTCTAACTCAATTTCTGCTTGCTTGCGCTCGGTAATATCCTCATGCATAAAAACATAATTCTTAATATTTCCTTCTGTGTCAAATATTGGAAAAGACACAGCTTTATGACATATTAAAGAACTCGGAATCTCATCTAAATTTAAATTACTTTCAGTTGCGGAATCGCGAGGGTCGTACCAATGTTCCCCCATTCTTAAAACCTTTCCTTCCTTCAAGGTTAAAATTCTATCAAGAACTCCTATCTTTTTCAAATGCGGATCCTCAAAGAGAGAATACTCTGGGGGAGGAACTGATTTAAACATATCTATAAAAGCTTTATTGGCACTAACATGGCGACCCTCAATATCCTTGATTTCAATAGCGTAAGGATTTAATTCGATTATATTTTTTAACGTATTTCTTTCTTCAGCCAATTCAAACTCAATTTTTTTAAGTTTGTCGATATTTTGAAAATTGATGAGCATTTGGTCATTAGCCAAAATAAAAATAAAAATATTGTAATAACCAATTTGATCACTTACCTTTAGTTTTAATTCAAATAACTGAGGTTTTTTTTCTAATATTTTTCGAATTAATTCTTTCATACTCTCTTGTTGAATTTGAACTCCAACGGACTTGAGATTCCTTTTTTGAAGACTTTCACTGCCGAAATATAAATTAAGAAGTTTATCTTTAATCCTGTAACTCAAAACTGTATTTTCTTTTGAGAGTAACAAATACCCATCGAATATTGAATCAATACTTTTTATAAATTCTTTTTCATAATTCCCTAATTTAACCTTTAAGGAAGTCAAAAACACCTACCCTTTAAATTCATTATATTTCTTCTTAACTGGAAAACCAGTTATAGCTAATATACTAATTTGTTAAAATTCTTTATATATATTTACTTTTTTTCTACAAATATTAACACATTTGTAAAATAAAAAGAAGTTAGGATAATATGTTGTTAGCTGTGTTAAGAACTAATCCGTACTTCTTATTAATCGATTGGAGTTACAAAAATAAGCTCTTTTAATTTTGCCGGTAAATCGT
This sequence comes from Promethearchaeota archaeon, assembly GCA_004375715.1. GTDB lineage: Archaea > Asgardarchaeota > Lokiarchaeia > Sigyniarchaeales > SOKP01 > SOKP01. The sequence continues at coordinate 5,964 of SOKP01000295.1, read as the reverse complement.
AAATTTTACCACTAAAATATAAGTTTTGCTACTATTTTTTCAACTTTTTTTTATCTATTTTCGAAAAAATCTTTAGATAATATTTCCAAAATCGAAAGAATACAAAATAAAAAAGTTTAGTAAATAAAATAACTACCAGGATGAATGTATATACGCCTTTCTGCGACAAAATACAAAAATAAAGGGTAATAATATTAGTTAAATTGAAATTAAAAGAAATCATCCTAAAATATTAATTATGGTAGCAAAAATCGTAGAGGATTTTTATGTTAAAAAGAAATCAAAATTCATGAGAAGCTTTGACGAGCGTTTAACTGTAGTTAATAAAGAACTTCGCAAGAAATTTGATGACAAGAAGTCCGAAGAACTAATGAGTTAAATGAAAACACAATTCGAGAAAATTTTACCCGATATTCCCTATATCGGGGGACAAAAAAACCCAACCACTCTAGTCCTTGTTAAGTGTATGTCTGATCTCGCAATATTTCGCATGTTAGAAAAAATAGGATTTTCGTTCAGAGAAATAGGAGAATTTCATTATAACTATGCAATAGCAACCCATATACTTAGAAAAGAAGCTTTAGAAAAAGCGGGTAGAGACCCATCCGAATACCCTTTCGATCCTGTTTACATGGACTACCAAAAACAATTAACTGAAGAAATTAAACTGAAGCTCTATCCAGACGATTGGGTGCTGGATTTCGTAGAGGGAGATGGAAAAACATTTGAATGGGGGTGGGACATTACAGAGTGTGGAGTTCAAAAAGCATTCAAAAAGATGGGTGACGAGAAATACCTTCCCTTTATTTGTTTAGGAGATTTCTATGAAGCTGAAGGTTTAGGATTTGGCTTTTCTCGGACTCAAGCCCTTGGATTTGGTGCTCTGCTCTGTACGCACAGATTCGTAAAAAATCTCAAAACACCTCACGCATGGCCACCGGATGATTTAGAGGAGTTTAACAGCAAATTTTTTCAAGATAAATAATATTACAAATTTTTTTACAAATTTATTTTTCAGCAAGCTTAATCTCACGAACTTAGATCATGTATTAATTAAAAATATTATAATTTAATTGAAATATGTCTTTGCAGCGTGTACAAAAGCTTTTACATTTTTTATAGGTGTGTCTCCAGTAATTTCGCATCCTGGCGCTACTATAAAACGTGGATCGCCTCTACTTGCATTTAAAGCGGCGTGTACTGCTACTTCAATTTCTTTTGGTGTGCCAGATGGAAGTAATTTAACATGATCAATATTTCCAGCTACACCTATTTTATGATCTAATAATTCTTGGGTTTTAGTAATATCGACATACGGTCCAATGCTCAATGTATTTAACCTATCAAATTTTTTAAGATGTCTCGCAACAACATTAAGATGTGGCGTTATCTTTCCACACATGTGAAGGATATTATAGTCATACACATTAAGAATTTCAGGTAGATAATCTATACTGAATTCCTTTGCATGAGCAGGTCTCAACAACTGAAGATCATGTTCACAGATTACGAAGATTGTTGCTCCCGCTTCTTTTAAAAGGTAAATGTACTCCTTAATTATTTCAATTGATCGTTTGACTAATTGGTGTACAAAATTAGGGTTCTTTACTAGCTTCCTCATCAAAATTTCATAAGGCATTAGTTGTAAGCTAAAAGATATTGGCCCGGTCATGAAAGTAGCTACAGGAACATTAGCTTCCCGGGCAAGGATTCGTGTGCCTTCAATTAAAACTCTTGTACTTTCTGCTAACATAAAATCTGGTATTTCTAATCCTTCCAGATCGTTTTCTGATTCAATTACATATTTTGTAATCCAGGGATTTTTATTAGAAGGATAAGTAACTTCTGCACCACAAGCTTCGGCAACTTGGCAGCTTGGTTCAACCTGAATTGTTGTTATATCATAACCATACATATACAAAGCTTTTAAATGAGCTTTTGCTGCTCTTTTCGCATCTTTATACATCGCAACATAAGTTAACCCATCTATAATCCCTGCGTGATCCCCGATTTGCGGAAATACTGGTGCTCGATCAACTGAACGACCTTTCAAAGCAGCAAAAATACGATCAAATGAATCCATTAGGTATAATATTCTCTGTATTTTAAAAAAATAAAAATTGGAAACTAAATAAATCTAGTATTTTTAAATAATTAAATTTAAAAAATTCTTAAGCTTTCTCCATCTGAAGATGCCTTTCGTTCAAATAAAATATAATGATATTTATTTCGATCGTAAAGTTCAGGAGATGTGTGTTTCACCTAGTTTTAGGTGTCCTTTTTATGGTCATTCGTGGAGTTGTCCTCCAAATTCACCTTATCTCGAAAAGGTTTTATCAACTTATAAAGTGTTCTATTTGATTTACTCGGTGTTTGATCTTGAAACCTATATTAAGATAGAAAAAGAACGAACAAACAGATCAGAATTATTCATTAAAAATACATTCTTGCTCACAAAAAGTTTTGAATCTCCCGATTTGGAAAACGAATTTAAGAAATTTTTGACCCAATACCATAAAGATTATATGAAAAGACTGTTACTGTATGATGGTACGTGTAAATATTGTAAAATCCAGAACGCTGGTAATTGCACTTTTGATATTGGAGATACATGCAGGTTTCCAAATGAAAAACGTTATTCAATGGAAGCAGTAGGAATTGAAGTGATAAAAACTTTGCGTGAGCTACATCTGGATATTGAATATCCCTCTAATAAATATTCATATAGATTTGGTTTAGCTTGTTTTAAATAAAATAAAAAAAAAGAGAACTAAATTTAATTAATTAATATTTTCCATACTCCATTACAGCTTCAGTCATCGCTTTTACATTTTCTATTTTAGCGTCGCCCATTCCATTAAATTCGGTTGTTACTATGTAACCCCCGCCAGGTTTATACTTGTCTATCGTTTCTTTCATGTGATCCTTGACCTGTTGTGGAGTTCCACTAATTAGAAGTGATGAAAGGATGCCACCAGCGATACAATATTTATCTCCTACAACTTCTTTTACTTTTGATAAATCTGTCTTATCAAACCAAAGAATCACTTTCCCTTCAGGCAATTCCGTAAGAGTGTCTAATAAATGATCCATACGGCCTTGAAAGCATAAAAGAGGTGTAAAATCAGCTTCAACTAATTCATTTACGATCTTTTTTATATAAGGAAAGTGGAATTCTCTATATTGTTCGGGTGATAAATACGTATTATACCAAGTCGGACAAAACACTCTACGAGAGCCTGTTGCATCCCTTGAGATTGTACCTGTCAATTTCCCTACTGCAGCTAATACACCGGTTAATGCCTCACAAGCTGCTTTGACTTTCTCGGGCATTCTATATAGATCTAAGGTAAGCGTATCAAAATCTCTTAACCACGCCCCAATAAAATCTAATGGATTTGGCGTCAAAGCTAAATACCATGGAAGCCAAGCTTCTTCTTTCATTTTTCCAACAAATTCCCCGAAAAAAGCTGGAAATTTAGCAAGTTCCTGACCCATCTTTAATAAAGTACCAACTCCTTTTGGGGAATCCAAATTTGCTAAATTCTTATATGCTCTCGGTACAACGGTTTTCATGAGGAATTCAAAGGGTTGCTCGATTAGGCTATCATATTCATCTGCTTTCATAACGGGTTTGTCCATAACGAATTGCGATTCAACATTTTTTCCTAATTCTCTACCTGGATTTGAAGAGTAAACATCAGCTAGAATATCGTGTGATGCGCCTCCACCTAGAACGGAAGAGACAGCCATTCCTATAGCTAAATCGGCATCATATCCCGCTAATGCTAGTCCAATAGGTACACTTTCAAATGATCGAAGGGAATTATATCCATCCCAGTTAAAATCTCTAGCGAATTTAGCCATGACTTCTATGTACTTATTATTATCATGGAACATATCTTGGTAACTGACTCCAGCATATTTTGCGGGAAAATAAGTAGTGTTTATTGCAATAGGAACTCTATCAGGTTCTTTTGCTGCCGCAGCAGTTTCTAATCTCTCTAATTTCGCTTTATAAATTTCTTCAGCATTGTCCATTATTCTAGGCACCTCCTACCCAATTTTTAATTATTTTCACACCATCTATTGCATCATTAACCCATGCATCTGCTCCTACATAATCGGAAACATTCTGATCCGTCCTTTCTCCTCCAATTATAACTTTTACTTTATCTCTTAAATTAGCAGCTGCAATTGCTTCTATAGCTTTCTTCATAGGTTCTATTGATAATGTAAGCAATCCACTCATACCTACAATTGGAGTATTGTGCTCTTTAATCGCATCGACGAATTTCTGAGGAGGAACATCTACACCTAAATCAATAACTTCAAACCCTTCTGCTTTCAAAAAATTAATGGCTATATCTTTACCAATATTGTGAATATCTCCTTCAACAGTTCCAATTACTACTTTCCCTAAACTTTTTGTTGAAGCACCAACTAATTTTGGCATCAAAATTTCCATAGCTTCATTAAAAATTTCCCCAGCCATAATGAGATCAGTTAAAAATACAGTATCGCCTGAGCCCTTTCCGATTTCAGTCATACCCATCCTACACGCCTCTAAAAGCTTGATTGGATCTTCACCAGCATCTAGTTTTTCCTTTACTAATCTTAAAACTTTTTCTTCCTCTAAATTTGTAATTGCTTCAGATATTTCATTCATATTTATTTTACCTCACTTAAAGTAATACTTAAAAGTATCTTAGTTGCATATTTTTTTAAGGATATAAAGCTTATTCTTAATTCTTATGTGTAGGAAACTTATCCTATTACATCGCACATTTCGTTTTATTTTACTGCTTCATTTTTGAGCAGTGAACAGTCCATATCCCCCAAATTTTTCGTAATTAAGTATCGTGAACCCATGTTTTCTAATTATATCGTCTTAAAAAAATTTGCTGGAAAACTCTTGGATATTTATACTCCTGAAGAACTAGAATCTTGAAGCATTTGAGTGTTAGGTTTAGAACGCAAATAAACATAATATTGGATGAAGTGATATAAAAAATAGCTTGAAAAAAGGGAAAATCCTTCCTAATTATTTAGATTTATTCTAATATGTCATCTATAAAAGATTTAAGTTCGGGTAGCCTTTGATGGATGGTTTTCCAAACTAGATTTAAATCAACTTCAGAATAAGCATGAATTAATTTATCTCTCATTCCAGCAATATCTTTCCATGGAATTTGAGGATATTTCTCTTTAATCACATCAGGAACATTTTTAGTTGCTTCTCCAATAATTTCAAACTTACGAATAACAGCACTCGATGTTTTATCGTCGTTTTTAAATTGTTCAAAGTTCATTCCTAGTATAAATTTCTTGACACTTTCAATAGCTTTGTTTATATCCTTTAAATAAATCAAAAACTTTTCACTCATATATAACCTCTTTTAGGATCTGTTGCTTCAATTCTTCTTTTAAACTTGGTTTTGATATTACATCTACTTTTGTATTGAAAATTTCTTCTAAATAGCGTGAAAGCCCAACAAAATGAAATAAATCGGCATCATTATCGAACTCTACTAAAAAATCGATATCACTTGTAGCTATTTGTTTATTACTTACATAGGACCCAAAAAGACCAATCGATTTTACTTTATATTTTATTTTGAGGTTTTTTTTTACATTTTTAAGCTTATCGAGAATTTCTTCCTTACTTTTTACCATTTTACTGATCCCTTTTATATAAAACTGTAATTATTAAGAGTTTATTTATTAAGCATATAAATTCGAACTCTTTAAAGAATTATTATTAATTAAAATTAATAAATAAGATGGAGATTAATATATTTTTTTTACCAGAAAATCACAAAAATAAGACCCGTTGATGGGGTTAATGGAGCAAAATGCCCTCTGGTTTCGGTTTTTGTGCTTGAATTTAGTCCTTTTTAAATTATTTCTTCGTGAAAGTGTGCTTTCACGATCTGATGAGTTAGAGGAGTTTAATAGCAATTA
>SOKP01000051.1 GCA_004375715.1 Promethearchaeota archaeon | reverse complement strand
GAGTGTCCAGTTGGGCTAAAAGCGCTAAGGATACGCTTAGAGCAATAGAACCTAAACCTTCTGATAATGCCCTTGTCATTTTTTCTCCAAGCGTTTTAAAAGAGGCTATTAATCCCGTCATTGGAACTCATGCGCTTGGTCAAGCTCATGCCGAAAAAATATCACGATTCAACATTGGGGATGTAGTAGCAAACGAAAACATCACTATAATTGATGACGGATTGTTAGAAGGTGGTCTGAGCTCTAATTCGTGGGACTCAGAAGGTAATCCACATCAGTTAACGGAAGTTGTAAAAAATGGTGTTTTTCAGAATAGATTATACGATCAAATGTACGCAATGCTGGAAGAGAAACAATCAACAGGAAACGCAAGACGAGCAGAAAGCGGTACGATTGTTAACGGGATAAGTAATTTTAAAATACTCCCGGGAGACATTTCTTTTAGTGATATGATATCGGATATTAAAGAAGGCTACTACATTGATAAGTTTTCGTGGTTAAATCCAGATGATGTCTCGGGTAATTTTGGAGCGGAAATAAGAAATGGATATTACATTAAAAACGGTGAGTTCAAAAATCCAATTAAGCTCGGAAATGTTAGCGGTAATGTCCTTGAAATGGTGAAAAATTGCGTGTATATCTCTAAAGAACGAGAATTTATTGAAAATACTCTATTTCCATATATGGCGTTTAACAATTTGAATGTATCATCTTAATTTTTTTTCCTTTAATATCTTTGAAATCCGAATATTCTTCTCAATCTTCATTTGTATGAGAAAAATTAAACCATCTTAATTTCTCAATTTCAGAATCCTCAAATTGAAGATATTCTTCTTCCATTCCAATATTTTGAGCTAACTCCTTAGCGCATTTTAGATATTTAGCGAATTCTTTTTTCTGATCAATGACTTCCTCATCAAAACAGTTCTGTAAATTTAAAGATAACACTGTTTTAATATCCGGCTTACTAAATAGGTATGTGTCTTTGAAATTAATGTGGACCCATTCTCCCGTTTTAATATCAAAAGAATAGTCCTTTAGAAAAAGATACCCATAATCTGCAATGAATTCTATGGATTGGCAAACAAATTGAAACTCGATTTCTGAAAACAAATAGTGGAAATTAACACGACACCATCCAGGTCGAATTCCAAGTTTCCCCTGTTGAATAACACATCGAAATTTTTGAGATCGTTCTTCGCCAATCTTGAGCAATAAATGTCCATATGGCCCCGCGCACATGCAACCCGCACGACTTTGAATTCCAAACAAATCGTTAAGAAGTTTAGTAATAAATTTAGGGTGTAAATACTTATCTTCATGCTTAATCATAAACGACACAATAGAAATGCGATTTTCAGGGTCTATTGGTCCTAGAATTTCGATTTTTGAATGTTTAGATAATCGTTCCAATGCTTTTGTTGTATATTCTAATTCTTTCGATTCAATATTATCAATTCCAAGAGCATCTTTTAAATCTATAACTAAAGCTGCTTTAATAGTTTGCAAAACTCCAGGAGTACCCGCTTTTTCCCTTATTTCTATATCTTCTGAATAATCAACGGTAGTCGTGCTTACAAAATCAACGGTCCCTCCTCCAGCAGCGGTTGGAGAGAGCGTCTGATCGTAAATCCTTTCGTTGAACACTAAAATTCCTGACGATCCTGGACCTCCTACGAATTTGTGTGGCGATATAAAAATAGCATCAAAAAATGATTCAGAGTCCATATTCATATCAATTTTTACATACGGAGCACTCGCAGCGTAGTCAAAACATACTAATCCTCCATACTTATGGATTATACGAGCAATTTCGTAAACGGGTGATCTAAGTCCTGTAATGTTTGATGCTGCTGAAAAAGATCCTATTTTTAATCTATCTTTATATTCCGGGTCTGAAACTTGGTTTTCTAAATCTTTTAAATCAATGTATCCATCTGGCTTGAGTTGTATGGTTACTACTTCTGCAATAGCTTCTCGCCACGTTATGTCGTTAGAATGATGTTCTTAAGGACCAATGAAAACAACAGGTTTTAACCGGTCGATCTCCATATCAAAGACTTTTTTGAAAGCTGGATCTAATACATTTTCTGCTGAGGATTTATCCATCAACTGTTGTAATAATTTTTTTGTTGCTGGCGGTAAGCGGATACCTAAAATCTCTTGGAATTTGATTATCGCGCCTGTTGCCCCGGTACCAATTGCTATAATTCGACAATTTGATTCGGCATTAAAAGCTTTTTTTATTATTTTTTCTGCTTGATGTAAGAGATTCGTCATGTGACGACCCGTTACATCATCTTCCGTATGTGTATTGGCATATTCCTTTTGAATCTTTATTAAATACTTTTCAATAAATTTAAGTGATCTTCCAGACGCTGTGTAATCTACATATGTGAGCAAGCGCATTCCGTAAGGAGTTTGGAACGTAAAATACCTTCCAATTAAGGCTTCTCTTACTTCTTTGAAAGTTAAAAGTGGCTTCATTGAAAAAAAATAATTATTTTAAAAATATAAATTAATTGAATTCAAGAAAAAATATTTTCTGGATTCTCTATGGTTTAGCACATTAACTATTTAGAATATTACAGCCACGATCTAGCTTAACCTCGTAGAAAAGATAAAAAAAAATATGAGATTTTGGAATAGATAAATAATTTTTTTTTAAAAAATCTCAATTTAATCCTAAAGGATCTTCTAACTGTCCCTGAATTTCGAATTTTTCAGCCCATTTTAGTGTATATTTTTTTCTTCTTTCATAGGTAAAATCCTGAATGATAAAGACTGGGATCATGAAAAAAGTTATGATAAAAGGAACTAACGGCCATAAAAAGATATTCATGATATAGGTAACAATACTCAACCCTTCAAGAACAGAGAAAAATGAAATTATTAATGTAATTAGACTAATTACGACGGAAATACCAGCATACCCTTTAAAATAGTATAAATAGAAACCACCAATTGACCTGATTTCGGTAGGAAAGGCACCACGGCGTACTTTTTTTTGTTCTTTATTTGTGTATTCAATTCCCGACTCAAGTAAAAAATAAGCTGCTGAAAATACACCTATCCCTATTCCACAGACAAGTGGAAAAAGAATTAATAAAGTAAGAATTTGATATATAGCGGATCCTGGTTGAAATGAATCCACAAAAAGTAAATCATAGAGTACGCTCTCGTCGCTTAGAAGAATCCCTAAATTAACTGCCAACAATGCAGGAAATAGTGAATTCATGAAAGCACCCTTAAAATCTTTAGGTCTTTGCATTTCTCTGATACCATATATTAAATTTCTACCTAAAACTTTTTTATGGATAAATATGAATAAGGGTGTAAAGATATAACCTCCTATTATAAATGCTATTATAGAAATGATAGGGATTGATAGGAATATTAGTGCTGTATCGATCGCAAAGTTATGAGTTAATATCGCATATATATTAATGGTTCCTATGATTCCCGCATTGATTATTAATGTGGTACAAAATAAAATTATAAAAATAATCCAGATTACCAACCATTTCTTATATCTTAATAATGAATTTAAGAGTTTGCCCTTCATTTTTCCATTCATCCAATCTTTTCCTATAGAGGGAAATATTCGGGATTATATATATGTTATACAGTTTTCGCTTGGAACATTAAATTTTTAACAATTATGACAAAAATCATGTTCTCATAGAAGAAATCAAAAATAAAATTTTAATTTAATAATTAACATCAACATTACAAACTGGAATCGCTATTATCTCCCAACCTCTAACTTTTCTAATCTTATTAAAAATTGATGGTATTAATAAAGGCTCAAAATAACAATATTGTAAATGATCTTATGAGTAAATGGAGCTTTATAACTATTAAAAATAAAAAGGGAAGAGGATTCTATTTCTTACCTTCAGGTTTCACTTCGATTAACTTATAATCTCGTGTACCAAGCCCTAGTTCTTCAGCTACTTTTAATTGTATTTCACTTTCTTTGAAAAAGTAAAGTCAAATGAAATTGATTTTTGCATTTCAACTGTAGGTTATGATAATTTAGTAGTTCTCGATAGCTTTTTAAAAGAATATTGTGATAAAATTGGTATGCCTTTCATCGGACAATCTACTGAATGTGCTGTTATTTGTAATAATAAATGGATAACAAAATCAATATTAAATTCTAATAGTATTCCGACTTTAGATGGTCATTTAATTCATAATAGCACTGAATTAAAATCATTTTTAAAAAATGCTAAGGGTATTTATATTTGTAAACCACTATGTGAATGGTCCGGAAAAGGACAGTTTATACTAAATACTAAGATTTTTCGTAATGAGTCAATAAGCCATTTGAATTATCCATTTATCATTGAGGATTTCATCACTGCAATAGAGATCTCTGTAGATATTTTTACACATAATTCAAATCATGTTATTTATCCTCCAGTCTATAAAGGAATTACATCAGTTGAAACAAGACATGCATTAAATCGGTTAAGATTCTGCCCATATAACTGGAGTAAGGAAATTGAAGATAAAATTATAAATTACGCAAAAAGAGTAGCTATAGCAGTTCAAAGTACAGGTTGGTTAGATATTGATATGTTATTAGTTGATGATAATTTATACGTATTAGAAGTTAATTCAAGATTTTCAGGGACAACAAGAATGATATCTATGGTGTCAAAAATAGATCCTTACGAAATTACTGTTAAAGCTGCTTTAGGGGAACAAATTGATAATATGATCATTAATAGAACTAATGGTATTTCATTTGAGGTTCCATTTTATCAAAATATTCAAACTATACAAAAAGATCATATTTTTGTATATTATTCAAGTACACCACACTTATGGCTTGGAAAAATAACCGCTAAAGTTGATCAAAAAAAATTACCTGATGACATTAAAAAATTATTGATTGAGGGTGGTATTACTGAATATATAAAAGACATTGAAACATTTTTAGAAAATTATTTATAAGTAAATAATATGAATAAAAACAATAAGGTTATAAAAAACTTTAAGAGTTAATCGGATCCTTGGGTTTGGGTAAAAAAAGTGGAAGATTCTTCATTATATAAAATCAAATATCAACTCAATTAGCTGACCATGCCATAAAATATATAATTGAAAATTATTTATATCTAATCATTATGGATAAACCAAAAATATCGATTGCAGGATGTGGTTACGTAGGCTTAGTAACTGCCTCTGTTTTAGCAAGTCGAGGATTTAATGTTATAGCAACTACAATAATTGAAGATCATATTGATTTGATTAATAGTGGACAAGCTCCTTTTTATGAAGAGGGTTTAGATGATGTATTAAAACAAGTTATTAAAGAAAATAAATTAATGGTGACATCAGATAATCAAATGGCGGTACTAAATACAGACATTACTTTTATATCAGTAGGGACGCCAATGAGAGAAGATAATAGCATTGATCTTAGTTTTATCAATACCGTATCTAAAGAGATTGGGAAAGCATTAGCTAAAAAAAAGGATTTTCATCTGGTTGTCAACAGGAGTACTGCTGTACCAGGAACTACTCGAAATCTAATTGGAAAAAATCTTATTCAAAAAAGCTCCAAACAACTTGGTAAAGCTATAGGACTTGGAATGCAACCCGAATTCTTACGAGAAGGTTCTTCAGTTTATGATACTTTTCATCCAAATAGGCTTATCATAGGAGAATTTGATAAGAAAAGTGGTGATACATTAGAAAATATGTGGAGATTATTTTATGAAGATCGATTCCCTCCAATTGAAAGAATGAATATTGAAAGTGCTGAATTAGTGAAATATGCTAATAACAGTTTTCTTTGTACTAAAATAAGTTTCGCTAATGAGTTTGCAAATTTTGCTGAATTAATCCCTAATGTTGATGTAAATGATGTTATGAAAGGCATTGGACTTGATGAGCGAATCAATCCAAAATTTTTTAGAGCAGGTGTTGGATTTGGAGGATCGTGTTTTCATAAAGACCTAAGTGCCATTAAAAAATGGGCAAGAAATCTCGGGTTTAATTCAAAAGTTTTGCAAGCAGTTCTCGATTTAAATGAAAATCAAGCGATCCATATCGTAGATGTGGCTGAAGAACTAATTGGGAATTTAATAAATAAGAAAATTTCGATTTTGGGTTTATCTTTCAAACCAGGAACAGATGATATGAGAGAAGCTCCAAGTATTAGAGTTATCAATGAATTAAGAAAAAGAAATGTGACTGATATTATTGGTTATGATCCTAAAGCAAAAGAATCTGCTGAAGAAGCAATAGGAGACAAAATCAAATATGCAAAATCAATTGAAGAGGCATTAAAAAATTCTGAATGCACCTTATTAATTACTGATTGGGATGAATTTAAAGAATTAACTCCTGATGATTACAAGAAACATATGAAAACACCAAATTTAATTGATGGACGAAGGATCTATGATTATGACAAGTTTAATAAAGAACTAAATTTTAGAGCAATGGGTCGTATAAATTTGGAATAAATATTTTTTATTTTTTTTATGAAATTCGATTGTTTCTAATATTTACTTTAACTAAAAAAGAGTTATTTTTTAGTTAAAATAGAAGAATATGAATTTTAAAATGCTTAGTATTCAGCTTTCTCTTTTTTTTTTAAGATTTTTGATCAATTCAGAAATAACATCATATAAATTAGCTACAATACCAAAATCTGCAATATCAAATATGGGAGCTTATTCATTTTTATTAATCGCAATAATAACATTAGAAGTTTCCATACCAACTCGGTGTTGAACAGCACCTGAAATACCACAAGCAATATACAATTACGGTTGCACAACTCTTCCAGACATTCCAACTTGAATTGAATTATCTGCCCATCCAGCATCAACTGTAGGTCTACTTGCTGCGATCACTCCATTTAGTTCATCTGCTAATTCTTCCAGTAAAATAAAAGCTTCTTTTTTACCTAATCCCAATCCTCCCGAAATAATAACATCCGCATTTTCTATACCATGATGATTATCATATTTTATTTCTTCTAATATCTTAATTCTTGATTCTAAGAAATCTGGATTTACTTTATATTTAATTAAATTTCCCTCACATATACTTTTCTCAGATTTACTCGGTGAGTTCCAAAATCCAATTAAACTAGGAAATGTTAGCGGTAATGTCCTTGAAATAGTGAAAAATTGCATATATATCTCTAAAGAACGAGAATTTATTGAAAATTCGCTATTTCCTTATATGGCGTTTAATAATTTGAATGTTTCTTCTTAAAACTATTTTTTTAAATTTCTTTCTATTTTTAATTTCATTTGGTAAGGTGTATAAAATTAAACCACCTTAATTCCTCAATTAAGGCATCGTCAAATTGTTGATATTCCCTTTGGCCTTCAAAATTCTTTACAATTTTCTTAGCCTCGTTCAAATACTTAGTAAATTCGGCATTTTGGTTTATAATTTCCTCATCAAAGCAGTTTTTTAAATCTATCGAGAGTATTGATTTAATATCTGGTTGATTATTATCTTGAGTATCTTCAAAGTTTAGATGTGTCCATTCTCCGGAGTTAATATTAAAAGAATAGTCATCAAGAAATAAATGTCCATAATCAGCTATAAATTCAATAGCCTTACAGATAAATTCAAACTCTAGTTTGGATAATAAGTAATGAAAATTAACACGGCACCATCCTGGTTTAAATCCGATTTTTCCCTTTTGGGTAATACATCGAAACATTTGAGATCGTTCTTCCTCTAAGTTGAGTAATAAGTGTCCATATGGTCCTGCACACATGCAACCCGCCCGACTTTGAATTCCAAACAAATCGTTGAGCAATTTAGTAATAAATTTTGGGTGCAAGTATTTATCATCATGTTTGATCAAAAATGACATAACAGAAATGCGATTTTTTGGATCCAGTGGTCCCAAAATTTCGATTTTTGAATGTTTGGAAAGTCGTTCCAATGCTATTGTTGTATATTCTAATTCTTTAGTTTCAATATATTCGATGCCTATAGCGTCTTTTAAATCAATAGCCAATGCTGCTTTAATTGTTTGCAACACCCCAGGAGTTCCCGCTTTTTCTCTTATTTCAATGTCTTCTGAGTAATCTACTGATATAGAAGTAACAAAATCTACAGTTCCACCTCCAGCTGAAGTTGGAGAGAGAGCAGTTTTGTAAACTCTTTCATTGAACACTAAAATTCCTGACGATCCTGGACCTCCTACGAATTTGTGTGGAGAGATAAAAATTGCATCAAAATATGTATCTGGATCTTTATTCATATCAATTTTTACATAAGGAGCGCTAGCGGCGAAATCAAAACATACAATACACCCATATTTATGTAAGATTCGGGAGATTTCATAAACAGGAGATTTCAAACCGGTTACATTGGATGCTGCTGAGAAAGAACCGATCTTTAATCTATTCTTATACTTTGGGTCTGAAACTTGACGTTCTAAATCCTCTAAGTCAAAATAACCGTCGGGAGTAAGTTGAATAGTTATAACTTCGGCTATAGCTTCACGCCACATTATATCGTTGGAATGATGCTCGTAAGGACCTATAAAAACAACAGGTTTGAATCGATTTATTTCTTTTATAAGTTCATCATTTAAATTTTGTTCTAAACCATTATCCTTAGCAGATTTATCTAATAAAGTTCGCATAAGTTCTTTTGTTGCTGGGGGTAAGCGTATACCTATAATTTCCTGGAATTTAGAAATTGCTCCCGTTGCTCCTGTGCCTGTGGCTATAATTCGACAGTTCTTTTCCGCATTAAAGGCTTTTTTTATTAATACCTCTGCTTGGTGTAGGATTTTCGTCATATGACGACCAGTTACAGCGTCTTCAGTATGAGTGTTTGCATATTCCCGTTGAATTTTAATTAGAAATTGTTCTATAAATTTAATAGACCTGCCCGATGCAGTGTAGTCAACATAAAGAAGTAAACGGTTTCCATAGGGAGTTTGAAATACAAAATTCTGTCCTATAATCGCATTTCTTACTTCCTCAAATGTCAAAATTGATTTCATTAAATCACCTTTATTCATAAGAAGAAAGTTTAGTTATATCTCTAATTTAATTTATGATAAAAATTTTGTTGAATAAGAAAATTTAAAATAGTAAACATAAGACTACCTCTTTTTCTGACCGTCCACTATCACTTCGATTAAGTTATAATCTCGCGTACCGAGTCCTAGTTCTTCAGCTACTTTCAATTGTATTTCCCAATGTCTAGATTCCTTCCCGTCTGGATTTAAATCCATTTTACCTATTTCTGGATCAAATCTGGGTATGTATGAAAACCAATCTTGTGATCTTTCTTTAGA
>SOKP01000146.1 GCA_004375715.1 Promethearchaeota archaeon | reverse complement strand
TCGCATAAAGAAAAATTTACCTTATATTGGAGAGATTCTTGGAAAAAGTACAGTTAAAAAAGTTATATATACTAATCTTGCTGATTTAGCTCATGGTTTAGGTATTAAACGTGCATTAGGAAAGAGATTAGGAATCATTCCTAAGGGAAAAGTAAATGTCCCTGGCGCGGTTAATTTTATGGATATGTTAGACACCAAACCAAACGTTCCTGAAGTTAAAATCGACGTTAAAACACACCCAGTTACTTACATTATGACAGGTGGAACAACGGGAGTACCAAAAGCTGCTGTATTGACTCATTTTAATGCAGTTTCTAATGCAGAACAGGCCAAATATTGGCTTGGTGGTGAGAAACCGGGAATAGGAAACCTTGGAGTACTTCCATTTTTTCACAGTTTTGCTCATACAATAGTTATGAACGCAACTATCGCATTTGGAGGATGGATAATGATGTTTCCAACGCCTCCACCGACAGAAGAATTATTAGAACACATTGAAAAGTTACCAGCCCCAGAAGGATTAGTTTATGCCGGTGCTGAAATTTTATTTAAGCGATTAGCTGATTTTCCAGATATCAAAGGGAAATATCCGGGAGTAATGGGCAAATTAAAATTATGTGCGTCAGGAGCAGGTCCTCTACATCTACCAGTACGAGATGCTTTTGTAAATAACACAGGAGGTAATATTGTAGAAGGTTATGGATTAACAGAAACTTCGCCTCTCATTAGCGCAGGCAATCTCTTTGGTGAAAGTCCAATAGGAGTTATTGGATTACCTGTACCAGGCACTGAATGGGGTATATGGCCAACTGATAATTTTGACGATGGACCCATTTGTTTGGGAAATCCGGACGATACTAATTTTGGAGAAGAACACACTGGTGAAATTTGTGTACACGGTCCTCAAATTATGTACGAATACCTCAATCAACCAGAAGAAACCAGCGAAACTATTAAAACATATAAAGGAGCATTATGGCTCTTAACTGGAGACATCGGTTTTATGAATGAAGATGGGACTATTGAGATTAGAGATAGAAAAAAGCAACTAATTAAAGTAGCAGGACATTCTGTTTTCCCAAAAGAGGTAGAATCGATGTTAATGAAGCACGAAGCAGTGTCTGAAGCAGCAGTGTCTGGTCTACCCGATCCTGCTGGAAAAGTCGGCGAAATCACAAAAGCTTGGGTTGAATTGAAACCTGAATATGTCGGTAAGATTACTGAAGAGGAATTGATTGCTTGGACGCAAGAAAACTTAACGAAATGGAAGTGTCCATCAAAAATCGAGTTTATCACGGAAGTTCCTAAAAATATCCTTGGTAAGGTTCAACGTAGGATATTACAAATCAACGATCCAATCTGGAAAGAAAAACATGGTCAATAATCGCCAAGATACAATTCATAAAAATCTATAATTCATCTATTTTTTTTATATCTTTTATCTCGCGCCGCTTCGATTAGTTCTGCATTATATATTTGGATTCTTCGGTGTAACTAGAATAAATATTATTAAAAGTTTACATTTTTTTTAATAAGTTATATAAATATCAATTTTGAGGATTGTTAGAAATTACTGAATTAAACATCTATATATTAGAAAAGATTATTCACGAAATCGCTCCTGAATTAATTGATATTTATAACATACGGGAAGACGAGAGCGAGCAACAGCAGGTAAAAACGGGAAGACTTCATGAGAATCGAATTTTAGGTATCATGCTTAAATTTCTTCTCGAAGGTAAGAAAAAAGTCACAACGCGTGAAGTAGAATTAGAGTATAAGAAATTTTTTAAAGAAATCGCGCGTTCCACAATTTCAACATACTTAAATATTCTAAAAAGAGAAACGACACTATACAAAGAACGGGACGGAAGATTAGTAAACTATATCCTTCATGAAGATCCGCCTCTCGAAATTAGCCCCTTTTGGTTCACACGATTGTTCTGTGTTGATCCCGCCTATTTTTCCAGAGCGATATATTTCTCAAGTTTATATTCAATTACAGAAATTATCGTGAAAAAATACATGAAAAAAGGTATCTTTAATGAAATAGTCGAATCTTTTAGATACCTTATTGGTATCATAATACTTTATATTCTTAAAAATAGAGCCATGAAATGCGTTTTATGTCAGTTCGGCAAACAAGAAAGATATAGATATCTACTTGATTCCATAAATTCAGCGTTAAAAGATAGAACTGATGTGTTACCGGCCGAGCTTCAAGAAATTCTAAATCAGAAGTACGCTGAAATACCCAGCTTTGGTGGGTATTGTATTAGTGATGTAGAGAAAGAAATTGAAATTATCGAGCAGTTAATCGGGTATGCGACCCAATATAGGAAAGACATGGAATATCAAACGATGGTTTTGAATCGGAGGATAAATACAAGAGTACCCGAAAAAATTACTGAGATCATAAATAGATAATAGTTTAATAGAAGTAGTGCTTTTTCTGTAAATATATGGTTTATTGCGTAGAGTAAGACTATTCAATTTCTATTTTGCGTCATTAAGCATTAATCTCGTTAATGCTTCGAAGGTTTTTTCTACATTTTCTCCCGATTTAGAGCTTGTTTCAATAAAACCATTCACATTTCTTGATTTTG
>SOKP01000292.1 GCA_004375715.1 Promethearchaeota archaeon | reverse complement strand
TATCTGGTCTATCGAGAATCATTTTTGCAGATCCCCCCGGTGAAAGCTTCTGAAATATGCGAGCAAACTCACGATTAATTTCGTGGTAAGCCTTCATGAATGTTCGAGTTTTTTCCAATTCGATTTTTTCAATAGCGTCGAGAATTGCTTTTCTTTCGCGTTGTATCGTTTGCCTTCTCATATCTATTTCGTCAAATCGCTCTTTTACCGTATCATATTGCGTAATAGCTTTCAAGTTAACAGGTTCCAAAGCTTTTTTCTTGTTAGAAGCTGTAGAAATATCTGATTGTAATCCGGATTCTGAGAGTTCGTCAGTCACTACTGGCAAAGCACCGTAATCCTTCGATCTCTGATAAAGGGTTTCTATCTGATCGGTAGTAATAATCTTTTTTGATTCAAAATTGTTTAGTTTTGCATTTTGCATCGAAAGATCAGAGCGTAGATCGTTTATTACTTTTTGATAATTTTTTTGTTTTTGCCAGGATATATCTTTTCCTTGAATCTGTTTATTAATTTCTTCCTGTTTTATGTTCTTTTTGTCTTCTTCTTGTTTTAATTCAGTTTCAATGTTTTCAATATCTTTTACTATTAATTCTATTTGTTTCTCAGTTTCTTTGATGTCTTGGTTAAGAGATATTATTTTTTGTTCTCGTTCTTTATTTTTATTTAATTCGTTTAATTTTGCTTGTATTTTTTGAAGATCTTTATTGAATTTATTTAATTCTTTTTGAACTTTTTTTTGCGCTTCCAACTCTTTGTTTTTATCTTCTCTTAAAGCATTTATGACTAATTGGATTTCATTGACTTTCTTTTGCACCTCTTCTACTTGGGTATTAAAACCCTCCATGTCTTGAGCACAAGTTTTAATATTTGCGTTAGCTTCCAAGTTTTCCTTAGCTAATTCTTCAATTGAATTGATAACCATCATAACATTTTCAAGTGCCCTTAGGTTATCCATTGTGCTCTCTAATTTTTTATTTTGGTCACCAATATGAGTTCTTAACTTTTCTGTATTCTCCCAAAACTTATTTTTTTCTAAAATGTGAGAATCGATTTTTAATGTTAAAGCTTCTTGTTCTAAATTGAGATTTTTAATGTTTTCTTCAGTGTTAATTATGGTATTTTTCTTATTTTCTATATTTGAATTTAGTTCTTGGATATTATTCTCAATATCAATGATTTTTTCATAAAAATTTTGTATTCCATGCAATTCTTGAAGTTTTTTTTGCAGATCGTCTAATCCTTGCTGCTTTAGTTCTATATTATCCTTGATGGTAGAAACTTTGTCCCAGTAGTCCTCTTTGAGTTGTTTTAAATTGTTTATTTCTTCATTAAAATTTTCTTTTTGTTTTTCTCCTATTACAGTATTCCTTTGCTTAATCTCAGCTTCAGATTTTTCTATTTTTTCAATTAATTCGGTGATTCTCTTATTAACTTCTTCTAGCCTCTTATTAGTAACTGATAAATCGTCTGAATCATGCTTTTCTTGAGTATTTATCCTGGTTAAATTTTTCTCAATTTTGTTTAGATCCCCATTTTGAGATGCAATATTTTCAGTAATCTCTTCAAGCTGTTTATACTGCTCTTGGGATTTTGAGATGGTGAGTTTTCGCAATGATAAATATACATTCTCAAGAATTTCCATTAAATCTTGAACGAAGCTATCAAAAGTTGATGTAGATTGTTGAATCTCTATATCAGCAGTTTCCTTTACAGAGTCAATTAACTGATCTATCGTAGTGTCAACATTCTCAGTGAAAAGAGTTAATGTCTGAAGGATAGACTTAAGTGTTTCAGACATTTCAGCAGTTTCTGGTTTCTGTTCTGCTTCAGCTTCAGCTTCAGAGCTTACGTCTTCAATCGTCTTCATGATGTCGATAATGTCAAGGACAAATTGTTTAAAATTGACTGCTGATGTATCAATTGCCTCAGCGTTAGACTGTTGAATGTTGCTCTTTATAGATTCGACGGAAATATTGATATTCTGAGTGAGCATGTTCAATATTTGCAGGATTCCGGTTATATCTTCTGTATTTCTTTCGTATTCTTTTTCTGTAGTTTCTATTTTAGCTAACAAATTATTTTTCTCAGTAGTTAGCTCTCCTATTCGTCTTTGGATGTTATCTTTTCTTTTATTAAGCCCTTCTGATTCAGAGCTAATTTTAGTTAAATTTGCGTTTAGAGTTGACGATTTTAATTCTAAATCTTGTTTTTCTCTCTCAAGATTGGTTGATTCTTTTTTTAATAGAATTAACCTCGTATTAATATTATCAATTTTAGTCATGTTATCATTAATTTCTGATTCAATAGAATCTTGTTTCATTGAAAATAATTCTAATTCTTGTTCATTTTTTCTATAAATAGAATCTTCATCTTTTAATTGTTGTCGATAACTGTTTAGTTCGTTAGCTTGAGCTTCTTTTTCCTTTAATAGCTCTTTTAACACCTCTTCTGTGTCTTTCCCTTTACTTAATTCTTTTATTTTTTCCTCAGTTTTAATTTTATCTGAGTTCAACTTTTCTATCCTATCGGTGTTCATTTTAATCTCCGTAGTTAGTGACGATAACATAGATTTGAAATCTGTTGACTTTGAATTAAGTTTGTTCTTATCTTCCTGTAGTGTTACAATAATTTTCTCTAGATCTTGTTGATTTTCGTTCTCTTTTGAGATTTTTATATTTAAGTCATTAATTTCTTTTCTTGTAGCTTCAGCTTCATTTTTTGTATTGGCTATCGCATCTTCAATGCTTTCTGATTCTCCTTTTAATTTGCTAAGATCTAGTTCTAATTTCTGTTTTTTTCCTTCGTTTTTTTTAATATTTTCTTTCAGAATTTTAATTTGAGCTTTATTCGATGAAATATTTTGCTTTATAATAGAAATTTCTCCATTAAATCCTGTTTTTACATCGTTTTGATCTTTAATTGTTGCATCAATGTCAGCTTGTTTTTGGTGTTTACTTTCTATTTCTGCTTTTGCTGCTTCAATTTGACTCTCAATATCTGCTACAACCTTCATTTCTGATCCAATTAAAGAATCAAATGTTTGACTTTCATCAAGTACCATCTGTAATTTTTCCAAAGTATTAATTTCTTGAGAAATTTTTTCAACTGACTTATTTGCGAGGGTTAAAGATGTTTGATTTGAAGATTGTTGCGTTTTAAGTTGAGTAATTTTTTCATTGATTATTTCCCTTTCTTTTTCTTTTTCAGTTATGGTTTTTTGAATATTTTCCATAACTAATGATTCTTGTTTTAAAATATCGTCCTGTCTTGTTAATTTTTCTTTTAATTCTTCTAAGATTGTATTAGATTCTTCAATACTTTTTTCTAGATCATTTTCTTCCTTCCTTAATTTCTCTATCTTTAATGCTATCAATTGAGCGTTGTATAAGTCGATTTGTTCATCTAACTCTTTCCATGCCAGTGCATCATTCTTTTCTTTTTCTACTTTTTTTAATTGAGAAGAAACTTCTTTGAAAATTGCTTCAAATTGGCCTAGATCTCTTTCAGCCTTTTCTAATTCCTTCATAGTTCCATCCTTCATCTCATCGTATTTCTGTAGGCCAATAAGTTCTTCTATAAAAATTCTGCGTGCTACCGGGTTCATGTGAGTTAATTCTACTATTTTCCCTTGCAGAACGAATTGATTACTTCCATCAGGATCTACATTTGCAGCTGCAAGAGCATTAAGAATTTGAGTTCTAGTGGACTTTTTACCGTTCATCTTATACCCTCCACCCCCACCTCGTTGAATTGTTCGAGTAACTTCAAATGTTTCTGTTCCACCTGGAAAAATTTCCTCTGAGTTATCGAAATATAATGTGACCGAAGCTCTATTTGAAGGGTTTTTACCTCGGGATCCAGCAAAAATCAAATCTTCAAGACTCTTAGCTCTCATAGTTTTTTTGCTCAGTCTACCTAAAGCAAATGTTAAAGCGTCAATAATATTAGATTTTCCAGCCCCATTAGGGCCTACTATACAAGTAAAACCGCTTGAAAGTCTAAGAGTAACAGTTCTGTTACCGAATGATTTAAATCCGGTCATAGAAATTTTTTTAATGTAGGTCAAATTTGAATCGCCATTTCATTCATTCTATTATAAAAATAAAGTATGATTTCATCTATTTATATGCTCGGGATATGAATGTTAGGATTCTCGTTTTTAATAGACTATTAAATCTATGCAATTTAAGGCAATATTAAAGTTCTTTAATAAAAAAAAATTAGTGTTTGGTGAAAATCGCATCCATGATAGGCTTTAGTTGCTTTGGGTTTATAACCATAAAGTAGTTATCATAATTCAAGACATTGTCGTTAAAGTATCGAAAATTATTTACATTATTTTTTTTTGAAGCGTTTAATATCCCTATATTGCGTAAATTAACGATTAAACGTTTAAATTCCTCTATATCCTTTTCATAATCTATTGATTCACATGTTACATAATAAAGTTCTCTTAATTCCTGGATGGTTATATAAAGATTTGCATTTTTTAGAAAATAATTAGATAAATTATCCAGAAAAATTAGGTTTAACAGATCTGATTCTGAGATATAGCTTATCATACTGAATTCATCTGTAATTTGAAGCGTGTCAAATTGGTTTTGAAGGATATCATAAATCTCGAACTTTTTTAAAGTCATTTTTTGATTTAAAACAGGATAAAGCTCTCTTAAAATTTCAATACCTTTTCCTGGAACAGGTACATGGTGCTCGAAAATCAAATCAGTTATTAAATCTATTAACTCTTTATCGATCTCATTAATGAATGCCAAAGAAATTCTTTGTTTTATAATATCGTTAAGCTCGGAGAATGAAAAGTAGTCTAATTTCTTCTTAAAGTCAAATTCGCTCAAAATTTCCAGGATGGAGGATCTTAAAACTTGATTACCCGTAGATATTACATTAATTTTGTTTTCTTTGCCGTATTTTAAAAATTTTTTAAAAGCCTCTGGTTGTATGTGTTCAATGTTATTAAACACTAGGGTGATATTATGGTCTACTTTTCTACATACTAGTTTAAACAAGTTCCATAAATCCAAAATAGAAGAATTTAGGAACGATTTATAATCAAAATTGATGTTCTTTCTGCTTCCAACTTCAGCTATTAAAGAAACTAAAATCTCTTCCAAACTTTTTTCAGAACAATCAATTTGGATTTTTATAAGTTCAGTATTTAAAGTAGATATGTCGTTCAAGACCTTGTTTACAATGACTTTTTTCCCAATTCCTTGTAAACCTGAAAATAATATATTTAGTTGAAATTCATCGTATAACGAATCTTTAAGAATTGAATAAAGCGATTTTTCTTCTGTTTTTCGATGTAATATTTTAGGAGGGATATATGCTTGATCAAATAACGCTCTTGGACCTACAAATTCAATATTTATCCTTTGTGCAGAAATCATTTTCTTTTTTATTTTTTATTTTTTATTATTAATTTAAAAGTTCATATTTAAACCCCCCGGGAGATAGGTCATTGGATCTAAAACTGCTCCAATTTAAATTTGAAAACCAGTCTGCAAGTTGATAAAAAATTAGAACCAAATTTAAGAAAAGGTTATGTTTTTCTTATTTAATTAGTTTTTCTTATGATAATTGCATTTTTATCTATAATTTCTTTAAATCTCAATTTTCTCAGCTTTTTTGGAAATGCTAAATCAATCTCATCGTATATATATCCACTCGTATCAATGGGACCTTCAATTACCCTTAGTTTTGAAGGCGATATATAATCTTTTTCAAACGATATTATTTTACTATTTCCTGGAAATTTCCTTTTTATTATTGTCCCAAAAGTGTTACATGCTACAATTGGTATCCTGTTTTCTAGAGCTCGAGTTTTTAAATATGTTTTCCAATTTAACATCCCATCTACGCTAATTTGCGTAGGAGAGAATAATAGATCAGCCCCGTTTTCAGCAGAAAGTCGAGGGGTTTCAAAAAAAGCCATATCAAAACAAATTAAAATTGTAAAACTGATTTTTTTAAATGAAAAAATGACTAATTCCTTACCTGGTTCAAAGTTAAGCTTTTCATATGAATAAAGATGTATTTTATCTTGTCTATTAATCTCAGCACCATTATTATCAAAGAAATAACTAGTGATTCTCGGTTTAATCGTATCTTTTCTTTTTTCCCACAAAGCTCCTGATATTATACCTATTCCGTATTCTTTTGCTAAATTTTTTATAAATTTATAACTGCTTCCCCTTTCTTTTTGAACATTAAGTTCTTTTTCATTAATAGGTGATATCCATCTTTCCGGTAAACAAATAATATCACAATTATTGTGGTGCTTAATAAGAGAATTTAATATTTTTTCTACTTCAGAGTAACTTTTATCTATTTGGTGTAAAATTTCTGGTTGAATACAAGCAAGACGTATCATTAGACTTTTCCGATATAAAATTTTTTATTGATATCATTGATAATATTGAAAAGTTCATCTAGCCCTGAAATTTCATGATCAGGTTTGTTTTCTTCAGAAATAGTTTCACCTGTAACATTGGTATCATATTTTCCACCCCGATGTATGTAAACGCTATGAATTTTATTAAAATTAGCGGGTATTATATCCTTGTAGATATTATCTCCAACATAAATAGTTTCGTGTCCCTTTACCTTAAATTTCTTCAAACAATAAGAAAATAGCTCAGGATTTGGTTTTCTTATCCCAATTTCATCAGAGATTACGACTAGATCAATCAAATCGTCTATCCCAAGTCGCAATATCTTCTCATATTGTTTGATAGGAATTCCATCCGTTATAATCGCGGTTTTAATTGAAGATTTTTTAAGTTTTTCTAAGGATTTTAAAACATCGTCGTAGAGTTGAATATGCTTAATTTTTTGACCATGATAAGCCATTACCGCTGCTGTAATGTATCTAACTTGCTCGTTAAAACTGATTGCATAATTTTCATATAGGTTTAATCTCCTAATAAAGTAATCATAGTGCTTTGAAGAATTAGAACCATATTCAGCAACGATTTCTTGGATTAAGATCAAGGCTTTTTGCCTTTCAATTTTTAACCCTAAGCTTAACATCGCATCTATACCCTTAATTCTTGCTCTTTGAGAAAGACCAGTTGAATCGAAAAGGCAGTCATCGAGGTCAAATCCTACAAGTTTTATAGGGCACATTAGCTCTTAGGAAAAACCTTAAATTAGATTTAATTGAAATAAATTTATTTATTTTTACGAATATATAACCTTTAATATTAATTTATTCTATGTAAAATTAAAGTTAGTTTGAAGAGATTTTTACAACAATATTTAACGGAGATTCATTAATTGAAACCTATTGTCGCATTATCTTATTTTCATCGAAAGATTGGTCCACTAGTGTTTTATTCATATCCCGAAAATATGCTAGATGAACATCTTTCAACGAGAATTGCAAATATAATGGATCAAACAGTAAGCGAAGGATTTTTTACTCATTCTTTTGAACAAAATATCTCAAACAACAATTATTTTGAAATACATTCTGATTGGGCTCGCGGAAATAAGGAAATGTTAATGGTCTCTATAATTTTTGATCAACAAATAAATTTGGAAATAGAGCAAAATGTAAACATCTTATGCACGGAATTTATTGATAAATTACTCTCTAACGAGGAAATTTTCACTGCGTTTTATGTAAATGATGTTAATAATTTTGAGGAATATGACAAAGACCTTATCTATAAAAACAATTCTTTAATAAAATTATGGGTTAAGGAATTATATTGGGCAGCACTTGAAGATACTCGAGAAAAAAGCGAGGAAGAAAAGATTGCAACTTTACTAAATAAAAAACACGTCTTTTTAATGTTAAAAAAACTTTCAAAAGGCCCAATTGCTTTAGATGGATTAAGGGAATGGTATAACACCGCGTTTCCAAAATTAGATTTTAAAGAGTTAATCGATACTTTAGTCTCCAAACAGTTTATTTTCATAAATCAAATTGGGATTGTAGAAAAGTACGTGCTATTATTGAAGGAAGTTAACGCTGAAAGAATCCCTCCCGATAGTGTAATTGAATATATTGACGAAAATCCCGAATTAATTGAACTTGAGCTAATCGAATTATTTCTTCCAAAAGTACAGGAGTATTTTAGTATTTACGAAAATAAAAATAAAAAAGAATTGGAGGAAGATACATTCGCTTTATTTCAGATTGTTTCTGATCCAAAAAAATACAATCTACTATCAGAATTAAGAAATGGGCTAATTTCAAAAGATAAATTACCGAAATTAATTTCAAAAAGAGCACTTGACCACCTAAACTCTTCGTTGTCCTTCCTAAAAAAATATGATGTAATTGAAGAATTAAAATATAAAGGCGAGCGATATATTTTTTTAAAAACTAATATTCAGATCACTACTGCTTTTCCTGAATATTTGAGAAAATCATTGCCTCAGGAATCTAAACCAGTAATTGCAAATAAGTATAAACCAAAAGGAGATTAAGAACCTTTGAGTAAGGGAGAAGAATCCATTCAGGAGTTAAAATGCTTACTTGGGAATATGGGGGTTGAAATATTTTTCGCAATCGAAAAGGGAGCTAAAGACTATGAGAGTATGAAAATATTCTCAGGATTACCAATGGCTTGTATTAAAGGACGGGTTCCAGTTCTCCTCGAATTAAATCTTGTAAAAAAAGATGTTGAAGGGTATATTTTAACAGAAAAGGGTTTGAGCTTTAAGAAAAAGATCGAAAACGACTAAATATAAATTTAAATTTCAGTTTGGGGCGACAACGTCATCGCTTTGAGCAAAAGCTCTTTCGATTGTCATAAGTTCATCATTAATCTAAATTCTTATTATTTATAATTCACCGTTAGTTAAATTTTTATTCCTAGGGAATTTCCTTTCGTAATATCCAGGTGTTTTTAAACCACCATATTCAAGAAGCAGTTCTTTTAATCCCCCCTCTTTTTTTAACCGGTTTTTTATTCTATGATAATCTAAAGAAATTAATTCATTTTGTTCTAAAAGAAAATCCAATATTTTTAAAGCATCTTCAGTATCTGTACATCTTCTGAGGAAGTCAATCACCCCAGGATTTTTTAATTCTTCGTAATACTGTTCTTTTGGATGCTCTTCAATCTCTACTTGTTCCGGCTTTATATCATCACCCACTCCTTCGATCTTGAGAGTTTTTTTTTTTACATTTAATTCATGCATTAATTGAGGAAATTGAGCCTCTAAATCGATTTTATCATATGAAATGTTCAATCCATCTTTATCGTTGATTTCAAGGTTTTTCTTCAATCTAATCTCTAAAGTATTTTTCTCTTTGTTTTTTTCTTCTTTTTCTTTCATTTTCTTAATTGCTATTTTATTTTTTTCTGATATTTTTATTATTTTCTAAGTTCCAAGTGATAAAACATTCAAGGTTCCATTATGTATTATCATAAATTTAAAACTATAAAATTATCGACAATCATATAAAAAGAAGAAATAATAAAATTAATTAATTTTACATTATTTCAACATTTATTAACCTATTGGAGTTTGTCTAAATCTTGAAGTCTGGATATAGTTATGTGAAAGATACATTCGAAAAACACGAAACTGGATATCAAACAAATCACTGGAAAAGAGGAATTGAATATAGAAAAGGAAAATCTGTTGAACGAGTTGAAAAACCGACTAAATTGCATAGAGCACGTACTTTAGGGTATAAGGCAAAACAAGGATATGTCATTGTTCGAGCTAGAATCCGAAAAGGTGGGATGCATAAAGTTAGACCTAAAAGAGGGAGAAAACCTCGAGCAATGGGTGTCTCTAAGTACACAACTGGTAAAAATTTACAATGGGTAGCTGAAGAACGCGTACAGCGAAAATACCCAAATTTAGAGGTTCTAAATAGCTATAAAGTATATGCCGATGGAAAGAGTTGGTACTACGAAGTTATTATGGTGGACCCAAGTCATCCAGTAATTAAATCAGACCCAAAAATTAATTGGATTTGCGAACCTCAACACACAAGAAGAGTAGCTCGTGGATTATCTTCTTCTGGAAAGAAAGCACGTGGATTATATAAGAAAGGATGGGGTTCCGAAAAAACACGACCAAGCTTAGGCGCCAATAAGGGACGTGGAAAGTAATTAGTACTGCGTACTTATCCCTTGTCTTATCTACTTAGTAATAAAAGTAAAATTTTAATTAATTGCAAATTATTTAATTTATATTAAACCAAAAAAATACATTTTTTTAGAACTCAGGACTCGTAGCCTAGCATGGCTGTTTTTACTCCAGTATAAATGGTGTAAATAGGGCGTCGGACTTCTAATCCGAATGTCGCAGGTTCGAAATTATGAATTAAAAAATAATTCAAACGAATATCCTGCCGGGTCCGCTCAATTACAAAATAAGAATATTATATATGGCTTGATTTCATCGTAAGCAGGTGATTTAAGTCTAAAGGATAAATCTTTTCTACAAAAATTAATAAATCATTAATAGATGGTTTTTTTTATATTTGACGTATAATAGTTAATAAATTAATATTTTTGAATCACCTTTATGAACCAAGAATTCCATGCTTAAGAAAAAATTATTTATTCATCAGAATATCCCATATGCCTTTAACTGGAATATCGCACACCACAAACAAAAAATATCTCCTAATAACCCTTATCGAGAGGAATTTAAAACTCTGGGTTCTTACTTTAAAAAGATTTACCAAGGAATCATACCGAATGAGTTATTCAATACACGCAACCTTCCACGCGTCTCGCAATTTAAAATCCGAGGTTTGAGACCTGCTTTCATAAACAGTTTTAGTAAAAAATTAATTCGAGAGGGAAAAATAAAGCAATATGGTTCAGATTCAAAATTACCGAATTATGCCAATACTGTTTATGAAAATTTTAGAGTTAACAAAATTGGTAAAAAACCGGGACACGAACCGATTTTAAAGAATATCTTAATCAAAGATAGCAATTCTGTTGCTATTGAAATACCTATATGGAAAAAAATTGATAATAAAGTAGTAACCGGACATATTGACCTTATCCAAATCGAAAACTCTCTAGTAAAGGTGATAGATTATAAGCCTGAAGGAAATTTTATGATTTCTCTTCCACAAGTTGCCACATACGGTCTTTTAGTTAAGTCCATGTTCAATTTACATAAAATTAGATGCGTTTCCTTTAATAAGAAGGAGGCCTGGGAATATGATCCAGATATTCTATTGTCTGATGTTAAAAACTACTTAATCTCACAGAGAGTTAACAATAGGAATTGGGAAGACTTTTTGATATAGGTAAAATCTACTTCAATTTTGTTTTTACTTTTTGAACTGATTTATTACTCCCTTCTTCTTTTGGAATGACATATCTTCGAAGTAATAAATAACAAATGATAATGCTTATAACTTCAGTGGTAATTCCGGCAAAGGCAATTATAGTTCCGTTAAAATCTGCAAATCTTAGGAATATCGCAAGACCTAAACCAGAAATTGTAAGTCCTACAAGTATTATTCCAATTAAAATCTGTGAAAACGAAGATTTTATGTATCCTAATTCCTTTTTTAACCAGGGCATAAGTAAATCAAATGAATTTAAATAGAGTTTTAG
The DNA here is from genome assembly GCA_004375715.1 of Promethearchaeota archaeon. Lineage (GTDB taxonomy): Archaea > Asgardarchaeota > Lokiarchaeia > Sigyniarchaeales > SOKP01 > SOKP01. The sequence goes on along the minus strand of SOKP01000292.1, from coordinate 21,189 downwards.
TGTAAAATTGTAAGTAAATTAAATTATATTAATTTTAAAATTTTTGTTATTTATTTTTGAAGCGCTTGCTATTTTTTCGATTTCTTCTTAAATTTAAAATAGAGTGTTTTATCTAGGATATTGCCTATTTTTGCTGCAATAGTGCTAGAAATTTTGTAACGCTCTCCTTCTAGCATCTTGTTAATTTCTTCAGGATTCGGAGTGCGGTTTAGTCTCTCAGAAAGTATATTATTAATAATAATAGTTATTTCATGTTCTATTCTTTCCTTATTAGGTAATTTCATATCCGGAACGAGAAATTTAATTTTTTCAACCGCAAACAAATAAAACTCGCAGAATCTAGAAAAAATATCACCCCCTAATCCACTATGTAACTGAATTTGTTCTGTAAGTGTTTTGTTATCTTTTTCGCTCCAGTAAAATTGACGCGGATTCATCCCACGGGTAACTCCCATTAAAGACGATGTAATTCTTCGTTCAATCCAATTAAATGTGCTTTCTTGGCGTAATCTAATAATTTCTTTTTTCTTATCATCTTCTTTTCTTTTTTTTTCTACATTCACACTTTCAATTCTAACTTTTTCAAATTCTGCTAATTCTTCAAACCTTTTTATTAGATCGTAAGCTATACAATAGGATACAGGAGATACTAGGTCTGCTTTTAGTTTTAAAGGTGATATACCTTTATAAACAAAACTTTCTTGGTTCTTTAACTCTGACATACTCTCTTTGAGAGATTGTATCTTCAAACGCGATAATATAAAACCATTTATAAGAAAAACTTGATTAACAGCATTAAAAACTACTACTAGTTCTTTCTGCCTTTTCATAGTTCTCTCGATACTTAACTCCTCCAATTTAATTTGAACCCAATCTTCAAAACCTTTGTTTTCTGTAACCGCCATTAAAGCCCGAGCGTAAATCGCCTTATCATTTGAAATTATACCATATAACTCTATTATCCTGCTTAATTGCCTTAGAATTTTCGACAATAAATTGTAAAATAAATCTGTTACTATATTACTTATTATCTCATCATAGTTAAGAAGAAGAAGTATTTGGGAGTAATTGCTTAAATTCAACCCTTGAAAGAAAATCCTGTCAACTGTTTGTTTTTTCCTTACAAACTCTCTCAGGTCATTTATATTGATCCCCGTTTTATCCTCTAAAATATCCCATAACTCATTATATTCGGTCTCATTTCTATAGAGAATTTTAAATAAATCAAATTCAACATTATCAGCAACTTTTGTAATAAATTTCTCAAGATACGGAAATTTCATGCTACATAATGCTTTTTTTGCCACATTGATCAAGTTTTTTTGATTGTCATTTAATAGGATTAGATCTTGTTTTTTTATATTATATCTTATCATGCTTTTCTGTACATTTTCAGATAACTCATAATCAACATTTATTAAGTGTAAAGTATCCTTAATTCCCCTCTTATTAAGTAAAAAAATAGCATCTTCAAAACTTGATTCATTTAAACTTTGAAGGAAGTAGATAAAATCATTTGGGTTTTTTTTTAACTGGTTAATTAGAGCAATTTTTAATTCTGAAAGAATCCTCTTTTCAAATTCATCATATTTAAGATCTTCCTTAAAGGCGTTTTCAATTGATTTGATAGTTTCTTTTTTTAAATTATTCCCTTCAATAAAAGTTTTTAATCCAGATATGGATATCGGAAATTTATTTAATTCATATTCCATTATACGTTTCTTTATCATCCGGATAGGCATTGTTTGGATTTGTAATTCCTTATAGGATTTAAATTCAAATTGGTTTTGCATCCTCTCAATTATTCTATTTAGAGTAAAAACCTCAATGAATTTATCTTCTTTCTCTTCCTTCTTTAATTGTTCTTCAATTGGAAGCGAGACGCCTTTAAACGCAGCACTTTCTTCTAAAATTTCATTTTTTACGATTTCATTTAAGCCGATAATGTCTCCTATAAAATCGTAAAAATAATAAGATGGTAATTTGGATATAATGTTCAACAGTTCTAGTTCAATTTTATTTTCAATTTCCTCTATTCTTTTTTCTCTCTGAGATTTTTGTAGGCTACCTAGCCTATCTTCTATTAACAATGATAAGAACATATTTTCTAAATTGATAATTTCATCGAATAGAGCTCTTTCTAATTCAAAAGAATTTTTTAAAAAAATCTCAACTTCTTCCATTAGAATATGTTTTTCTTCCATTTCAAGTTGTTTAGTCGAATCAACTGTTAACTTGTTTGTATCTAAAGATTCTTCAACTTTTATACCCATATAATGATACAGATGAATTGCTGCAGTAGCGACTAGAAGAGACCGTAAGGTAGGTTTCTTACGAATCAATTCGAAAATTTTTTCTTTATCAGCTTCTCTTTTCAGATGGGAAATTATTAAATCTACAGTCTGAAAAAACCTAGAGGCACTTTCAGTCGCTGTTGATTTTCTTTTTACTCCGCTTATCATAATTTTTTTATCCACTCTCTGTATACTTCCTTAAAATTGTCTGCAATATCATATTTTGCTTTATTGTGCCAGTATTTAAACTCAAAAACATGAAATAAGTCAGCTTTGAATAAATCAACTTCTTCCGCAGTTAGTTCTTGTTTCAAAATCAAAGAAACTGGCCGAGGTATTAATTTTGAGAAATATCTGAGCTCATTTTTCTTCACATAATTATAAAATGTGTTCTGTTCATCAATACTAAGATAATTTTTAGGGATGATTTTTTCTGGCTCAATTTTAAATAAGTTAATCTCTTTTTCAACTTTATTTTGGATATATTTTGGAAATTCAGTTTTTATACCAATACAAAATTCATACTGTTTATAGAAATCTATTAAAATTTCTTTTTCTACATCATTTGAAATCCTTAAAATATAATTGTCTAAAAATTTGAGGAATGCTTCTGGTTCCTGCTCGTTTGATTCACGTTCTTCTAAATATTTTATAAATTCAAATAATGTTTCGTCTAAAGACCACTCCCGTATTTCTTCAATACTAAAAAATTTCTTGGCATAATCTTTTATCCATTCTAATATATATGTTTTCCACGTTAAATTTATCGCTCCTATTCGCTTTTCTAGGAAGCGATGGAATCTATTTGCAAAAGTTACTGGATCACTAATTTCTCCATCTGGTTCTTCTTTAAGAAATCGATTAATAGTAGTATATCTCAGAATATAGCTTAATAAATATTTTAATTCATCTGAGAACCGTTCAAATTTCTTTACATGCGAATCTATTAAATTTGAATCTTTTTCCATTTGGATTTCGGCGAAAGCAATTAAGTCACTAATGTCTAAGTTAATGCTACCATAGAACGATTTGATGTTGTCATTTACTAACTTTTTAAATTCTTTATTTAATATTTCTTCGTTAAAAACACCAACTTTTAATAATACAATTGGATTTATCGCTATCTGCGATATTAAATGTTGTTCGAATTTACCCAAAATATTTTGTCCTAAATTTTTAGAAGGTTTTTGTTCATTTTCAAATTTTACATGTAAAATTCTAATAAAGTTAGAGATCAGAGTATTCAATCTACGGTGTGATAAATATCGCGGAAACGAGTTTCTAATACAACTAATGCTATTTTTAAGGACTTCAGCAAAATAATTTATTACAGAATCTAATTCACTTGCCCTTAGCTTTTCTTCACTAATAATTGAAAGAGTCATTGAATTTATAGCTAATTCGCTGATAGTTCTATAAAAATCAATATTTTCTTCAGAATTTTCAACTATAAATGAGTTATATTTTTCTAACAACTCCGAGATATTGCCTATTTCGCCGGTTGTTAGGAATTTCTTAGAAATTTTTAAAAAATTATCAACTTTGACATTAAAATCAGTTAATATTTTTTCCATATAGGAAATAATTTCAACACCAGAGAAGAGTTTTTGATTTTTACCAAAACTTTCCTCGATTTTAGCTACAAAAAATGATATAACTTTCTCTTGGATTTCATCTGTTGTCCCAGTATTAGCTAATTTAAGTAAATTAGTTCCTAGGATTAGCGTTTTTTCAATAATAAAAGTTGCACTCGGTTCTGAAATAGCATATTTAAGGTGATCTATTGTTGACTTTCCAATATATGGTGATTTAAGCCGATCATATTTTTGATTTGAAAATTTAATCTCAATAGGGCTTTTATTCCAGAGATAATCTACATCCGTTCTTATCGATCCATAAGTAGACAACATTTCTTTTTCAGTTGGTAAAGAAACGCTTAAACCTATTAATTTTTTATTCCATTTATCCTCAATCAAATCCCCATAAAGTTTTTTACTAAATCGAGTAGCAAATTTATTATATACCTGAATTTTTTTTTGATGTTCTAATCCTGGATGATTAGAAAACTCTTCTACTTCGTAAAATAATTTACTTATATGGTTAATTGATTCTCTTGATTTGTGTGGATCTAGATATCCCGTTTCTGGTTTTAAAGCAAGTAATAAACTTTCACATTCCTTGTATTTACCGGGAATGAGCACCATTGATTTTGGGTAAATTTTCATTTGAGCGTCTTTTTGGTCGAAATTGTACAATTCAAATTCTATTGAAAATACTTCAGAACCAGCAAAATCCCTCAACATAGCATTATACATTCGAAGATATGTTATTACATCCTTAGAAAGCTCGTTAACCATTTCTTTAGTTAGTTTTCCTGGTCCAATTACATCTCCCGCTATTAAATCTGTAGGGCTAGAGTACCCAAAGATTAATGAAAATTGAAAATTAATAGACTCACGTGTAGTTATCATAATTTCGTTTTTTTTTCAAATCTATTTTTATAAAAGATAAAAATCATTCATTTTAACTTTTAGCAATAGATTTTTTTAACATTTTGTGTATTACTGTTTATCTTTATTTTTCTATCTATTAATTAATAATTGTAGAGAAGAAAAAATAAAGAAATAAAAAGTATCAATATTATATTAATAATAGTTAAGTGAAGTAAAACCTCAAATAACAATCTACTGTGGATGGTGATACGAATTGGAGTTTGGTACAGATCTAGGAATTGGACCCGATGAAATCGAAAAAATAAGTCCTCAAATTACTTTTATCACTTCAAACGCAGATATAGAAGCCATCGCACTTGTGAGCTTGGAAGGTTATCAGATCGCTTTTTCAGCTCTTCCGCAATATGAAGTTGATGGTGACCAGTTTTGCGGACTAGCTAGCGCGCTTTTAATGACTGGAAGTTCAACAATTAAAACACTCTTTCAAGAAGATTTAAGTGAAATAATTGTGAGAGCTGAGAATGGTTATGTAATTGTGAGTAACGCAGGGCGTCTCGTAATCGTGTGTGCAGGAACTATCATTGATACTTTGATGAAAACTGTTAAAGTAATGAGAGTTGCTGCAAAGAATTTAGCTATGGTTTTTGAACAAAAACAATAAAAATTAATTTTTTTATTGAAGAATAAGTTTATAATGCTTCAATAATAATTTGATCATTATATTACATTTTATGGTTAATATCGATGGTTACTAAAATAAACCTCCTTAAATGTTGGCGAGGACTATGGCGTTTTAAAACGCTTTTTCAAAGGTAAAACCATAAATTTTGCTCTGACTACTTTTTAACATCAATTTTTAATAACGAGTATTGTATCTGCAATCAAGCATTATTATTATTGATTTCCAATTTTAAGATGAGACATCATTTAAATTTGATGATGAAAAATAATAAAGAGGAAACAAATATGACAGATTATTATAATACAAGAATTTTACTTGAACCGAATGAAATACCAAAAGAGTGGGTTAATATTGTACCAGATTTACCTGCTCCCATGACGCCCTTAATAAACCCAATGGATGGAAAACCTGCACCTCCGGAACTTGCATTTGCAATATTTCCAAAGGAATGTGTACTTCAAGAAATCTCTCAAGAACCTACAATTCAAATTCCTAAGGAATTAAGGGAACTATATGTTAGATCCTATAGACCAACACCGCTTCATAGAGCATACGGTCTAGAGAAAGAACTTGGAATTGAAAACGAAGATATCAAAATTTTCTATAAAAATGAGTCGGTTTCTCCTACGGGATCTCATAAACCAAACACAGCTCTAGCTCAAGCTTACTATTCTAAAAGAGATGGGGTCAAGGAATTGATAACTGAAACAGGAGCAGGTCAATGGGGTTCTGCTTTATCTTACGGATGTAATTTGTTTGACATAAAATGTACTGTTTACATGGTGAGAGCTAGCTTTATCCAAAAACCGGGAAGAAAAATACTAATGAGAGCTTTTGATGCTCAAGTTCATGCCAGCCCTTCAAAATTGACAGATTCTGGAAAATTTTATTATGATCAAGACCCAGATCATCCAGGAAGTTTAGGAATTGCTATATCTGAAGCAATTGAACATAGTATGAGAAGTGAGACATCTAGATATTCCTTAGGTAGCGTTGTGAATTTCGTTCTTTTACATCAAACGATCATAGGACAAGAGGTTAAAGCACAACTACAAAAAATTAATGTCGAGCCTGATGTTCTAATTGGATGTATGGGGGGAGGATCTAATTTGGGAGGTCTAATGATTCCTTTCGCGAAAGAAAAATTACACGGAAAATATCCTGATTTAGAGATCGTGGGTGTAGAACCCAGAGCTTGCCCTAGTGTCAACAAAGGAGAATATAGATGGGACTACGGAGATTCTGCTAAAAAAGCTCCAATTTTAAAAATGTATACATTAGGTCATAATTTTATTCCAAGCCCAATTCATTCAGGAGGATTACGATATCACGGAATGGCTCCAATAATTTCGATATTAGCAAAAAAAAAAATAATGTCCTCAGTCATGCATCACCAAACTGAAGTTATTGGATCAGGTTTACTTTTTGCTAAAACAGAAGGGATTCTACCTGCGCCTGAAGCCGCTCACGCAATAAAAGAAGCGATTGATCAAGCATTAAGCGCAAAAGAAAACTCCGAAAAGAAAAATATCGTTTTCTGTTTAAGTGGACACGGATTTTTTGATTTATTAGCATATAAGGAATATATGGTTGGTAATTTAGTAGATTACGAACTACCAAATGTTGAAATTCAAAAGGCTTTAAACGCACCAGATATGCCTAATATTGACGAAACTCAATTATAAATAAAACTAATAACTTTTTTATAAACTTTTTTTTCATTTTTAATAAAGATTTTAAAATTTCTCAGATAATATCTATAAGAAAACATAAAGAGATTGTTATTTTTGGATACACTATCTATTATAATTATTAGTATTCTATATTTATATGGCTTGATTTCGCTTTACACAGCTTTTTTAGCAAAAAAAAGAAACGAAAAAGGCGCTTTCATTAATAACCTTGTAAATTCATTAGTCCTCATTACTAGCATTACAATTAATATAGCGATAAATTCTCTAAATATTTCCAATATTGGGTTTATAGTATTTCCTTTTGACATATTTATGATAATTTTTGTCATTTTTTTCTTACCTCATTTTTTATTATCTGTGAATAGAGAAAAAAGAAAAGTTAGATTGGATGAGAAGTATAGAGAAGAAGAAAATTCTAACTTGACTGATGACCTACCTTTTAAATACGAACTTTACAGAAAATTAACTCATTTAGTAGTCTTAGGAATCGCTTTTTTCTATTTCACGCTTGGATTTTTGGTTCAAAATATATTTATTTATATTTTAGAGCTTTTCCCTGATATAGTTTCGGAGTTCTTCTTCTCAATCTATAATATTGAAGCTAACAAAATGATCTTTACTCAATATTTGGTAGTTTTTTTAGTTGGAGTATCTTTAATTGGGTTACTTACAGCAGATTTTATCAGAATTTTAAAACCAAATCTTTACCCTTTAAAACCAATTAACCGAATTCTTAGGAAAAAAGAGCGGCAGATGAGGTTAGGTCCACATATTTCTATGGGAATTGGTTGTTTTTCAATTATAATAATGTATGGACCTTTTCAGCCTATTGGACCCATTATTATATGTATGTCGATGACTATGTCTATTTTTGGAGATATGGCTGCTAATTTGGTGGGAAGAAAATTCGGGCATAACAACATTCGGAAAACAAAAAAGACTTACGAGGGATTAATTGCGGGAATGAGCATAGCATACATCTCAGGAACTATTATATTACTATTTATTAATCAATTATATCCAATTAACCTTTTTAGTTTGATAATTCTTCCTTCTATTGGTACTCTTGTGATAGGATTTATAGACTACTTAGATTTAGATGTTGATGATAATTTGTCATATAATTTTATTCTTTCAACAACTCTTTTCGTTATTTCGTTATTTATTTTGGGTTTTTAAATTAGAAGATGTTATTAGCAAAATTTTTCAATCACAAAATTTTATTTAAAAGAACATGACCGAAGAAAAATTAAAAATAGATAAAATAAAGAAAGGGACAGTTATCGACCATATAGATAGCGGTTACGCTTTAACCATACTGAATTTAACTGGACTTGGAGAATCTCCTAATTTAATGACAATTGGCGTTAATGTTTCTTCGAAGAAATACAATAAAAAAGATATTATTAAGGTTGAAGGTGTTTTTCTTAACCAAATTCAACTTCAGCAAATTTCAATCTTATCGCCAAATTCAAAGATATCCTTGATTGAAGATTATAAAGTAATCGAAAAAAAGAAGGTGAAACTCCCAGTTATTATCAAAAGTCTCATTTTATGTCGAAGTAATACGTGTATTTCAAATTCTGGTGAACCAATTGATACAGAATTTAATGTGTTAGAAGAAAAACCGTTGAAAATTCAATGTGTCTATTGCAACAGGATATATAAATTAGATGAAATTGTTTTCAGTTCTAAAGAAAAAATCGAAAAAAGAGTAAAACAATCTATCGAACTGTAAAAAATTTTAGATAAAAGCTAAAAAGGTATGAGTAACCACCGTAACGATCATAAATAACAAGAAATATATGCCTATACCTGGTTTAATTATATTTTTCCAATTCCATTCTTCTTTATCGTATTGATATTTTAAAATAATAAAACTAACAAAAAACGGTGTTAAAAACCAAAAACACAGCATCCAGATGAATAACCAGAAACCCAAGATTCCAAATAGCAATCTGCCCAAAAGTCCGCTTAAAATTGCAGTAATTGCCCTAATCCAATAAAGTTTTGTTTCCTTTTCAAGCCGTATATCAATCTTTTTCGTTGATTTTTTATCAATGTTAATTTCTTGTTCAGGATGTAATTTTCTCTTCTCTTTTATGAGTTTTTGGCGTTCTTTTTTAATGTTAATTCTTTTTGGTTTCCGTTTATCTTTATTGGGCATAATTAGTATTATTAATATTATTTTTTTTATTAAAATTTTGAAATTTATATTGAGTATAAATTATATTTGTATTTGTGAAAAATGGAAAAATAGAAAATAATGAATGTATGTCTAATAAATAAGAAAGCAATAATTTTAAACGATAATACAAAATGAAGAAAAATATTAAATTTTCAAATTTTGATGTGTTTGCAATCACTAAAGAATTAGGAACTATTCTCCCTCATGGAAAAATTGATAATGTTTATGAAATTGATGGGGAACTATTAATTTTAAAAATCAAAACAAAACTAAACGAGAAAAAAAATTTAATTATAAAAAACGATTCTCGTTTAAATTTTACTAACTTTAACTATCCTATCCCAAAATATCCTTCTCAATATATAATGTCGCTAAGAAAGTACCTAAAAAATAGGCGAATTTTATCTGTTATTCAACATAATTTTGATAGAATTGTTATTTTCGAAATAAGTAATATGGAGGGAAATTCATGGAAATTTATTGTTGAATTATTTAACAAAGGTAATTATATTCTACTTGACGAAAATAACATCGTAAAAATAGCAAAAAGATATAGTAAATATAGAGATAGGGACATTTTAGCTAATAGACAATATAGTTTTCCTCGTTCTCGCGGCAAAGATTTTCTTAACCTTTCTCAAGTCGATTTTAATGAAACAGTAAGTAATTTAGAAGATGAAATCGTAAGAATCCTTGCAAGAAATATTAATATCTCAGGAACGATTTCAGAAGAAATATGCCTTAGAGCGGGAGTTGATAAAAAGCGATCAGGACGTGATCTTACTCCTGTTGAACTAGAGTCTCTATTTAATTCCTTCAAAAAATTAAGAAATGAATTACTTTTTGGGGAAATTAAGCCACAGATTGTATTCAACGAACAGGATGAACAAGTTTCAGTTGTCCCTTTTGATTTGGAGCTTTATAAGGATAATAAAGTTCAGTATTTCAATTCCTTTAATGACGCCGTTGATACATTTTTCTCTAAACTAGATTCTAATAAAATTTATTCGCCACAAGATCAAGCTGTTAATCAAAAAATAAAGTCTCAAGAAAAAATACTAAAAAACCAACTAGAATATCTTGAAGAGCTAAAAGCAAAAAAGAAATTGTACTACGATCAAGGGGGTTTTATGTATGATAATTTCAACATTTTTAATAAATTATTTAATGGAATTAAAGAAGCAAAAGAAAAAGGCTATTCTTTAGAGGAAATAAACACAAAACTAACTAGTGCTAAAAACGAAAATTTTGAAGACTTGGATATGTTTGTAAGGATTCTACCTGCTACTAAACAAATAGTAATTTTAATTAACAAAATTGAAGTTTATTTGGATTTAAGCAAAACAGTTGGAGAAAACGCAAATAAAATTTATTTAAAAGGCAAAAAGGCAGAGAAAAAATTAAAGGGAACTCTTCCAGCTATTCAAAAAACAGAAGAAAATATTAGAAAGCTAAAAATTGAGAGAGAATCTATCGAATTAGATATTGATTTTCTAGTAAGGAAACCGCAAAAGAAATGGTATGAAAAATTTAGATGGTTTAATTCTTCCGATGGATTTTTAATTATCGGTGGACGAGACGCTAGCTCAAACGAAACAATATTTAAAAAATATGTTGAACCCAACGATATAATTTTTCACACTAACTTTCCCGGATCCCCTCTTACGGTAATAAAAAATCCAGAAAATAAACAGATTCCTGAGACATCAATTAAAGAAGCCGCAAACTTTGTAGCTAGCTATTCTGTAGCGTGGAAAGAGAATTGGGGCATTGTCGATGTTTTTTATGTGTTTGCCGATCAAGTTTCTAAAACACCACCTACAGGTGAATATTTACCTAAAGGCAGTTTCATGATCTTAGGAAAAAAAAATGTAATTAAGGGAGCAAAAACCGAAATTGCGCTGAGATTAAATTTCCTTGAAATAAAAAATGAAAGTGTTTCTGATTCTAAATTATTCTATCCCCAAGTAACATACGAACCTCTTAATGCCTTTAATAATAAAGCAAACAAATTAATAATCGTTAAACCTTCAAAATTTGGGAAAACAAAGGGACAGTTAGCCAAAGAGATTAAAACATATTTTCTTAACAATTCAGAAGCAGAGATGAAAAAATGGGTTAAAATTTTACCTGTAGACGATATTATTCTTGTCCTTCCTACGGGTAAATCTAAAATTATTACTCCCAGTTAATTTCCTCTTATTATATTAAGGTTATGATAATCATCAAATAATATGCCATCTATCTGGTTATTAATTAGACTTTTTATTATTTGTAGAGGTTGTTCATAACCTATAAAGCCCCAAGCAAGTGATTTAATATCGTTAACATGGCATACTTCTATGAATTGATTAGAAATTAAATCTGATCGAATGTTTATCATATCCGGAAGATCTTTAAGCTTTTTTCGGCGTCCTTTTGCGATAAATTCCTTTAAATTTAAACCTCTACCTTTAGTCATGTTAAAACATGTTCTTATCGGTTTAAATGTTTTCTTATATCTTTTTAATTTATTAATATCTCTTCCGCTTACTATACAATTCTTTAGAACTCCTCTTTTATTAATTAAATCAAAAAATTCTTTTTCAATTCCTTCATCTTTCAAGTGTATAATAGCTTGCGTTTTATCTGTTATGTAATCTATAGATTCTTCTAAAAGGGGGATATTTTGGTTTCTTTTTTTGGTTTTAAGATTTTTAACATCGTTGTAAGTTAAATTATTTAATACTCCTTTACTACTAGTGGTCCTGGTTAAAGTATTATCGTGAAAAATTATTAACTTTCTATCTTTTGTTCTTCTGACATCAAGTTCTATGCAATTTGCCCCTGATTTAATTGCAATTTCGAACGCTTCTAATGTGTTTTCATCGTAATCTACTAAAGTGCCTCTATGGCCAATAAAAAGTGTAATTTTTTTCATTAAAAGAAATAAATTTTAGATATATAAATTTTGTTAGTTTTCCTGAACTAAAAACATGTAAACCATAATTAACAATAAACCTATTAAACTGAATGAAAAAACTATAGAATCTCTAAAAGCTTGGATTAATGAAAAGATAAAAATAAGCACAATTAACTTTAAATCTAATGGTTTACCTGTCAATTCCTTATAATTTCCGATACTTATTGTCATAAAGATGAAGAAGAATAGGATTACTAGAACCTTAACAGTGATATCTAGAGTTTGCAGAAAAAGGTCTTCGCTTGCAAACAGAGATAGATAACCCCCGTTTAATAAAATCGATATTATTAATAGTATCCCCCCAATAACGGCTGATAATATGACTGAGCGATAAGCAGATTTTTCTTTTAATTTTTGTTTCCTATTAGCCGTTCCTGATTTTAAATGATCTTTTTTTACTTTTGACATGTTAGCATCTTAACTCCTTATTCTTTCGATTTCTTTCTTGAGTCGGGTAATTCGATAGATATAATAAGCAAAAAAGGCTCCAATCGTAGAAAAAATGACAATTGTGGAGATTGACATCAAAAGTTCACCAAAAGTTACTTCCGGGGTTCTAGGAGGGTATTGTAATTCGATAGAAAATATATTCGATATAATAATTCCACTGGGATAGTCTGCAGTTTTACCGAATACAATCTTAAAATTAAATGGAATACCATGTCCTAATTCAACATCCTCGATTCCACCTTCTTTATTTTTAACAGGCATGGAAAACTCGTAAACTATTTGATTCCCTTCTAATTTCGCAGCGCAATCACCATTAGGATTTGCGTCTTCATAATAAATCGTGTCACTAATGTGATAATCTAAATAAGAATAATTGTTCGTTGATATGTTTGAAAATTGCACAATTTTAGCATCAGTGAAGTTCAAATCTGCGTCCCAATCCGCTATTAAAATCCCAAGAAATTCGTTATCGTATTCAATAGAGTTATGATCGTTTAAATCAAATCTAGCTAAAATATATAAATTTGGTTCAGCTTGTAAAACCCATAGTTCAATAGGTAGTCCATCGCTTTGGTTTGATAAATCAGGAAATAGCTCTATTTCTAACTTTTCTGCGGAAGCCCATTCACCTGTCACTCCATCAACAACGCCATCTATAACAGGTGCGGTTCCAAATCCCACATCATATTCAATTGGAGTTCCATAGCTTTTTCCAATGAGGAATGCTGAACTTACCAGTATTTGAGCAATCAATATTAAAATAATAATGTTAGTTGTGTGTTTTTTCACTTTTATATAACCACTTTTTTATCATTTAGCGATAGTTCAATTTTGCTTTTAATTAAAGAAACTCAATAAAGTTGATAATTAAAATTGAATTTAATATTTTTTCTTTGTCTTAGCAAATTTTTAGGATTTTCAATCAAAAATTGGTAGTATTTCCTTTATATAGAAGAGATAGCACTCTTATCAGAATTAAAAGAAATTACATTTTATGAAAGATAATTAGGTAACAGAACGCTACAATTGAATTTGTTTAAATATGCTACAATGTAATTTATCAAGCGTTTTAAATCGCGTTTAGTTTCAATCATATTGCTATTATTATATTCTGCGAATTGCTTTGGTCCAATTGCAATTAACAACCCCGATAGATCCTTCTCTCTCTTAATAAAAAGCCAAAAAGGTTTTTTTTTTTCATTATCTTTAATTAGGAGTAACATCCATGGATTTAAGGTCCATTCTTTAGAATCAGGTCCGATGACTTTTTCTATCGCATGTCCCGTAGTATACTTTTTAGTTATTTTTATAGCTTTTACTAACCGGTTAAAGTAGGAACGTTTCAGTTTTAAATACCCATTGAAATAAGATTTGGCGTCATAGAGTTCTATTTCATTACCAGTTCCATCCGCGAATTTCAGGTTAATTTTCCAAGTGTTCATATTAAATCCAAATAATTATTCTTTAGCTTATTTTCATAATTTGAATATCTTTAATATTCTTTTTATTTTTATCCAATAACAAATTTTTAGTAATTTGAATACTACGAATAGTCCCGGATGTTTTTATTGGAGAAAAAACGATTTTATTACCAGATATTTCAGTAATTAAAGTCAAAGCGGAAATCACGATTTCTTTTGTATGATGAGAGCATTTTATAATTCCAAAACCTTCTAAAAAATTGATATCAACCATCCATAATCCCACTCTACTTGCTTCTTTTAAGCCAAAATACTTCCATAAGGATGCCCATATCGAATTTAGAATCTCTTGTTTATTAAAAGGCTTACTATGTTCCGATATCACTTTGAATAGTATATATCTATGGCGTTCACTTTTTACGACTCTTTTTCACCCCTATTTATTAGTTTTACACCCGATTCTATGAAATTTCTATCTTGTCGCATTTGTACTCGATTTAGAAGAGAAACTACATTTTTAGAGAAACAATTTTTAGCTTGCAGTAGTGAAATGCCTAAAAGTGTATGACAAACGCTAATTAAAGCTCTAGGGTGTCGTATTGAATAAAGATCGTCAAAATTCCCACTTATTATATAGTTTGCTTTTAAATTATTAGCTAACTGTACGCCTCGGTAAAGATTTCTTAGATTTTTGGACTGTAATGATTTATTTTTTACCATAATTGACGCGAGCGAAAATTCGATAAACGATTGATTTTGTTTGGTAAGCGAAATTACTCCTGGAAAAATAGTTTTGAGTGCAATTTGCCCTGAAAACGAGATTACATCCACTCTGGAATCTTTAGCTGCTTGGATTTGAATTTTTTTATCTGCAGATTCAACCACTATAATGTTGGACGATTGTCCAATTCCTTTGAGTTTCTTAATTAAGCTTTCTAGATTTTTTGGAATAAGATTAGTACGATATTTAACATTTATATTTGTGATCTCTTCTATTCTTTTTTTTAAATCTGGTTGGATTTTTTTTCCATTATTTTCAAGTTCTACAATCACATTTTGAATACCTAATAATTTACAAAAACATAACTTCCGTTCAATTTCATTGAAGTTGTTAATATTTACTCTTAACCTTGACTCAAAATATGACATTCAAATCTTAACCTCTAATTTCAGATCGGGATTTATCTGTAGCGTTTTCGATGTTTAAAGTGTTCTTAAATAAAAAAAAATTTATTAGAATAAATATTTTACATGTTATATATGTTATAAGTGGTTCTTTTGGCTAATAAACGAAAGCTTTCTGATATAAAGAAAAAAATTCATAACGGCAACGCAAATGTTCTCACTGCTCAGGAATTCATCAGTCGCGTTGAAAAGGGAGAAATCTTTAAGTTTGAAGACATTGATGTGATTACTACCGCCACTAAAGGTCTAATGAGTGGAATTATGGGTTTATTTTCCTTTAGATTAGCACCCCCAAAAACCTTAAGAAAATTTACTGAAATCACCCTAAATGGAATTTCTGCTTTTCCTGGTCCATGCCCCAATGAGTATTTAGGAATTGCTGATCTAATTGTTTACGGTACTGCTCAAAGTCATTCAAGAGAAAATTATTGTGGAGGTTCTTTGTTTAGGGAACTAGTGGAAGGAAAACCCATCTCCATTCATGCCAAAAGCAGTGAGGGAAATATAATCGATATGGATTTAACTTTACAGGAGATGCAATTTGCAAAACTTATGGGGACTCGTCAAGCGATAAAAAATTACAATGCGATGCTTAACTGCGAAACATATCAAGTAGATACGATATTTTCATGCCTTCCTTTTGAACCTAATAAATCAGAATTAACATTTTCTGGCTGTGGTGCTCTAAATCCTTTTCAAAACGATCCTAATTTCCGGACTTTTGGAGTAGGATCCCCACTCCTAGTTAATGGGGCTCGTGGGTATTTAATGGGACCAGGAACGCGTAATTATATCGCAAAACCTAATATGATGACAATCGCCCCCATGGATCAAATGAAACCGGAATATTTGGGAGCTTTTAAAACTTCTTATGGATTAGAACCCATTTGCTCGATAGCTATACCCATACCTATCTTAACCGACAAAATTTTTGATGATATTGTTAAATCAGACAGAGATGTTAAATTAACAATTTTAAGTCTCGTAGGACGTGAAAAAGTTGGAGAAATCACTTATGCTGATGTATGGGATAATAATTTCGTAATGAAGTTTAACCCTGAAGCGTGTAGTAAAGGATATAAATGTAAAGTTATAGAAAACTGCCCTACAAACGCTTTTATTATAAGAGATGGGTTAATCTCAGCAATTGATAGATTTAAATGTTTTAATTGCGGAAATTGCGCGAGATTATGTCCCGATGCATTTAGTATGAACTTAAAATCAATTCAATATGAAGGAAGTGAAATTCCCGTTGTCTTAAGACAATCTGATAGAGCAGGAGCTATCATGCTAGCTGATGAACTTAAACAACAGATTCTAAAAGAGGAATTTCAGTTAAAAAAGCCAACTGGAAGGCTAGATTTTGCTGAAAAATTAAAATAGGATCAAATCATAATTGAAGGTGAATTCTAAACG
Source organism: Promethearchaeota archaeon (assembly GCA_004375715.1). Lineage (GTDB taxonomy): Archaea > Asgardarchaeota > Lokiarchaeia > Sigyniarchaeales > SOKP01 > SOKP01. The sequence continues at coordinate 4,444 of SOKP01000292.1, read as the reverse complement.
ACTGATATCAAATTAGATAAATTTGATCAGATTGGGATTGTAGTAAATAATATCGAAAAGGCGGCTCAAATGTATCGAAGGCTTTTTAATTTTAAGGGGAACCTCAATATCGTTGAACAGAGCGCAACCGTTAACTACAAGGGAAAAGAGGCGACCTTTAACATGAAAAAAATTATGCAGTTCTTTGGGGGGAAACAATTTGAAATCGTTGAAGTAGTTGATGCTACGGGTCCTAATCTTTACTCTGAATTTATAGCAGAAGGAAACACCGGCTTACACCACTTAGGTATTTACACAAAAAACGCTAAAGAATTAATTGAACAATTTAAACAACAATTTAATGTGGGCACTGCTCAAGTGGGAAAATTGGGGAAGTTAACTTTTACATACTTAGATACAAAAGATATTCTAGGATATTACATCGAAATCCTTGAGTTTTGACAGTAAACCATTTGTTTCTGTTCTTATGTAATAAAGTTTATTTTTCATTTATAATACTTCAATTTATGTCAAATAAAAATGCTAATCCCTTAGACGGAGGAGATTTAGTTGTTAAAAGCCTCCTTAAAGAAGGAATCACTAAAATTTTCGGCCTCGTTGGCGGAGAATTGTTAAGGATTTATGACGCTATAGAACGATATGGTCGAGAAGAAGGTATAGACACTGTAATGGTTCGCCACGAACAAGCTGCAGGACACATGGCAGACGCTTGGGCACGCGCTACTGGAAAATTAGGCGTCTGCTTAGGGACTGCAGGGCCGGGCGTCACCCATCTTGTTCCAGCCGTGGCAGTAGCGTGGGCAGACTCAATCCCACTTCTTGTTATCGGAGCTCAGATAGGAAGGATGTTTGATGATACAGGTATTCTCCAAGGAGGTTTAGATCAAATGAAATTAATGGAGCCTATTACAAAAGCACAGATATCAGTGGAAGAACCTTATGAAATTCCAAGAGCAGTACAAAGAGCTATTAAAGTTGCAATGTCAGGGAGGAGAGGTCCCGTTTTTCTAGAATTTCGAGAAACAGCTCTTGTTAGAAAAGCTTCTGAAGATGATCTTAAAAACATTTTAGAGCCTGTGCAATATAGACCAATTGATAGACCAGTAGGAAATCCAAACTCGATTAAGGCAGCGATAGAAATTTTAAAAACTGCAAAAAATCCATTGATCGTTGCGGGAGGAGGAATTCACGCCTCAGATGCGTCTAACGAGCTTAAAAAATTATCTACAACATACAAAATTCCTTGCGGAACAAGCATAAACGGTGTTGGTGCTATTGATATTCGCAGTGAAACATATGTTGGGTCGTATCTAGTTGCAAACGCATATCGAAAAGCAGTGTCGGAAGCTGATGTAGTTATTTCTTTCGGTGCTAAATGGGATTATTCAATTCTGTTTGGAGCTCCGCCCATTTGGAATCCAAACGCGAAGATTATTCAGAACGATATCGACCCCGAAATGATCGGTCGAAATAGAAAAGTGTCTGTTGCTATTATTGGCGACGCTAAGGTCGTAATAAATCAGTTACTAGCAGAAATGGAACAATCGCTCCCTAAAGAAAAAATTTCTGAATGGTCCGAATGGAATTCTTATCTTTCAGATCTCAGAAAAAATGACGCTTTAGCAGTTCAAAAATTGTTAAAATACGATAAGCTACCTATGAAACCAGAACGTTTTGCTTACGAAGTGTTAGATTCAATAAAGCATGACACTCAACTGGTAATTGATGGTGGTGATATTGCCGTCTTCACTTTTGGGCTAATTAGTAATTTCCCTCGCGATCCAAGAACATTATATTTCCCATTAACGATGGGACATCTCGGTACCGGCATACCTCATGCTATAGGTGCCCAGATAGCTAATCCAGATAAACAAGTCGTTGTTATCAATGGAGATGGTAGTTTTTTGTTTAATGTTCAAGAGCTTGATACAGCAGTTCGCCTAAATTTACCAATCATTATTATCATTGCTAATAATTGTGCGTGGGGCATGATTAAAAGCAAGCAAAAAGGAGAATTTAAGAAAAGATATTGCGATGTAGATTTACCGCCAACTAATTATGCAGAAATAGCAAAAGGTTTCGGTTGTTACGGCGAAAAAATAGAAAAACCAGAGGATATTAAACCAGCTATACAAAGAGCAATAGAATCTAAAAAACCAGCCGTTTTGGATGTAGATATCGCTTTTGAAACGCCCATTGCAATGAAAGTAATCGGAAATCTTAAAAAAATCCGTGGATTATACGGTTAATTTTCTTATATTATATTTTCTTAACTTCTTTTTTAATTTTTAAAGATTTTTAAATAACATTTAATTCAATGTCGAATAAACCTAATCTAAAAAATTCCTGTAAATTAAATTCTATGAGGTAAAAAATTTTGTCAGATGAAATGTTTTTAGAAGGAAAGACGGCTCTAATTACTGGAGCGGGCAGCGGATTTGGTCAAAAAATGGCAGTTGCATTTGCTGCTAAAGGGGCAAATTTAGTCTTAAATGATATTAACGAAACTGGTTTAGAAGAAACGCGCGATTTAGTTCTGAAGCAATATAATACCGAGATTCTCTTAGTTAAAGCAGATGTTTCAAATTCTGAAGAAGTAAACGAGATGGCTAAAAAAACTTTTGAGACTTTCGACAATGTCTTTTTACTTGTGAACAACGCAGGTATCGACGGGGGACTTTACACTTCATTAAAAGCAAAAGAAGAAGTTTATGATAAAGTGTTCGCAATCAATGTAAAAGGCCCATTAAATGTAAGTAAGGCTTTTTTTCGAAGGATGAAACGACAAAAGCAGTTCCAACCCATAGCTGGCAAAATCATTAACATCGCTTCTGTTGCAGGAACTCCAAATGGAACTAATCCCATGCTTGGGATTTATAGCGCAAGTAAAGCTGCGCTAATCGCATTTACGCGGCTTTGGGCACTTGAATTGGGTTCAAGTAACATAACCGTCAACGCTATAAGTCCCGGAGTATTTCTTACGCCCATATACAACAACGATCCAAAATTAATTCGTCAATTTCTCGAAACAAGAAAAATTAAGATACCAATTGATAAGATAGGCGAAGCAAAATGGGTAGCTGACTTAGCATTATTTTTAGCATCTCCTACAGCAGATTATATTACTGGACAAAACCTTGTTGTTGATGGAGGAATGTCAATTTCGATAAGTAAGCTGTAAATCAATTCTTTTACCATATCATTAAGATATCTTATAACTTTTTTGATTGATTGATATTTTTGATTGAGTCAATTCGCTAATTTTATAAAGAACAAGGAAGTTTTAATTAAAAAAGAAAGAAAAATAAGAGGTGTTCTTATAAAGAGCGTTTAACCTAATTGCTCTTATAATCATCACCAATTTAGGGATTAGTTCAAGTTTGACCAGGCATTTTAATCACTCCTTTCAAAGATTGACAAATAATGGACATATTTTTCGCTTTATAGTAATTTATATCGTCTTTCCCGTTTTTTCTTCACTTACTAATTTGATTCAAATTGATTATTTAAACTACAAAAATGTAATAAGAGATTTTTAAATAAATATTAAAATTTTATTAATAAAATTATCAGTTATGACTCACATTAATAAGTACTAAGTAAAAAACTTGAGTTTTAAATCCACAACTATCATATCTAACTTAGGAGAAAACGGTTTAACAATCTTAGAACTCAAAATTTCTTCAATTTGCCATCCACTATCTTTTAATTTAGTATTTAAATTTTCAATTCCTTTTTTGATTGGATTTGGTTTTTCGCAGAATTGATAAAAATGCAGTATTCCACCGGTTTTTTTCATCAGGAAACATGCTATATCTATATAATTAATAGATTGTTCTGGTAAATTCATTATGATTCTGTCGATTTTGTGTTTCAAATTATTTCCTAATATGTTATCAAGATTTAAAAGCTCTTTAACATCCATATTATAGGCAACTACCTCTCCTTTCATTTTGTTTATTTCAATATTTTCAATGAGGTATTTGTATGCTGATGGGTTGACATCGAAGGCATAAATTTTCGCATCGCTATTTTTTGCGATTTGAATCGAGAATGGGCCAACTCCCGAAAACATATCTACTACTTTTTCTTGTTTTTTGAAACTACTTAAACTTACACGCTTTCTTTCGAATACTAACCGGGGGGTGAAATAAGTTTTTTTTACATCTATTTTAAATAAGCAATCATTTTCTTTATGGATCGTTTCTGGATCGTCATCGCCATGGATAATTTTTAACTCTTTTAACCTATATCTTCCCTTCACTTCGCTTTTTTTCTCATAAACCGTCTTCACTGATTTATTTACGCTTACCAGCGCTTCTGCTACTTTTTTCTTGTAATGTAAGGCATTTTTTTCGCTAATTGTATTTATTTGGTCGAATTCAACAATAGCAATCTTTCCAATAATATCGTAAGATTTTGGAACTAATTCTAAAATATTTTC
>SOKP01000013.1 GCA_004375715.1 Promethearchaeota archaeon | reverse complement strand
AGAGATTATCAAGAATTCTTTAAAAAAATGCACGAGTTGCGACAAGTTTTACCCTCTAGAGCTTAAGTATTGTCAATTTTGTGGTCAGAAATCACGTTAATTCTGTTTGTAGCAATTCAAATATTAAATTTTGGTTTAAAGTAATTATATTTTTTGATCTTTTAAATTCAATAATCTGATACTAAAAAAAAACTTTGATTTGTTATTTGTTCTAATTCTTGCTTTTTTTTATTTATATAGAACGGAAAAATAATGCTAATATGGAATATAATAATGACAAATTTACTATTATTGATGATGACTTTTATGATGAACCATATTTGGAATATGAAGAAGAAAACATTTTTCATGAATGGTATTTGATAGAGGGTGAAGAGCGAATAAGCGAACTCTCAAGACAATTAAGAACCTTCTTTAATTACAAGCAATCAATTATTCGTTTAAAATTTTCAAAAACAAGGAATTCTATTAAGAATTCTCATAATAAATTAATCGCTAGGTATGAGAAAGACCTAATTAACCATACATCACGATTTTTAGCTTTATTAAGAAATCTTGGAGTGACTGATGGATGTATTGTTGAAACACTTAAAAATTACATGAAAAAATTAAGTTTAAATCCTGAAAGTGCTGAGATTGAAAAACTACAAAAAATTATCAAATACAGTAAAAAAATCTGGGAAATTCTTCATATTCTATCAGAACTTGGGCTTTATAATAATCAATCTTTATTGAAGAGTACTATCAAGATTTCTTGTATATCTTGTGAAGTGAAAACTGCTTTATTCCCACCATTTTCGAACTTTTACAGTGAATTAAATAAAAATTACCTCCAATTAGAAAAAGTATTAATTAAACCCTATCAGTTTAATAAAAAAGATCAATTACCAGTAAAAAAAAGAAAAATTGGAGTGTGTATTAGCAGATGAAAGCTCAAATGGAGAATATACAGAGGAAAAATATTAAGGAGGATCGTGTTGCAATTTGTCCTCAATATGGATGCAACAATATTAAAAAAGTTAAAACGTTAAAGCTTAGGTTCTTGGGATTTAAAAAATACCCCAAATGTTTAACGCATAAAATCCCCCTAGTTTTTGTGGATGAATTTGTAGGAAATTTTATTCAGGCCGTAAATTCTTGTTTATATGACCATTCAAGCTTACCACCAAAAGATTTGCTAACCGAAATTGCTTTAAATTCTCCATATGAACTTTCAACATTCGTTAACAGTTGGATGTTTTGTAATCCCATAGGCAGAGGTGGTCGAATAGTCTCAAGATACTTCGATGGTCTATCAAAAGCATACATAAAACTGTTAAGTCGAAAACAAAGAAAAGCTATACAAAGTAAGAATATCTCAAAAAATAAATATTCAATGCTACGGAGAGGGTTAGGAAAGATCGCACAAGAATATACTAATTTTTTACAATATCTCCGAGAAAAAGCCTTAATTTTTTATGATCCTGACGGAGTAAAACCACTTTCAGAAAAAGTATATAAAATTGTCCAAAATTGGCTACAAAACCAATTAAATTTAATTCATGCCAGTAAAAAGATTAACAAAGAAGAGATGGTTGTACAAAATGATTATCTTTTAGCATTGAAAGAAGAATATGATACTATTCTTCATGCGGGAACTTGTTCATTACTCCTGGGTAATACTCAACCAGTATTAATCGAAAATATTTCTGCTTTTGAACTCTATTCAGCCTATCATGAATTTTTATGCTCTGGGTTATGTAAAGAGGTATGTAAGAATGATATTAAATACTTACTAGAAGAATCTAAGGAATTTATAAACAAAGATTTTGAACCTTCATTAAAAATGCAAAACATTGCAAATATGAATCCAGCTCGAAAAAAAAAAATTAAATTTGATACATCTTATTTTCATAAATTTAAAGAAAATATCAAGATCATTTTAAACCACTTACCTTTTGATTCTCAATTTAAAGAAAAAATATTTAATAACACTCTAAATCTTTATTCAACTGCATTAATAAATGGAATGACACCCTCTGATTTAAAAAACAAAAATGCTGGAGTTTTATCTATAATCTTCATATTTTTTTCTCTATTATCTACTGACAATCTAAGATTAAAGAATAAGCAACTTTCATATTCATCTATATGTAGATCTTTAGGTGATGATTTGCATTTAATAGGGCTTTCAAATTATAAGTCAAGAGGTTTAGGAGATGTATCAAATTTTTTGCCTAAAGATATAAAGGAAAAATATTCTAAATATTTTTCACGAAAATTATATACTGGTCGACTATCTTTTGAAGAATTTATATTAACGATTAAAAATTTAGGTTTAAAGAGAACTGGAATTGAAGGTAGAGCTCTAAGTCCAAAATATGAAAACGATAAGGTTAAATATACAGAATTGAATCCTGAGGAATATTATAAGTTAATAAAAAACAAAAATGGATATGAAGCTAGGATTCCAGTATGGTGTGGATTACCCAAGCATAAACCTTGGAGAGCCATCTTATCAAATTTAATGGAAGGAAAATGGTGTCGTAAATGTGCTGATGAAGAAAAGATTACTTTTTCATTGGAAAGATTAAAACACTTAGCAAAAATAAGAGGACAAGAGGAAACAGGAATAGAAGGCAAGATATTAGATTCAAA
>SOKP01000121.1 GCA_004375715.1 Promethearchaeota archaeon | reverse complement strand
TTGCGTTATATACTTTCCACGAATCTTCGTTGTCAGATCGACCGACATACATACGCCGATATTCTGCTGCATGTGGACCCACTACGGCTGGAACACCCAATCCATTAGCCATACTGGCTATACTGGCAGCTTTTTGAGACATAGCGCCCCAAGCAACGCCGACAGCTCCAACTCTATGTAAGATGTAATCGGCAATTTCTTCGAAGTTACCTCGTAATGGACGTCTTGCAAAAATATTTGCTACTTTCATCGCAGCACCAGTAATGTGTGGATTTGCAACGCAAGAACCAACATTAACCAGACATCCTCTATCAAAGTCCCCAGGAAATCTATCATAGAGAGTCTTTCCATCTTCATCCTTTACTAAACCGATATCCATAGCCCCACAACCGGAAACTACTACAATGTAATTTCTTATGCAGAATTCTTCAGCGAGTTTATATAGTTCTTGAATATCCTTTCCATAAACCGCACATCCAATAATCGCAATTATCCCAGGTATTTCTCCTAGTACGATCGGGGCGCCAACATTTCGAATCTCTGTATCTTGTATAGGTCCTCGGCCTACTCGAACGTTAAACTTCTCATTTCTGATTTTATCCCTTCCCGCATGCATTATAAGCGTTAATGGAGATACATTTTTCATACAATCGGCTTCACAACGCCCACAATCTAAACAATCGTCAAAAACACACTCTAATAATGAAAAATCACCATCTTTCGCTAATCGGACTCCTTCAACGATGGGTAAATCGTTAGGGCAATTGCGTTGACAGTTACCACATCCATTACAATTGTAGGCCATTTGGATGCAACCTTCCTCGTCGGGAACAGCGCTTCGAGATTTTCTAATTGGGTGGACTTTAATTGCAGTTTCAGCAGCAACTGTACCGGCTTTAACCGGGTCTAAGATTAGGACCCCAGGAAATTTACCACTAACTAAATCGTCTATTATTTCTTCTGCAGGATCGTTTGTTCTATTTGGTAAACCCCCCATATTTTTTTCGTTAGTAGCAATAAATGGAGCTCCTACTAGTTGGGCTTGCTCAAAACTTCGAAGATTAACGCATTGTTCATCGACCATGATTACATCCGCCAAACCAGAGCGGATAAAGTGCATTTGTCTAGACATTGATCCAATGACTTTGGCCCCAGCATAATACCTGGTTAAATCGTGAGCAGTACAACAAATCGCTCCAATATCAACTTTTTCTTCAATTCCCTTCTCTCTGATGTAATCTACTAATTCTATTCCAGGCGCAACATTGTGCCCTATCATTAATATCGTTGCTTTATTTTCGGTGTCCATAGTTCCCATGCCCAATTCTACTATAGGTACGTCTGCTTCTCCAGCAGGGAATCCATAAGCAGCAATTTGAATGGCATCTGATATCTCCATTCCTACCGAATCTGCTAATCCTGCAAGGAAACTTTTGGCCTCGTAATCTAGATAAGATGACTCTTGACCTGTGTGCCCTGAGGCTAATAAATGAGTGATTGTATATTGAACCCATTCCATTGCCGTTTCTAAATCTTCAAGAGTTTCAGGCTTCATACCTACAACAAGTCGAGTATGTGGCATTTCTACGGCAATATTATTACCAAAATTTATTGGAATATTACCATATTTTTCTTTGAGCCAGTGAAGTAAGTGATCTCCGTGCGCAGAATGACATGAAGCACCTATACAACAAGCAATTTCTACTATCCTTGCTTGCTGTGTTTCCATGTTAATTCCGCAAGCACCTGTTCTACCCTTCGAAAGATTACACTTCCCATACGTACAAAGACAACACATGTCGCAAATAGGCATGTAGTATGGAGGATATCTATCCATGAGTTTAAAGAACCAGTCTCGCAATGTGGGAATATGAGGTTTTGGGGTTGGTCCCATTGGTTCCCATTCGGTTTCGTCTCCCCAGCTTATTTTCCCAGTAGTTAATTCAAAGCCTTTAATTGAACCAAAAGGTCCTTTATATTCATCGATTTTTATTCTTGCACCTTTTTTACTCATCCATTTCACTTCTTTTTTTATAATATATAGATCTGAATAATGATTCTTTGTTATAAAAGTCTAATTAATCGTTATTTAAATCAATAACAACGCAAATATAAGTGTTAAATTTAGAAAATTTTAGGAAAAATCTTTCTTGTATTTTCTTCAATTTGTTTTTCTAATTCATCTAAATTAATTTCTTTTAATGTTGAAATAGAATTTAACACATTTTTAATCAATGCCGGAACGCCAATTTTTCCGGAATATTTCACTGGACCATCGCTTTCCAAAAGAAGATGTTCTTTATCAACATTTAAAACGACTTTCTTTACAACTGGTGAATAACTAATTGCTGGTGTAATTGAGAAATAATATCCTCTATCCATACCAAGTTTTAAAAAATTCTCTGGTCCTGAATACCAATGAATGTTGACATTGGGGATTTTATAAGAGAGTAAGGTATCAAAAACTATCTTTTCAGCACCTTTTGTGTGGAGATTAACTGGGAGTTCCAAATCTTGAGCAAGCAATAACATTTTATTAAAAATAGTCTTTTGAAGAGGATATAGCTTCTTATCTTTAACGAAGTGATGATCTAGACCAATCTCACCAATAGCACATATACTTTGTTTATTTTGTTTAATTAAGTCAATTATTGAATCTAATTGTTGTTCTATTTTCTCGTTCATTTTCACTTCTTCAGGATGGATTCCTAATGAAGCATAAACCTCAGAATTTTTTTTAGCGATCTCTAAAACTCTCTCTTGGCTTATGGAACTCATTGCTACAGCGACTATTTTCTCAACTCCAACTTTTTTAGCGTTTTCAATAACTTTATCTATTGTTAAGAAAAGATTAGCATGGCAATGAACATCTATTAAAATATAAATCACCTCTGATGTAGATTACAATAAAAAATAAAGTAATTTTACATTCGATTTATTTCAGCTCTTAAATGAACGATTTTTTTCACTAAATCAAATTTACCCTTAGGATATTTTTGATTATCTAAATAATCCATTAATTGTTCTAATTCCTTTAACAAGTAATTCTTTATATCGTCTTTAGTCACATTACCCAAAATTTTAGGTAATGGTTCAAATTTTTCAGTTCTTTTTATCCTTAAAGCAGAGATCGTTTTAGCTAACGAAGCTTGAAAACCTTTTGATTGAGATGGATCAGCTCCATCAAGCATATCTAGAGACGTTTTTAAACCGTTGATAAACGATTCTAAATCGCTAATGTCAATCCTATCTTCGGTCATAAAAATAAGTCAAAATGGAAGGGTTAATTTTTATATATCCTAGAAAGAGTTATTATTTAAAAACGATTCTAAGGAGAAATCCTTTTATTGCTCCAAATTAGATTCTTCAAAAAATAGGTGTGCTAAAGAATTTAATGTTTTTTCTCTTAAATCTTCATCATAAAGACGAATTGTATCTGAAAATTCTATTTGTATCGCCTGACTATTGGTAATTCGACTTGCTCCATATTTCTGTACTATATATCCACCCGTTAAAACATATTCTCTCCTTCTGGGATGACCTGGAGCGATTGGGATGTTTAACTCATTGAATTTCTTGACTATCTTTCCACGGAAATTTTTGTCTCTATCCTGCTTTGATATCTTATCTTTAAACATTGTTTCTAAATTGTTAGTACCTAAAACTAATTCTACATCTCGAAATCCTCTTGGTCTATTTGCTTTATCAAACCCGTGAATATCAATCAATAATGATCTCTTAAATTTGTCTAAATTGAATGAAATTAACTCATGAATCTTATTATGATAATATTGGTATATATCTCTTGCCAAACTAGATTTAATATTAAAAGCTTCTGATTCTTTTCTATTAAAATCTATTTTCACCCTCTGAATTTTAGATATTATATAGGAAGGAGTCCTATTATCTTTGGAGTTTAATTGGAAAAGTTCGTTAATATTTTCCATTAAATCTATTGCTAACCTAACCGTATCCTTGTCCACTCCATAAATACCAGAGGTCCTATCAGGAATGTTTTCAAATTGGTAAGTCCCACCGTGAGGAACTGAGAAAATCAAAGGAATTCTGCCCCTTTCATAATCAAAACAATCTTGGATATTAACAATATTCACCTCTGGTTCAGTTTGTAATATTTATAGTAAAAAAAGAAATAAAGTATAAAAAAATAGAATAAAGTAAATTATGTTATTGTAAGAGCGCGTAGTATCATAAACACAACAAGCCACACTGTAAATCCTAAAATACCGAAAATATAGTAAGACCAAATATTTTTGTCCTTTACAAAGACCTCGTGGCAAAAGATCCACGATACAATTCCCCCAAATGTACCTATTAAAAGATCTGTTGTAATATTTTCCCAACTATCCGGGCGCCCTTCGAACTTCCAACCAAGATCCATAAATAAAAAATGCTCTAAAACCTCCCATAGTATCAGAATTCCCAAAGTTAAGATGAATACAAAGAGTAATGAAAAAATGGGTATTTTTCCCTTATGTTTTGGAATTGTATAAAATAAGCTAAAAAAAAGGAACACACCTATTCCAAAGCAAAGATGCCCAATCGAATAAAAATCAAACCAAGCGATACCAACCATAGAAGGATCTGTTGCGAATAAATCTGTAAAAAGCATAATGTTCTCATGTTTTTTTTATTATTTTAGTTTTGTAATATTATTTTAATTTGTGATAAAATCTATATTCTAAATATAAAATCAAATATAATATTATTATGTGTTAGCTTTGCGTGAAAAAATTGCATTTGTTGTCTTCTATCAAAAAAAAAATATTTACAGTTTCAATGCTTTGATAGGAGCATTAGAAACAGTAGAAGAATTAGAAGATATTAAGATTTACTTTATTAGGGGTTCTGAGAATCTGGAGAATGAATTGGAAAGAATTTGTGAAAATCACCAAAAGGTAGTGTTAGGTATCTCCTTTTTCACTACGCAATTATGGGAAATTAAAGATTTACTCAAACTATTACGAGCTAAATATAAAGAAAGAGTTTTATTTATTGCAGGAGGCCCACATCCAACTGGTGATCCAAAGGGGACTCTCAAAATGGGATTTGATATAGTTGTAGTGGGGGAAGGTGAAGAAACATTAATCGAGATTCTTTATAACGTTAAAAATAATGAAAATTTCGATGCAATTATGGGCATCGCTTATTTTAACAAAGATAAAATTTTAATTACAACAAAAAAGAGAAGATGGATCGATCTTGATAAGTATCCTCCTCTTCCGATCAAAAATGTAAAGTTTGGAGCAATTGAAATAACGAGAGGTTGTCCGTTTGCTTGCTATTTTTGCCAAACGCCTTATATTTTAGGGACGCGTCCCAGACATAGAAGTATCAAATCAATTTGTAATGCAGTTACTGTCATGAAAACATATGGTAAAACAGATATTAGATTTATTACTCCAAATGCGTTTTCTTACGGCTCACCTGATGGGAAATCACTTAAAATACCTCTTTTAGAAAAGTTGCTGATCGAAATAACAAAAATAATAAAACCGAAAGGAAAGATTTACCTTGGATCCTTCCCGTCAGAAGTTCGTCCCGAGCATGTAACGAAAGAAACATTAGGATTAATACTAAAATATGCTGCTAACGATAACATCGTATTAGGTGCCCAATCTGGAAGTCAAAAGGTACTGGATTCATGCAACAGAGGTCATACCACCAGAGATGTTTACAACGCAGTTAAATTAACATTGGAAGCAGGACTTATTCCAAATGTAGATTTTATTTTCAACCTACCAAATGAAACGGAAGAAGATATCGATCTTACTATAGATTTTATGTATAAGATATCTGACATGGGAGCAAAAATTCATTCCCACACATTCATGCCTTTGCCACTTACAAGATTTGCCTACGAAGAAGTTAAAGATGTCAACGAGAAAATAATAAAAACAATTTCAAAATTAAGTTCACAAGGCCTTGCTTATGGTAAATGGAAAAAACAAGAAAAAATCGCAAAGAATATCTCTAATTACTTAAAGAAAATGAATTAAGCTATGGAATATCCATCCTCATTACAATTAATGAAGCCTTCTTGTGTTAATTGATTTAATATTAATCCTACTCTTTTAGGTTCAATACGCAAATACTTGAGAATCTCAACTTCGGTTAAAAGTTTTCTTTCGATTATGAGCTTTAAAATCTTACCCCTTGATTCCCTGTTCGATCCTTTAAACTTTGACTGTTTTCGATAATGGGCGCTCCTTTTGTTCAATTCGGGATGTGTTTTTTTTAACATAACTCCGTAATCCATAAGAGCATAATACCAATTACGCACATTAGATAGGTCTAGTGTTTTTCGTACAAGTGGCATGATATCTTTGTCATTAACTAAAGTTTTACCCGGAAAAAAGAAATAGATATAAACACGTCTGACATTTACCTCAACAAAAAAGGTAGGTAAATTAAACGCAAAAGCAACTATTGAAGAGGCAGTATTATGGCCAATTTGGGGAAACGATTTCAATATTTCAACATCAGCAGGTAAAATTCCATCAAATTCGTTCACTACCTTTTCAGCTATATTTTTGAGAGCAACAGCTCTGCGATTATAACCTAAACCTTGCCAAAGTTTGAGAATTTCGTTAAGAGGTGCATTATCCAGTGCCTTAAAATCAGGGAATTTCTTAATGAATTCTAGAAATTTTTCGCTAACTCTATTAGTTTGGGTTTGTTGCAGCATCATTTCGGAAACAAGCACATTGTAAGGTGTAATATCTTGTCTAAAAGGAAAGTCTCGTCCGGATTGCTTGAAATATGAAAAAATAAACGATTGAAACGTTTTTACGACTTCTTGGTTTAATCCTTTCTTCTTATAAAATTGATGGAATTCGGTAATTAGAATATGTTGGCACCTATTCTATTTAGAGATTTTATCGTTTGATTTCACTACTATATCTACAATACGGTTAATATATTTACTTTTTTGAATTTTACAGATACGAGCTGTTTTTAAATAGTTAAATGACTCTGCTAAAGCATCAATATATGATAAGTTGTACAATATCGACACATTTTCATTATTACGCATGAAGAGTTTTTCTAATTCATCCTGAATTTGTTTTTTACTCAAGTTAGCAGATTGTTTCTTCGCTCTCACAATAATTTCCTGGAGTGAATAATTAAACTGAATCTCTCGGATACTTGTTGTTAATGAACTAACGACGATGGTATACATAAGTACAACATCAAATTCGGTACCATGCATTGCTGCTAGTTTAATTTGAATGTCTTGATATATTTCGCTTATGTGATTCGCATCTATTCCTTTTATTTTCATAAAAGGCTTAAAAAAATTCATGTATTGACCCTCTAAGAAATAATGAAGGTTTTCATTAAATAGATTCTCGTATTTCTTAATAATTTGACCCGAGTTCTTTATTTTGATTGAAATTTCTGGTGTTCTCCCTATAATAACATCGCTACCGCTCTGATAAAACTGTTGTTTTATAAGATTGTCTGTTGCTTCGCATAAAAGCTTCAGCTTAGCATCTATAGTAGAACCACCTAAACGATAATTGAAAATTTAGTTGAAGTAACAATAAAATAATCTATTTTATTCTTTTCGAAATCTGTCCAAAAATACAGCACTTTCAAATTCTAATAGATAAAATTATTTATTAAGAACTGCATGTAATTTAACAATTAGAAAATTTTCCATAAAAATAATAACATAATAAAAATAATTAGTGAATCGTAATGGGATTAAAATTAGCATCTACATTAGCAGTTATGTTTCTATTTGCACTCATGTATGCCGTAGTTTTTACAATAGGCGTCTGGTTTTTACCTAGTAATCTTTTTGGGCTTCTTTTAATGATTGCATTTACTGTTGGGATCGTATTATTACAATATGGCATTTCACCTTTAATAGTTGGGTGGATTTACAGAATCGATTGGATCGAATACGAGGAGTATGCCAACAGATACCCTCATTTAGCTGATGCGGTAGAAAAAGTCGTAGCAATTAGGGAAATTAAACCCCCAAAATTGGGAATAATTCACGATCTCAACCCTCAGGCTTTTACATTTGGGTGGACTAAGAATAGCGCAAGACTAGTAATTACGGATGGTATCTTACACTATTTAGACGATAACGAGCAAAGAGCTGTCGTAGCTCACGAGCTAGGTCATATTGTACATAATGATTTTATTTTGATGACGGTAGTATTTGCAATTCCTTTAGTATTGTTAACGATAGCCAGATGGTCTTACTATACAGCACGGTTTTCAAGCTTCAGAAGCTCTAAAGATGACGACGCAGGAAGTTATATTGGTTTAGCTTTAATTGTTGTTGCTGTCGTTTCTTACATTTCTTATTGGATTGGATTTTTAATATCTTTATTCGTAAGCCGAATCCGTGAATACTTTGCAGATCAACATGCCGCAGAATTAACTGAAAATCCAAATTATTTATCAACAGCGCTCGTGAAAATCGCGTACGGTCTGTTAGCTAATGGAACCAAAAAAGAGATTAAACAGCACCAAAAATCTAAAGTGAGAGCACTACGAGGTTTAGGAATTTTTGATCCAAAAAAAGCCAAAGATGTAGCTGTTCAAACTATGGATCGCAACGGTAAACTTTCAAAGCACTCAGTTGAAGCCGCCGCAGGGTGGGACCTCTTTAATCCGTGGGCAAAATACTTTCAAACCTTTAGCACCCATCCTTTACCAGCAAAAAGGATTCAACGATTAAACGAACAATGTGCAACATATGGTGTTCCTATTGAATACGATTTTTCCGGAGCAAGAAAAATTAAAGAACAACAAGTAGGTAAATCTATGGCTGGCGAATTTATTACCGATCTTTTCGTATATAAATTACCTACTCTAATATTCATAATATTAATCGCGCTTTCAGCTGGATGGATTTTTGGATTTCTAGGTTTTTTACCCCTTGGAACATTAGCTACAATTAACACCATAGTCCTTCTATGGGCCATCGGATTTTTCGTTATGGGATTTGGGGTTATTGCTAGAACATCCTTTATGTATCGGAGCGGATTTGAACCTGATAATGTCGTAGAATTAATTACTACTATAAATGTGTCTCCAGTACGACCCAGACCCTCCATTATTGAAGGCGTAATCGTAGGAAAAGGCATAGCAGGATATTGGTTGTCTGAAGACTTGTACTTTCAGGACAATACGGGATTAATGTATATCGATTACCGATTTGGGTTTAGACTTATGGATTTCTGGTGGGCACTCAGGAGAGCAGATCAATTAGTAGGGCAAAAAGTAAAAATTCAAGGATGGTACAGACGAGGTCCAAGCCCATACTTTCAAGTAGACACAATTTGGACAGAATCAGGCCGAAGGTTTCGTAACTACTCTAAGCACATGACTTACATTTCAGCAGTACTGTTCTTTATAATCGGTGTTTTCCTCTTCTATCTATGGTTTACCGTTCTTTAATAAATACAAGCAATTTTTTTTTATTCTTTTTATCATTTATTTGTATGGAGTGTAAATTAATTTAATTCTAATTTCAATTAGTATATTGTAACTGATCACAACAATAAAATGCCAGAAATCAAACAAAAGAAAGTAGAACTAATGGCACCACTAAAGAATGCCAAATCTTTAAACGCAGTTCTGGGTAAAGCTGATGCAGTTTATTTCGGTGTTGAAGCCTTTAACATGAGAATGTTTAGCGATAATTTCAGACTCGAAGATTTAGAAAACATAGTCAAAAAATGTCACCAAAACAATATTAAAGCTTACATGACCACGAATGTAATAATATATGAAAACGAATTTGACCTCCTTAACAAAGTTTTAGATACTGCTGCTAAAGCAAACATTGACGCTATTATTGTTCACGACATTGGGGTAATTGAGTTGATTAAAGAAAAGGGATTATCTTTCCACATCTCAACTCAAGCAAATATTTCAAACTCTCGAACCGCCCAATTTTACGAAAATCTAGGAGCGGAACGGCTAATTCTTGCTAGAGAGTTATCCCTGGATCAAATCAAAGATATAAAAAGTAAAATTCACAAGGCTGAAATTGAAACGTTTGTTCATGGTGCACAATGTACGTCTATTTCAGGAAGATGTTACTTTTCGGCTGAAGTTTGTGAATCTCAAGAATATTCAGCTAATAGAGGTAGATGCGTTCAGCCATGTAGGAGAAGGTGGCGAGTATTTGACGATCAGTCAAACGAATTCCTCTACGATGGAGTTTTTTTCATTAATGCCAAAGACTTATGCATGATAAAATATATCCCCCAATTAATTGAAGCCGGTATTGACGCTTTTAAAATCGAAGGGCGAATGCGGGACCCAATATACGTAGAAGAAGCGACTTCGTGCTACAAAGAAGCGATTGATGCTTACTACGAGAAGTCCTTTACACAAGATAAAGTCAATGAATGGGTAAAACGTTTAAGTAAAGTTTATAACCGAGGATTTTCAACGGGTTTTTATTTTGGGCTACCTAAGGGAAGCGAAATTCAAAGAGAACATGACGGTAACATTTCCGATTTTAAAAAAGTTGAAATTGGAAAAGTACTCTCTTACTTTCCCGATAAAAAAGCAGCGAAAATCTTGTTAACAAAAGGAAGCTTAAAATTAAACGACGAAATATTTATAATTGGCACTCATACGGATACATATTTGAGACAAAAAATTACCTCATTACAAATAAAGCAAAAAAAACACTTGACAGAAACACCACAAATTAAAACAAAAAACGACCGATTAACGTTGGGTATTCTAGTGGATAAGCCGGTAAAAAAAAATGATAAAGTCTTTAGAATTGAGGCTAGAGAGAATAAAAATTGAATTTATTAAAAGAATTAAAATATAAATATAAAAAAAAATAGATAATGATTTCGCGTAAGGTTTTACATTGGTTAGATTATAGCCTTTTTATAAATCTTCAGCTAAATCTTCGTACGCTTCTAAAGCTAATTCAATAATCTCTTGAAAGGCCATTGCATCTTGAAGATTACCTTCAACGGTAATGTCACCAGCCATATAAGCGCTAGTTGCGTCAACTTCGCCGAACAACATACCAGAACCTACTTCTTTTGTAGCGGAGAATGTAAACGATGGATTTTCTACGTCACCTTCACCGTATTCTAGCTTACCTTCTTTTGCCTTTAACCAAAACTTTTTATCTTCGTCCGTAATTTTCATTTGGATAGTAATATCCATGTCTTCTAACTCTTCCTTCAAGTCTTCATTTTCTACAGCAATCTGTTTGAATAACTCGAATACTTTTAACGAATCCATTACGTCCGAGGCAGCTGCTCCGGCGTCAAATTTTCCTTTCATTTCTTTTATTAATGCTTCATCAACCATGATTTTTCAACCTTTATTTTACTTTTTGGTTTAGTATTTTATTTATGATTTTGATCGATTAAACAAATACTATAATGTATAACTCTTTACTATATAAAAAGGTTTTATTTCTCTTATTATTTATAGTGCGAAATACGAATTTATAGCAGTTTACCATAGAATTAGTTTACAAAATTTGTCGCATTTCAAATGGTAAATTAGCCAATTTTAGATTTAACTTATATTAGAAAAAAAAAATTGAATATAAAATATAAAAGAAAAAGTAAATTTTGGTATAAAATTGAAGGAAATGTTGGATTTTTATAATTCTTCAAACATATCTTCAAGAGCTTCTAAGGCAAGTTCAATTATCTCCTGAAAGGCCATAGCGTCTTGTAAATTACCTTCAACGGTGATATCACCGGCCATATATGCGCTAGTTGCGTCAACTTCGCCGAATAACATTCCGGCACCGATTTCTTTCGTGGCAGAGAATGTAAACGATGGGTTTTCCACATCACCCTCACCAAATTCCAAAGTGCCGTCGTGAGCTTTTAACCAAAACTTAGCGTCGGCATCAGTTATATTCATCTGGATTGTGATATCCATATCCTCTAATTCCTCTTTTAAGTCCTCGTTCTCTTCAGCTACTTGCTTAAAGAGCTCGTAAACTTTTAGAGTATCTTTCACATCAGACGCGGCAGCGCCAGCACCTATAGCGTCTTTAATTTCTTTTAATAATGCTTTATCAACCATTATTGTTAAACCTCTTTTTAAATTTTAATTTCTTTTTATAATTCAGTATTAAATTAAATTATGATTATAGATAAGATATTTTGATATAAAAACCTTTAATCGTTTTCTCTACAAACATCGTAAAGTTTTTATACGCCTTTGGGGATTCTGGCTTCGATTTGAATAATTTTGTCAGTTTTTCGACAATATTAAAAAGTGCTGGTTATAAATAATTGATATTATAGGTTAAAAAATGGCGCCCACACCGGGAGTTGAACCCGGGTCGAAGGAGTGACAGTCCCTAATGCTAACCGTACTACACTATATGGGCTATTTTAATAGAAAACAGATTGAATCTATATTACTATAACAAAAAAAGTGATTCCAGATTTAAAAATTTTATTTAAATTACGCTCTTTGCTACTATCCTACGAAAAGACAAGAATTTTTGGGAAGAAGTTTTTTGAATAGGGAGGTTATTTTTCATATAAGCAGTTTTTCAAGATGAATAAAGTCCTGTCTTATTATTATTATCCTCTTCTATCTGAATAAAAACAAATATATAGCTGTCCTATTACTTCTAGATTATGGGAATAAGGCTTTTTTAATAGAGGTATCAGCAACTCGTTTATGCTAATGTCGAATCATAACCCTATTATTTCGATTTTGGAAAATTTGGAGAACAACGGTGGTAAATTTGAATATGTTTTAGACAAAATCATTAAGGGGGTTGTAAAAATCATGAATAACACTGAAGAACTCAAGGAGGAATTAATGGGTTACGATGATATTTATCAAACATATGTAGTTGATGCAGATTTTAATTATTGGTTGGAAGTATCAGACGGCAGACTTTATTACGAAAAAGGGGTCAATCCTCAAGCGTTATTTAAGATCAATTTTACTAAGGATTTAATCATAAAAATTTTAAAAGAAGAAATAAGCGGTACTGCTGCTTTTATGAAAGGAAAAATTAAGGTTGAAGGATCTCTCTCCCAAGGTTTAAGATATATAAAGCTTTTTCGCATTTTTGAAAAATATTTAAGAAAAAGAAACGGTTCTAAGTGAACAGTTTCTTGACGACTTATTCAAAAACTAATTATGGTATGAAGAAGTCTTGAATTTCTTGCATGAATCGCTCATACTGCTCGCGACGGATATTATGGCCCGCGCCCTCAATTTTGATCCATTTGCAATCTTTACTTAATTCTACTATATCTCGTGCCGTTTCATCTGAGGTCATCCCTTTATCTGAAGTAATCAAAAGAATGGGACACGAGATTTTTGAAATGACATCCTTCCAATCAGGAGAAGTATCAAGAATTCCCAGGAGCATTTTTGGATTATTTTCTCTAAAAAGGATTTTAGATTCCGCCCATGGCTGTAATTCCTCGTCAGACCACTTGGGATTCCGTTTGTGAGCTCTTTCTATTAATTTTTCGTATGAACCTTTAAGTAAAATAGAGACAACTATCTTTGCTATAAATTTAAATAATCCCTTTCTTAGTTTTGGAATTTTTTTGAGCCTAATAGCAGGATCTTCTAATACAATTCTACTCACTAATTCGGGATATTTCGAGGCGATCAGTGCTGTCATTTGAGCTCCCATCGAATGCCCCATTATTTGGGAGTTCTCTAGTTTAAGGTTCTGAATTAACATTGCAATATCTTTCGCCATCAAATCAATCGATAAAGAATTATCAAAAATTTCCGTTAAACCATGACTTCTTGCATCGGGCATGATGACACGATAGTTTTCAGATAATTTCTGAGCCACAGGAGACCAGCATAAACCGTTATCCATTGCACCATGTAAGAGAATTAGTGGGTTTTTATTTCCATTTTCATTACCATGAAAGTAATGAATTTTGTTTTCATCGTAGATAAAATAATCAGATTTCCATTCCATTTTTTAAACCGTAATTAGATTGTTCTGTCAATTTAAGAGTTTATCCAAATTTGAACAAATTAATGATACGATAATGATACTATTTAAAAGTGAGCCTAGCAGGATTCGAACCTGCGAAATCCCGCTCCGAAGGCGGGTACCCTATCCAGGCTAGATTATAGGCCCTTAAAAATGATAAAATCGTGTCTAAGATAAATTAATTATGTGTTTCTAAATAATTTTACTAAAACGCTAGAGGAGAGGAGAGAATTTTTACATACAAGCGAGAAATGTTTTCCATAAATTTCTTGCATGGATGGCTCCAGATAGATTACCTTTGA
The DNA here is from genome assembly GCA_004375715.1 of Promethearchaeota archaeon. Lineage (GTDB taxonomy): Archaea > Asgardarchaeota > Lokiarchaeia > Sigyniarchaeales > SOKP01 > SOKP01. The sequence goes on along the minus strand of SOKP01000121.1, from coordinate 18,907 downwards.
TCTCAATCAAACCTCTCATATACGCATCAGATGCCTGCATTTTTCGGATTAAAATTTTCCTCATAATACTTCTTGTAAGAATGCAATGAAGAATATCGATATTTTCTGAGTTTTCCTCATAGAACGAGTTATTAAACGATAAGGAGGTTCCTTTTTTCTTAATCCAGATGTTATAATCTATATCATAGATGTAGATATGATAAATAATGTCATCGTATAATTCTAATTCGTCTTTAAAGTCCTCGGATACATTAGCGATTTTGATTGCTTCCTTAATAAATTTATCTAGCGTAACCTTAAAGGAAGTCCTTGGCGATTCCAGGGAATTCAATATCATTAAAATGGTATTTGAGTCAATCATGCCGAGTTTGAGTATTCTGAAAACATTTACGGTTTATTATTACTATTATTATTATTAGTTAATATTTTTATATAATATTTCGATGTATACCAATAACTGGACTTGAATGTTAGGGGGAAATTTCCATTGACCCAAAGTCATAATTTTAATAAATATCTTTAAAAAACCAACTTAAAAATTTGTTAACAAAATTAATATATATTTGGGTGTAAAAATTTTTATTTGTTATGCAAAAAAATATGTCTTGATATAAAAGATTAAATTAAGAAATATCAATTTTTAGTAGGGATTAAACTTATTATTTGGAAATAATCGATCTTTTTTGTTTGAAATTTTTGATAACAAAACACAAACATTTAAATAGGATTTTTACCTCAAATATTATGGTTCATATTATTTTTTAGTTCAAATAAAAAAATTTTGACCACAAAAAAAATAAAAAATGATAGTATTAGAGAAAGGTCATCAGAAATTATTGGACAGTCCAATCGCAATGGATATATTAGGTGTTGGAATAGTATCGATAACTGAAAAGAATTCTAATTTAATCTACAACAAAGGAATCAGCCGTTCTCTTATGAAGGATCTAATAAAACTTTATCGCCCTGATATTTTAGAAAAGAAAGAAGGAAAAATAATTGATCTTCTTGGAATTTTAACTGTTTCTATTCATTTCTATTCTCTTGATACGGAAAGTATTGCAATTTTCTACCTCATTGAAAAGGATACTCTCACAGATTACGATGCCATGTGTTCAGCTTCAAGAACATTAGCCCAAATGTATTGTTCTAATGCACCTTTATCTTTGATTAATAAAACATGCAATAAAATAATTCCAAATTTTGAAGGGTTGTCTGCTCTTTTTGTAGTTAGCACGTCGGGACACACATTATTTACCAAAATTAGAGACGATAAAGTATCAATATCTGAAAATCACATTCAAATTGGAGGTTTTCTTTCAGCTATTTTAATGTTTTCAAACGAAATTATTGCAAAAAACTCTGGAGATACACTTCAGGCGATCAATTTTGGAGGTCAGCAATTTATCATATCTGTTAAAGAGGACATAATTTTTGCTTATCTTATTGATAACTCGCCGAAAACGGATAATTTTGAGCGATATACGGATTTGATTGCAGAGGAGTTTTTAGATCAATTCAGTGATAGCGTAAAAAATTTTAATGGAGATCTGAACCAGTTTCATAACTTCAAGTTGGTAGTTGATAAATACTTCTTATAGTCGGCTCATCTTAAGATATAAAAAAAACTATACGAGATACTAGTACTCTAAATTAATCTCACACAAACATATTTATAATTCAAATTTATAAAATAATATAGATGACGCTGACAATAGATTTGGACATGATTCTAAACAATTTAGTAAGTGAATTAGGACCGTCAGTTTACTTCATCTTGATTTCTTCTCTGAATGGAGTAATCATGAAATCATATATAAATGAGGACGAATTTAATAAAGCCTCGATCTCACTAAATATATCTCAGCTTTATGAATTAGCAGAAGAAACTGCCGAAGATATAGGACTACACAGTCCAGATTTTAATATAACTCATTCTGATAACTATTACATCCTTTCAATAAAAATACTTGAACATTTGGTTATCCTTTTAACTGAAGACCAAGTCGAAGTGAAAGATGTTTTTAGAATCATAAATCAGTCAGTAAATCCTCCTTAGGACGTAAATTTTTGCCCTTTCATTTTAAACCTTACCCAATAGATTCCTATTAAAATCAACATTTATTTTTATTTTAGAAGGAAAAATTAAATATTGGTCTCTTTGACTCATATATATTGCATCCATTTTGATATTGTAAGAATTATTTGTATAAAATTATTGAAAATTATAAATGTAAATTTGATAAATCATGAAATATGAATCAAACCAATATTCGAACGGTTTTAGCATCTGTTCTCTCATCATAGCCGGTATGTTTCTTTATTGGGGATTTAATACTCTCCTTGAAAATATATTTAACTGGTTGTGGTGGCTTGGATTTATCTGGATTGCGATTGGATTATCAATAATATCGAGCCAAATTTATAAGCTTACAAGCAGAAGCAAGTTAAGAACCATTGTTAAGCTCGAATTTGAAGAAAATCCTACGGCTTCGATTGAACAAATCGCTACTAACACAGGGATAACAACTAAAGATGCTCGAGCAATAGTATTAGATCTCAAGGCAAGGGGAGAATTGAGAGGTAAATTCTCTACTAAAACTGGCGAGGCAAAACATATAGAAGTTACAACTTCCAACCAACCACCGACTCAAGAGAAAGGGTTATATTGCTCTAACTGTGGAACTTCTGTAAAACGTGATGGAACCGCAGTTTATTGCGCTTACTGCGGAGCTAAATTGTAATTAACCTATAAAATTAAACAATCTATTTTTTTTAATCTAATCTTTATCTCATATTTACAAACAATAAAATTAGTATAGTGTATTATGAATTGGGGTTTTTCATATTTAATACCTTAGTTCATTAAGGAAAGTTAATTATTGAAACATATAGTTATACTGTAAATTCTGTTCTAAATCGATATTCTAGGAATAAACTGAGGAGAACTAAATGGAAAAGATGTTAGCAGCCGTTTTTCATAAAAGTGAAAATAATGGCGGCAAGATAGAATTAGAAGAAGTTAATATTCCACAAATTACAAAAAGTGACCAAGTTTTAATTGAAGTAAAAGCCTGTGGTATTTGTGGAACTGATTTAAAAATAGTGGAAGGAGGGCATCCTGCTACTGATAACACCATTTTAGGGCATGAATTTGTTGGGATAGTTAAAGAAATTGGTGAAAATATCCAAGATTTAAAACCCGGTGACAAAGTTGTTGTTGATCCAAATGAAAAATGTGGGTATTGTATTAATTGTAGGAGGGGGTTGTCAAATCTATGCGAATATATGGTTCTAGGAACAACATTTGGAATCTTTCAAAACGGAGGTTTTGCGAAATTCTGCGTGGTGCCAAGAAGCACCATCTTTAAACTGCCTGAAAAAATTGACTTAGTTGCTGCTTCTTTAATAGAACCTCTTTCTTGTGCAGTTCACTGCCATAATATCGCAAATGTCAAGGAATCCGATAATGTGGCTATAATTGGAGCCGGTCCTATGGGATTAATAATCGAATCGGTTATAAGAAAGCATCCAATCAAAAGACTTATTAGTATAGAAATTGATGAATGGCGTGGTCAAAAGGCATTAGAATTAGGAGCGGATTTCTTGATCAATCCAGATACTACGAATGTGCAGAAAGAAATCATGAAAGTTACTAACAACGAGGGAGCGGATGTTATAATTGATGCTGTTGGGATTTCCAAGACATTTGAAATGGCAACTAATTTTTGGGCTCCTGGTGCTCGACTCATTTGTTTTGGACAGGATTATCGGGCTGAAGCAAAAATAAAACCAAATGAAATCGTAAGATACCAAAGACAAATCTTAGGATCGTATATAGGCTATGCCGAAGATTTCTTAGATGCAATTGAACTTATCGCAAATAATGCCATAGAAGTCGATAAACTCATTACTAAAGTCATTCCTTTAGAGAAATTAATCTCAACTGGTTTTAACCTAATGAAAGAAAGAAAGTGCGTAAAAATCATTACAACACCTTAATCGTATCATAACTTTTTAATTAAATAATGATTATTTAACACAAAGATAAAAAATTATCATATTATTGGTAAGAATAATTATGCCTATCGATATTTCCGCTCTTAAAGTGTTTTTTAAAAAAATCTTTCCGCCAAAGAAGTCCATATACACCGTTGACACAAACGACGACGGAAAAGCAGATTCTCTTCTTATTAAAGTATTGAATCTAATAATGCCGATCTTTGTTCCTAAGCATATTGAGCTCGGTGGATTCAGCACGAAAAATTTCGATATCAATAATTTTGATCTTTCTGATTATGGAAAAATGTATCTCGATGACTTTCCTATAAATGTTTCAAAGAAGGATTTCGATGTCGAGAAACTGAAAGGACACTTCAGATTTTTTCTGAAAGCTGAGGAATTTACTGTTGATGATTTATTGGACGGAAAACTTGCTGGAAAAATGATAGCTTTAGGAGATACTATAAGCATTTTAATTAAAATTGATGAAGAAGGTTTAGAGAAATTTTCGGAAGGAAAGCACACATTTAAGTTTAAATCAGAAATTATTCCTACTCTTGAATTTAACTTCGAATTAGGACCAGAAAACTTAAATCAGAAATTTGATCCAAAATAATTGTAACACACCCTCTTTTTCTAGACTCGTTTATGTTTGTTTCTATGTTTATCTAATAATAATAAATTATTAGGGGAGTTTTTATGCTTAGTTTTTAACAACTAAGCGGGTGTTGTAACTATGGCTATTTTAGAACAAAACCTTACTACTCAAATTGGCGAGCTCAACGAATATTCTGACGTTAAAATTGATTGTCCGATATGTAAAGCAAGTAAAGTTATGAAATTCCCTAAATCAGTAATTAACAAAGCTCGGCACTTAACTACAATCTCGTTGCCAAAAGGATTAATATGCGACCATCACTTTCAAGCTTTTCTTGATAAAAACTTTGCTGTGCGCGGATATCAAAAAGTGGATTTTGAATTTGAAAACAAGAAAGATCAAAAGAAACACACAGATATACAACTATTTAGCGAAAATGAGGACGAGCTATTTGATCACTTAATTGTGGAAGGTAATTATGTTGGATATCAGCCTGATTTGAAGAAGAATAATGTTTTGAAGCAAAAATCACAAGAAAGTAAGAAACCTGGTAGTAAAAGAAGTCTAAAAGATATTTATAATGAGTTTTGGGAATTCATTGGCGATAATAATTCTGAATTTAAAGATTTTATTAGTAAGGATAAGAGAAGAATAAAACTTAAACTTAAGATTGATTGAGAATGATTCTTTACAATTTTTTATAATTTGATTTAGTGCCTTAAGGCACTTCATATTTATGTTATTATAAACACTAATTTTATATTTTTATTTTATGGCTTCTTTTGACAGGAATGGGTTAATTGTTCTTCTTTCGTAAGCTCCCTCCCGCAATACTGACAACTAATTTCATCTTTAGAGTCTTTTTCTTTTAAGGGGGCACGAAGTTGTGATTGAGGTGCCGGTTCGAAATCGTCAGGGGGTTTTGGATGAGTGAAGATATAAGGATATGGTAAATAATCATCACCGTCATAATTTTCATCTCCAATGTTCTCAGAATCATTAAAATTAAAGGACTTTGAGCTCTTTAAAGATTCTTCGATTATTTGCCTTAACTCAGCATATATTTTTGAAAGCTCTGAAATTATAGATTGATTGTTTTGCGAAAGATAATAATTGATGTATCCCGAAAGACCCTCGCTATCTTTAATCCATTCTATGAAAGCCTGGACTTCACCTTTTAATTGGGGGTCGATACTAACTCCAACTATAGCGGTAGATCTATTTATTCTCCCTGATTGAGAATCTGAAGCAGATCTTGATTTTTTTCTTGATAGCGCTCTTCTTGAAAATAGATGTTTTAACTCTCCCTTTTTAGCTCCACTCAATCTCACTGAACTTTTTCGATGCTGGTTCACAGGATCCTCTGGCTTTATTTTACAGGAATGATTATAGAACTTCTCTTTTGAAAATTTCTTCATACAATTCGGGCAACGTGTCCATCGAGCACCTCTAGACCAGTTTAAAAAGCGTGAATTGAAAATTGGATATGGATAAGATTCTTTACCTTGAGGGTCCATTGCTGGGGCTCCGGGCGGTTTTAGAGGTAGAGGTGGAGATGGTATTGGTGGCTTAGAGAGCTTCTTTGGATAAGATTTTCTATTTCTCTTTTTTAATTCGAAATCAATTACAGAAAATTCAAACATCCTTTTAGCTTTCTTTATGTTATAGTTTTTATCCGCTAATATCAGTCTTATTAAAGCCTCGAAAACCTTTTCAACATTCTCTCCTGTTTTAAGATTGCACTCGATAAAGCCATTTAGATTCCTCGACTTGGCGATTTTTATACCCTCTTCTGCTGTGATTTGTCGCTCACAAATTTCATCGGGTTTAATCCCCACTGCTAAAATGGGAAAAATATCTTCTGCTCTAATTTCTTGCCTAAGAGCGCTCAACCAATCGTCAATATGAGCGATCGATGAAGAGTTTGTGATATCATAAACAAATAAACCACCACAAGCACCTCTGGCATAAGTTGGAAGTAAAAAACGAAATCTCTCTCCTCCACCAAAATCCCATATTTGTAGCTTTATTTTTTTATCGTCAAGATTTAGGGTCTTAGAATAAAAATCTACGCCAATCGTAAGTCTCAAATCGTCCAAAAACAATCCAGAAATGTACCTAACACTAAGAGATGTTGTTTCGCCACTATTATCTCCAAAAACCATTATTTTAATCGTGTCGTCGTACCCCTTCATTTTAAACCTCTCAACATATTAAAAATAAACACAATTATTTCTATTCGCGATAATTACAAAAAAATGCGAGCATATAAGTTTTACGTTATTGTGAAAAGAACCAATTTATACAAGATTAAACAATAATTTACAAGGTTTTTGGCTTTATTTTACAAGAATGATTCAAATATTTTACAGCTCTTCTATGGTTTCTGTGAGAGTAACATCTCTTTTCTCCAGTTCTTTCAGTAGTGTATTGTAACATGTGCTATTTTGTCCTATATACTCTGGTGGAGATATCCCTTTCCTATTATAAAACCCCTTAGCGACGAGACGGGTAACTATGGAACAGGTATAACCTGTAGTACGGGCCATGGATAGTGTTTTTGAGTTTCTATCGTAACGGTCAAGCATATCATAACAGTAAGTAACTTTCCTACCTTGTTTCTCTCCTTTAACGATTATTTGCATTACAGTGAGATCTTCTTCACCCTCCTTGAGTTTCCACTTTGGAAGTATCAATTTCGTGGTGAGATCTATGGGCTTGATTTTTACCCCTTTGACTTCAATGGTTTCGTGGGAAAATAAACCTAGATCCATTAGTAGTTTCATCTTTTCTATATGGCCAGGATAACGTAATGTTTTCTCTATCTTGTCAGGAATGTCAGGGAATGTCTTTGTCAAGGTTCTTAATCCATCCATATTAAAGGCTTCAAGAGAACCAATTCCAGGGAAATCTATTATTTCAGGATCAGATAATGCTGGTCGGATAACAAGATTACCTTCTACAACAAATCTTGCTGGCGTTGTATAATCTTCGATCACATCAATGGGTGAAAAAAGAGTCTTGTATTCAAGAGGCCACTCTCTTATTACTGGAAGACCTCCAACGTAGCAAATGTAAGAATCGATTTTCTCTAAGGAACTATGGAGATGGCCTAGTATGATACTACTAAGTCCAGGAGCAACCCCACAGTCCACTATTGCGGTTACATTATTTTCTTTAGCGAGTTTATCAAGTTTAAAAGCATCTTCAGGAAAAAATGCGATATCTACGACGTTTTTACCGGTTTCTATAATAGATTTAAGCGTTTCAAAACCCATGAAACCCGGTAATGCCCCAACAATAATATCAAAGTCCATTACCGTGCTCTTCAAAGTTTGTGAGTTAGATAAATCAGCGTGTATCACGTTAATATGCTGTTGTTTCAATTTATCTAAGGAAGACTGGTTGACATCTGCAACTGTTACATCCATATCTCGATCCATTGCTAAATCAAGGGCGATAGTGCTCCCAACAAGACCTGCTCCTAACACAAGACACTTCATTAAATCATCTCCTATATTATTAAAGCTTCGAAAAATTTAAACTTAGGGAGAAGTTTATCAAGTGATAGTTTATCAAGTGAAAAAAAATGCCAAGAGAGGGACTTCCATACCGTTGCGATTCGCAAAGGGTATTTTGAACCCTCGATACCTAGATCTTCAGTCTAGTGCGTTCTTACCCACTGCTGGAAGTTTCCAGCATGTTCCGGGCTACGCCACCTTGGCAGATTAGTGCTACTCTTAACTTGGAATTGAAAATACTCTTTTAATCCTAATTAAGATAGAAATAAAAGTATGGAATGTCATAAAAATCTTTTTAGTTTTCGATCGAGCACCTCAGTAAATTCTATATATATTCGAGAACTCACATAAGCAAATTAAAATATAAAAGTATCTAAGTGAGGGAAGAAGAATGAAAACACTTCTTAACAAGGCTTTTGTTTTATTGAATTTCATCTAATTAACAGCACTCAAGACTATAGTGAGATATATTATTTTTAGTATTAATCTCACAAGTTTTCAATATTTTATGATCTAAGATCTTTCAATACTTACTTTTTTAGGAGGGGGCACCACGGGGGGAGAGAGAATGTGAAGAAAAGAATAATAAATTTATTAGATCTATATTATAATAGGAACAAATTTGAAAGTCAAAAATTATATTTAAGAGAATGGGTACAATTTCTGAAGAAACGCAGGTAACATAATAAAGATCATATCGGGATAGTATTGGAAATATCCAAAAGTTAGTGTCATTTTGTTGTTAAACCTTATTATTCTCCATTAAGGAAGAAAGATCTATTCTAATAATTAAAAATTATTCAGTCAAGTTTCATGAAAATTCCTATCCTATCTTTTTTTAGTGTCACTTTTGTTATTGATGGCTTTAAATACAGAGAAATTAGTATTACCTTATATCTAAATATACTAAGGAATGCTATTTAAATCATTAAGAATCGGGTGAAAGTAATAATTCGAAAAAAGGCTCTAATGAAATCTTCATTAATTTTAGGAATTTTAATTTTGATTGTAGGAATTTGCATACGACTATTCTACCCTCTTCCATGGAGCTTTCTTGATGTCTATTATCTTAGAGTACTATTTATAGTATTACATGGAGTCATACTAGTAGTTTTTTGGTTTTTTCTAAAAATTGTAAAAAAAGCCTCACAATTATTTTATGTTTTATTAGTTTTAAGCACAATAGGCATTGGGTTCGCTATCTTTGGATTTTTTTTAAATAATATGTTTCCACTCTGGTTAGTTCTCGATCCCAGACATACAATACCGGAAATAATGTTGTTCATTTCAAGTGTAGCAGTAACTTCATTTTCAATAAAAATTATTTATTTAAGTATATCCTTAAATAAAGAGGAACCTGTTGATAAATCAAAGGAGTCAAATATAATAATAATCACTGTAATTATCATTCACCTTGGATTAATAATGTTGTTCTATTTAATTGTTTTGATTGCTAATACATTTAGTGTATCACCACAACCTCCTCCACTCTTATGATAATTGAGTTTTAATTAAGTAATACATTACAGATTGTATATCATCGACATCAAGCTTACTATGAATATAGCTAATGAAAAAGGTAGAAGAAAGAATACCGGAAGCAAATAAGGAACTAAGGTCGGGTAAAGTGTTAATTGAACAATTAAACCAAAAGAATATATAAATCAATTCACTGAATCTCTAATTGGAATAACGAAAAATAACGCGATGGATATGAATCCAAAAATAAAGAGGATTACAGAAATTTTTTTATTCTCCATTAAATGATTGTTTTATTTTTTCAAATTTATAACCATCAATAAAAGAAGTGACACTAAAAAAAAATACGATAGAAAATCGAATGTCTTCTACTTAAAAATCTTTAATCGACTTAATCTATCAATATTTAAACAATATAAGTTTTTATTACCATAAATTCTAAGATTCACAAGTTCAATATCAATTAAAATCTCCAGATATTTACTTACGGTCGTATGATGCATTCTCAAGGTTTTAGCAATTTGGGATTTTGTACAACCTTCCGAATTTAATTTCAAATATTCGATTAGGTCGCTGCATTTTACTCTTGAAATGATGTGTAATATATAGTCATTTTCTGTGGGCAGTTCCGAGTCAAAATATACGATATGGTTATTAATTTCTTGTTTTCTTATCATATTAAATTTAAGTAGAATATTTAGATGCCAATTTGTCAAAAAGATGCTTATTCCCAGATTAGTCGATAACTTGTTTAAGTATATCCCAGGGTTATTCTTTATCTCCTCGTAAATAATCCTACGGTTTAAATTGGATAGAGAGGTATTTTTTGTAATTTTTGAGCCTTCTACTATCACATATTTTGCTACCAATGAATCGAGGATATGCATAATTCCATTATGATTTAACCCATTAGCTCCTTGAAACATTCTATTTTTGATAAAAGAAACCAAATCTGGTCTATAGCATACTCTATTTTGATTTACAAATTCCTCAACAAGAGTTAAAACTTCAGATTCCTCATTTGATAAGTCCAGTAAGACGGAAACTGAGGAATTTTCCTCCTCCTGAGCTCTTTTTTGATGATCTTTCTTAATTAAATCGAATATTAAAATTCCTACGGTAGTCCCAACTAAAACTATGAGAGAAATCTTTATTTCTTGGTTAATTTCTATATCTAAATTATTAAAACTACTACATTCCGCATTGAAGGGATCAACATCTTCATATGAGAAACCCATAATTGAATTCGATGTCCATAAACTTATGAGTACTATGCTAGAGTCAAAACTGTCTGGGTTATTTTCTTGCTCATCAAAATGTTCTCTTATTTTATACAATAAAATATTTGATACTGAAACAATTAGCAGACACGCGATAATTAGAATAACGACTTTAGTTCTTCGCCCTTTGAGCATAATCTTGATCTCATGGTGGTGCTTTGTTTAATATTCCTCTTCACAACCTAATAAATATTGTGGTGATGATTTACTTTTGTTTGAAGAAATTTAGAATAATTAGGAAATAAAAATTATTTGATTGATGCTACTCGTCCGTGGGATGATAGCGATCCTTTTCAATATCTCTCTTTTTTATCATAAATACACCGTGAATTATTAATCCAACCCCCACCAAAATAAATACCACAAAAATTAAGTTCAAGTTCATCACGCTTGCAGGTATTCCTTCTGATTCCAATCCGTCCAAGTACATGGTAAAACTTAAAATGCCAAAAAGCGAGGAAATAACGATTACGCCACCGAAAATTATTGAAATCATCCCAGCGAGCAATTTAATGCGCCTTTTTTCGGGAGGATTAAAATAAAAAAAACCAATAAGTAGTGATGAGACACCAACAATTATAAGGTTTAAGTAAATTGCCGTATTAAAAAAGGGGTATAAGGTTGAAGATATGATTGACATGTATAATGGGCGGGACACCCAAACGACTACTGTTATTCCAATCGAAGCAAAAATTACTCCCCAAATGAGCTTCATATTTTTTCGTTTTGTGATGATTAGGATTAGTCCGTGTAAGAGTAAAACCGTTCCTGATATCATAAAAGTAGCCAAGATTGGAATATCGTTCCAAAATATATAGATGATTGAAGTTCCCCCAAATCTTACCACGAGATCAACTATTATTTGCATGGTAGAAAGAATTAGTATCCCCCCTATAATGGTTGAAATTGAACCTAGCACAATAATTCCCTTCCTCGTTCTCCGTGGTTTTAAAGTGAAGGTACCGACAAGAATGAAGGCTATTCCAAGGATCACATAATTTATCACTCGCACCGTACAAAAGGTAAATGGAAGACCCATCATGGAAAACAATGGGAATAAAAGAATTGCTATGATAAATGTTCCGATAAAATTTAAGACGACTCCTTGTAATATCCTTTTTTCCTTTGGTTCCATTTTGTCAAGCATTTTAATGATCACCATTTAAGCATGTCCTTTTTACTTAATCCTTTCATAATGAGACCGGGGAAAAGTAAAGAGATTAATGCCAATGTTCTTTGATGATTTCGCCATTGAATTTTATTTTTAATTTTAAATTCTATAATTCCTGGCTTATTAGACTAATGTTGCTTTTAAAATAAAAATTATGTGGTCAATTTATTTTTTAATCAATTTCTAGACAATTTTATTATGATATGAACGCAATTCAATAATTAAACAGTTAAAAGGTAAGAGATTATAAATGAAAACACTCAGAATGGAGGAAATGAATTGGGTTGATATTAAAAAAGCGATAAACGATGGTTTTAAAACGGTCGTAATTGGTGTAGGCTCGACTGAACAGCATGGACCTCACTTGCCAACTCAAACGGACGCTTTAATCGCGGATGTCATGGTTAATTTAATTACTCGAAATTTGAAGAACGCATTACAAGCACAAACTATAAGAGTGGGGTGCTCAGATCATCACTTACCCTTTTCAGGAACAATTTCGCTAAAAAAGCTTACTTTGAAGGCAATAATTCATGACTATATAGAGAGTCTTCAAAGGCATGGTTTTGAAACTATTGTTTTTATACCTACACATGGCGGTAATTTTGCCCCATTAAAGGAAGTCGTTGAAGAAGCTCAAGAAAAACATCCTAATATAAAGATTCTGGCATTTACAGATTTGATGAGATATGTAGATACTCAAGATAAAATTGCCGCAAACTTTAATATAACTATAGAAGAAGCGGGAGGTCATGCAGGTGAGGTAGAAACATCGCAAATTTTATTTCTCGCTGAAAATCTTGTAAAAAAGGAAAGATTCCAACCAGGATATCTTGGAATTTTAGGAAAGGAAGAAATCGAAATGCTTTTTGAGAAAGGAATGCCTTCCTTAACTGATATTGGCGTTCTTGGAGATCCGACTAAAGCAAGCAAAGAACACGGGAAAATCTATATCGAAAAAATGGTTGAGTTCCTGACTGATGAAATTAAAAAAACACTTTAATTTAATCTTGATTGATAGTTACATCAGAATCAAAAAAAAAGAAGTGATATGAAATAAATGTCGGAAGAAAATTTCAAAACTGTTACTTTTGAAGAAAAGTTGGAAATGTTTTATGGCAAGATGACCGAAAAACAAGCGAAGGATAGTATTGAACAAGTTATTTATATGTGTAAGGATTATTGCGGAAAATGTCCAAATCACGAGGGAACTGGAGAAGAGTCTCTTGCTTTTTGTATGGTGGGGAAGAGCTCGGTAATAACTGAGAAGAAGGGTTGTTTATGTAGCAAATGCCCAATTACTAAAACAATGAGCCTCCGCTGGGAGTATTATTGCACTAACGGCAACGCAATAGAGCTCTCCCAAGCGGGAAAGTAATAATTTTTTGTAAAATCCGTACAGCATAACCTTCTCTCGATGACAAACTAAATAATTTTACATAATTGGGAAAAAAATAAAAGTGAAACTATCCTACTTCTGATTTAGGTTTAATCCATATAAAAAATCAAAATTGGAGGAAAATCTAATTATGTCGGTAAAAGTTGTAAAAGATTATTATATGAAAAAAAAAGCAAAACTAATGGCTCAGTTCGATAAATTCATTCACATTTCAAAAGATTTATTGTTAAAACAATTTAATGAATCGCAGCTGGAAGTAATATTCGATAAAATGCGAAAAGACTATGAGAAGTTGATCCCAGAAATACCATATATCGGGGGTAGAAGAAATCCATTTACATCCATGCTCGTTGATTGTGTTTCTCTGCTAGCGTTTTTTCATACTCTTGAAAATGAGGGCTTGTCTTACAGTGAAATTGGCGAATTTAATTATGGATTTTTTGAAAAAATTAACAAGATTAGAGTTCATAAATTAGAAAAATTGGGACAAAATCCTATTGATCAATATTTTAATGATGTATATCTCACTTTTTCTAAAAATCTCGCAAAAACCACACAACTGAGAAAATATCCAGACGATTGGGTTATGGAGTATGTAGAAGGTGATGGTAAAACATTCGATTACGGTAATAAATTCACTGAATGTGGAATTTATAAAGTATTCAAGAGATTAGGGGCTGAAAAATATGTTCCTTTCTTATGTTTGTCCGATTTCGCTATGGGCAATGTATATGGATTTGGATTTACTCGAACTCAGACCATCGGAAATGGCGATCCGATATGTGATCATACGTTTTTGAAAAAGGGGACAACTCCGCGAGCATGGCCCCCAGATAAATTACAAGAATTTAAGATGAAATTAGAGTAAATTCTACCATCATGGTTTTTGTTTAAAGATTTAGATATTCTAACGGATTTTATTATTTTTTTTAAATCTTAATTTTCATTGAAATCAGACTCTGACTTTACATCTTATTTTTTTGCTTCCATTATAGGATTTCCTACCAAATCTAATTCACACCGCTTCTTTCTTATCCCGTGCGCCTTCGCGTATATAGTAACCTTTGTTTGCGGTATACACATTTTTAGAATTTTCTCGCTGAGTGAATCTATTTTATTGTTAGATAATCCAATAGGATACCATGTTTTAAGGTTACAAATCGTGTCAGGCAAAGTTGTAAGTTCGTTATTGTCCAAATGGAGTACTACAAGATTTTTAAGGTTCCCTATTGATTCAGGAACGGATTTAAGTGCATTATCATGGAGAATAAGCTCTTCAAGAAATTCTAAATTTCCAATAGATTCGGGAAGTTCGGTAAGATTGTTGTTTCTTAAATCAAGGATTTGCAAAAATTTTAATTGACTAATCGATTCTGGTAAATAGTTTAATCCTTTATCATATAAATTAAGTTTAATTACATGGTTTCCTAAAAGGACATAACTGAATTTATATGATTTTATGTCAGTTGGTGTAGGTGTATAATCTCCTCGAGTAAAATCCCCCTCCCATTTAGGAATTCTCCCAATTTGCCGTTCTAACTCTATTAAAACATCATATTCTTCTTCTATTAATGGTTCCCCGTGATAATTTTTAAAAATATATGCCTCTGATTTTTGATCCAATATTGAAAGAATTCTCTCTCTCCTTTTTTCTAATATATCTTTACTCTCCTTTATACGTTTTGCTCTTTCTATTGAAACTTCATATGGTCTGAGGTGCTCTTGAACCTGTGAAAAGGAATCTTTAAGTTCCCCCATTATCTCCTTTCTTAGACTTGTAGGTCCTCTACCACCTCTAGGGGTTTCTATCTGAACATGAGTATGAGGTTCCATTTGGCTTCGGAAATAATTCCTTATAATGTCAACAATCGCATCAGAATAATCATTCCAAATTCCTGACATTATATCTCCATTTAAACGTTCAAGCCAAAAGTTTGGCACTGAAAGCACAATTTTAGTTCTATTTGTTGATGTACTTCTTGTAGTGGTAACCGTAATAGGTCTTCCATTCTTTTCCCACTGTTTTGCGGCTGAAATTGTACCATAGGAACATTTTTCGGTTATTATAATCGAAGATTGTTTATCACCATTCGCAAGGCGTTCAAGTATACGCTCATATTTTTGTTTGTTAGGCTCTCTTGTCATATTAATCACTGTTACTACTATAAACAATTTATATATTTAAATCTTTGTAGTAGAAATTTTAATAGAAGTAGAATAATAGTAGTGAAATCAGAAAAAAATCAACTTTTTAAATTTTACGATAATAGTAGTAGAATAGTAGAAATGATAAAATGATATCTTAATACAATGTATCTAAATTGAGCAATAATTAACTTCTCTTATTAAGAATTTCTGTTCGTTTTTCTTTAGGTAATTTTTCGCTAGCGTATCTTAGGATTAACCGAGATAAGTTTTTTTTGTTCTTTGATAAATAATCAATAATTACTTCAGGTTTATATTTTGAGCACGTTTTTAAGAGCCATCCTATTCCTTTTTCGATATAATTTGCTTCAGAATACTTTAACATTTTTTCCACTAATCTAAAAACATCCTCCTCGTCAAAGTCTTTTCTTATCATCGTAATTTTTAGCAATATTACCATGGAAGCTCTTTTAATCCATAGATTATCCGAATTAGACCATATATTTATAGTTTTTTTTGCTAAGACCTCATTACCTTTTTTTCCTAAAAACGGACCTAAAAGTCTTACGCAAGTAGAATCGCAGTGACTCCATGTGTGGCAATGTTCAGAGTATTCTTTTCTAATTAGATCAACAGTTTCTTCATTGAATTGATTCTTGAACCGATTTAAGAAGAAAAATCCGGCAAATTTTTTTTCCTCAACATTTGTTCTTGTTAATTTTCTAAAGACTTCAACTGCGTCATCATACCTGCAATCAAATTTAGCGTGAACTGACTTTACTATTTTCTCTATTTCGGGCATTCGAACGCCATAGATAACATAATCAGAAACATCCGGATTTAGGATTCTATACATTCTGTTTTTTTGATTTTCAGATTGCTGAGGTGTGTTTTTTAATAGTAAATTTGAAATATCCTTTACGATCGAATCTATCATATAAATTTATCCATCCCTGTTTTCTCATTCATTTCTTTACTTCTCTTTAAATAAGGTTCTACAAATTTTATTACTTTTGAGTTAAAATTTTTAAGTGTTACTAACTCTCCTCGTTTATAAACATTTATGATTGATTCCTCCAAGTTGTTAAGATGTAATCCCGCCCAATAAAACGATTTATTTGATTTTCCCGATGTCAATTTGTCCATATAATCTTTTACCAGCAGTAATTCTGAGATTTTATAATTCCATTTCCTATAGTCTTTCGGAATCCATCTCTTTACTTTAACAGCAACCTCATATTTTTGACATAACGCCAACAATTTTTGATACATATTATCAACATAATCCTTGGGAGGGCTCAACTGACCTTTATATAAATTCAACAATGGCTTAACAACATGGTTGTATTTACTTTCCTTTAATTTCTTAAAAAAGAAATCTGCTTGGGCATCGCGAAGAGTTAACCCTGGAGAAAATATAATAAAATCGGCTCCGGCTTCTTTTGATTTTTTAATTACAGCGTCTAAATTTTCGTCGGTATCTTCTAAAAAGGGGATTATTGGCATGAAATACGTCCCAACTTGAACATTGGGTGCTTTTTTTTTAATCTGTGATAGGGCAGCAAGCCGTTCCTTAGGGGATGAAGAATGAGGTTCTAAAAACTGTGCTAATTCTTCATTCATAGTAGTGATAGAAAAACCAACAGTACACCAGGTATCTTTTGCAATTCTGTTTAAAATTTCTGCGTCCCTAATTATTAGGTCTGATTTTGTTGCGATGTTTACCGGAAATCTATGTTTTTCAATCACTTTTAGAATTTTTAACGTATTTTCTACTTCTAATTCTATTGGTTGGTATGCGTCGCAAACTCCACCAGGGCCTATAACATCTGGAAGTAATGTTCGCGAGTTTTTTATTCTTTTGTCCAGTATTTTATCCATGTTAGTTTTAACAATTACCTCGCGTTCAAAATCTTGATTTAAGTAATACCTTTGGCTTCGAGCGTCACAATAAATGCAAGTATGAGCACATCCAGAGTAAGGATTTATGGTATATCGACACCAGAACCAAGAATCGGGATACTTTAGCTTATTTAGCGCCGTCTTAAATTCTTTATTAATGATTTTAAAATTGCTAGTCATCTTAAGGTAATCCAATCAGTCAAGCTCAATAATACAATACAAAATTTAAGATTAATTACTCCTTATATGGAGTTTTAAATAAAAATTGTGACCAAAGATCATCTTCCTATAGCTTTAAGTAATCTTAGATCTTCTTTATATAGATTTGAACACGGATGGCCATCAACACGCCAAATTTGAAGACTATTTAGATTAAATATTACTGACCAAATGGTGCCTAAATTGATTTCATCCCGATGACTACAAATTAAACCATTATGATCTTTTAGTAAATTTTTAAAATAATCTTCAGTTAAAATTGCAGGTCTATTTTTTAATGACTTAAAAATCTTGTTGTAGCGGGTTCGAGAATCGGGGGGCTCATAAATTTTAATATTCTGCATATCAGGATGATTGAAGTGATTAGTAGAGATCAGAAAGCCATTTATCGGTTTTCTTATGGCAATTTTATCACTTGGACCAACTTCAACAATTAAAATTTTACCTGATTTATCAGCTAATAAATTAGACATGGTACAATAGTGAGGAATTTTAGAAATAAAATCAACAGCTTCGTTAACATTTGCGCATTTATCAAGAAGATATCTAATAATCACCCAAAAAGATAATCCTGGTTTATTAAAGGCAGTAATTCCTGCTTGAGCAACTCCTAAGCCTTTTTCATTTATTCCATCTTCCCTTCCAACAAAAATATCACTGTGACCTACATTTTTATATCCTCCTGAAGGTTCACACAGAGTTGTTTCGAGATTATTTTTAAAACTATAGTACATATCATAATTCCTCCCAATCCATATAGTTTTGTTATTATTCACAGCAAAAATCGTACAATTAGGAATATTTGGAATAACCAACGTAAAAGCACATAATTGGTCATAATTTAGTGCAGCAGATTCAGCAATACCACTCAATTCTTCGAGAAATTCTGGAAAGAAAGAGTTGACGTAATTTCTACATTTAATAGCAAGGTTTTTAGTTTTATCAGAAATTCTTGGGATCTTGAATCCTGATTTTTTTAATTCTTTACCATATTGGATTCCCATTTCAAAATATGATCCTTCAAGACTTATACTATACATTTTTATCAAGATAAAGTGTATTTCATTAAATTTAAGTACGTTATGAGTGAAAAATTTGAAGTTTTATTATTATTCAATAAATCAATTTTAAAATTACTAGTCATATTATCGCGATCTAATCAGTAAAGCTCAATAATACAAGAATAAATTT
>SOKP01000008.1 GCA_004375715.1 Promethearchaeota archaeon | reverse complement strand
GAATATTCTAATTAGTAAAATATCCCCCTTTTAGATCTGAGTATAATTCTTCTTTATTTTTTCTTAGAAAGTCGAAAATTTGATGAATTTCTTTAGAGAAATTAACTTTATCCCCTTCATTGTTAATGGTTTCAGTTTCAATTTTTTCTTTTAAAAATTGATCGAAAACGGCATTTATCTCATATATGTTTATTCGCGTTTCTTTAAAGTAATCTAATAGGTGGTGCAGGTAAAATGCTTTAACATATGTATTGTGGTTATATTTTTCCTCTAAATCTTTCTGATGAAAAAAGTTTAACTGCTTTGCTACAGCACTTTCGTATTCATCTACACAATATTCAATAGCGCCCTCAGCAAATGCCCAAGAAGTTCCATAATCGATGTTTCTATTTACAAAATCAGCGATAAATTTGTCAATTCCCGCCTTTTTTGCCCATTTACTGTGCATGATCCAGTTTGGCATTTTTAGATCACTTTTTATTTGGTTCTATACTATAAATTTGAAAGAGAATAGTAAAAAAAAACCTTTTTCAAATATTTACATAATAAAAGTAAAAAGTTATAGTTCGTTAAATTACATAGTAATAACAACAAAAAAATTAAAAGCTTGAAAATATCATGGTCAAGAATAGAAATCCGTTTCCTAAGGAAGGCGCGTTTATAATGGCACGCGTTGTCGATATCCAAAAACAATATATTTATGTAGACTTGCCGGATTACGATGGACTCCCATCAGAAGAAACTGCTAGAGGAATGATCCATATAAGTGAAATTTCAAGTAGATGGGTTAGGAATATTAGAAGTATCGTGAGGGTTGGTCAGAGAGTAGTATTGAGAGTTGTGAAAGTTGTTCCTGATAAGGGACAGGTTGATCTCTCATTAAGACGCGTTAATTCTGCCCAGAAAGCTTTAATAGCAAAAGAACATAAGTATGCGAATAAATTTGAGATTCTCCTACAGTTTTTAACTGAAGCGGAAGGAATTAATCTAACCTTAGAGCAAACTTACGAGTTAATAGGTTGGCCTATTAAAGAACAATTTGATTTTTATCAAGAAGCTATTGAAGCACTTAAAGAAGAGGGGGAGGAACTTTTAAACGAACTTACTGACATTCCAGATCATGTTAGAGACGCTTATTTGAAAATAGTAGACGAAAATGTTGAGATTTCTACAGTAGGTATAATCGGTAAAATAAGACTTATCAATAAAAGCGGGGATGGGATTATTAAAATAAAAGAAACATTGAATGAAGTTTTAAATGTAATCGATGAGCCAGTAGAAACGCGTAAATTAACTTTATCATATTTGGGTGCGCCTTATTATAGATTAGAAATTGTTACTAAAGATTATCTCGACGCAGAAAGTATTCTCTCAGATGCTCTTGAAGTCCTTGAATCATCCACTCAGAAAAATAATGGTTCATTTGAATTTATTAGAGATTAAAACTTAACGAAATTTTTTATAACTAGAACAATGACGAAATACCTTCAAAAATGTAGTAAATGTGGAGAATACGGACTGATTAACGCAAAATCTGTGTGCAAACACTGCGGAGGTACTTTAGTTAACCCATTTCCTCCAAAATACTCTCCTATCGATAAATATGCAAAATATCGACTTGTATACTTTAAAGAGGAGTTTAAAAAAAAGTTTAAAGATAATTAAGATTGTTCAATTTTTTCTGCTATTTTTTCGTAAATGAGGATTTTCGCATTCTTATAAGGCATGTTAGAAATATCATTTACCTGAAAGGGTCCATAATTAATAAGGTCAATCCCTACTAAAGGCGGAGAAGGTTCGTTAAATCTAATAAGCGTGTAATTGTATTTATTTTCTTTGTAAGGTTGATTGGTCTCTACTGTTTCAAGCTGAGCGTTATTACTTGTTTCAATTGAATATTCCACAGTGGATTCCTTTATAGGGGGGATATTATCAAGTTTTTCATCGTCTATTAAAATCTCTTCTAGCTCAAGTGGTTTCTGATCCTCGTAGAGAGCAAGCTTTTTAAGTTTTTTATATCCCTTAATCGTGCTAACTAAATTTTGAAAGAATAATTTTTCTGCCTCGATTACATCATTTAGATCAATATCTTTAAGAGATAGAGCGAAATTAAGAATTTTTACTTCCCGAATTTTTAAGAAATCGTTAAATAAATAAGTGAAACGCTTTTTGTATGAGTCAAATAATGACAATTCAACTACGGGTTTTTCCTCTATCTGATATTGTGTGATATAGCTTATACTTTTTTTGTAATTGTCAAATATTTCTTGGGTTAAATGAGTCAACTCGGGCTGCTCAAATTCTTTAAGCCAATGTTGATAAAGTTTATCGTAATCCTTTTTTAAATCCATAAGTCTCAGACAATTGAAATATGTTATAATAATGAAGGATAGGACTAAATATTATTTTATCCTAAATCATTTCGGCAACTTCTTTACACAATAAAAAAACTGCGAAATGGTGAGGAACTTCTATTTTTTCGCCTTTGACATAGGGACCAAACGATTCTCCCTTGATTGTAGTGATTGGTAATTTATTTTCCACTATTTCTAATTTGTGAGTCAAATTTTTCTTACTTTTAAACACGATTGGATCTAACTTCTCATTAGATTCATCTAAAGGATTAAAATCATCAAGTTCATTTAATTC
>SOKP01000125.1 GCA_004375715.1 Promethearchaeota archaeon | reverse complement strand
AATGTATCTCTCTGTGCTGGGCGTTTTCCCGCAGCTTTAATAATTTCAATTATTTTCACTGGAGATAAATACTCTCCAAAATCCGCACCTGCACTTTTCGATATATTTTCTTCCATTAGAGTTCCTGAAAAGTCGTTTACTCCATAATTAAGAGAAACTTGAGCAAATTTTGGACCTAATTTAACCCAAGAGCACTGAATGTTATCAATGTAATTATTGAAAAATATTCTTGCTACGGCAAATAATTTTAAATCTGCCATTCCATAACTAGGTTTTAGAGGGAATTTCGTTAATTTAGATAAAAGTGGTTTTTCACTAACGAAAGGTAAAGAAACAAATTCGGTAAATCCTGATGTTTCTTTCTGAAGGTTCCTTAACACTTCAAGATGCTCTATTCTATCATGCAAATCTTCAATATGGCCATACATCATAGTTGAAGTTGTAGGTATGCCCAACTTATGGGCGGATGTTATCACATCAATCCATTGAGATGTTGTAATTTTATTAGGGCATATGACTCTTCTAATTTTTTCTACCAAAATTTCAGCAGCAGTCCCGGGCATAGAATCTAACCCGGCTTTTTTTAAGTCTTTCAAAACATTTTTAATTGAAGTTTCGTATATTTTTGACATGTGAAATACTTCTTGGGGAGAAAAAGCGTGAGTATGCATGTTTGAATCAATATTTTTTACATTTTTTAGAATATCTAAGTAGTAGTCAAAACTAAGTTCTGGATTTATCCCTCCTTGGACACAAACCTCTGTGCATCCTACTTTTTTTGCGTCAATAACATCTTCTCTTATTTCTTCAAGAGTTTTTAAGAAACCCTCTTTATCTGTATTTGAAACGCTAAATGAGCAGAATTTACATCCTTGATAACAAATATTTGTAAAATTAATATTACGATTAATGACAAAGGTCACGAGATTATTTTTTTTCTCAACACAAATCTGATCCGCTACTTGTTGTAAAGCTGCGAAGTCCTTACCCGTAAGTTTTAGAAGAATTAAAGCTTCTTCTGGATTAATTTCGACTGAATCTTCCGCTTTTCTAAGAATCTTTTTTGTTT
Source organism: Promethearchaeota archaeon (assembly GCA_004375715.1). Taxonomy (GTDB): domain Archaea; phylum Asgardarchaeota; class Lokiarchaeia; order Sigyniarchaeales; family SOKP01; genus SOKP01. Next base: position 8,485 of record SOKP01000125.1, on the reverse strand, counting down.
CTGACATTTTGATTAATATTATTTATCGCTTTTTTAATATTTTCTGAACAAAAACCCTTTTTATTAATATATTTCTTATATATAGGAAGCCTTTCCCTAAATTCAAATCCATTACTTTCGCATATCTTCTCTAAGTAGTTAATTTTAGGCCAGGTATGGTTTGGGTTAATATAGTCTAAAGTAAAAGGAGAAATGCCCCCAAAATCATTAATCCCCATTTCTAAGGCTTCTTTCTCGTAATTTTGAATTAGATTAGGCGGAACTTGAATTGCAATCTCATTTCCAAATATCAATTTTGCAATCCCAGCAGTTTTGAGAGTTTCTTCAATGGTTATAGACTTTTTTGGACGATACTGTATCCCACTTTTTTCCGTAAAATTTTGTATGATTACTTCTTGGATATGACCATATTTTTGATGGAGTTCTTTAATTAATAGAAGATCTTTAACTCGATCTTGAATGTTCTCCCCAATTCCTAATAATAACCCTGTTGTAAAGGGAATTCTCAATTTCCCCGCGTTTTTAATGTGGTTAATTCTATTTTCTGGTGTTTTGCCCGGCGAATTTTCATGAACGCCGCCAGAATTAGAAAGAGATTCGCAAGTACTTTCAATCATTAATCCCATGCTAGCGTTAAATTCCTTTAAGCTTTGTAATTGAGCAAATGTGAGCACGCCTATATTCGTATGAGGTAAAAGACTTACTTCTAATAATGTTTCACTTAAACTTCTTACAAATTGGAAAAAATCAACATGATTTCTTTTTTCTAATTCTTTCTGAACTATTTTGAAATTATCAGGAGCTTCGCCAGACATTAATAAAGCTTCTGTACATCCACATCTTATCGCAGTCTGAATAAAATCGTTAATTTTATCCTCTTTAATTAACACAATATTGTGTTCCTTATCTTCTTTAGGTATAATTTGGTTATAAAAGCAATATCCACATTGATTCTGACAATAATTTGAAAGGGAAAGAGTAAAGTTCTTGGAAAATGTGATTACTTTTTGTTCTTCTCTTGGTAATTCCGTTCTTATGCTTTCAATTTTTTCTTTTAACTTTTTAATTGTTAAATTTTCCAGTTCTTCTACTTTTTGTGAAAGATTCATCATTCTTCTTTTTTATAATTAAGAGTTACATAGTTATTTCTACTACTCACTTCAGATAAACAATATCTTGGGCTCTCAAGCATTTTTGCATAACCCTCTCCTTCCACTAAGCTCACAGCATCTTTACCTCCAACCATCCAAGGCGCAATTGCGATCCTAATCTCATCTACTAAATTATTTTTAATAAAACTCCAATTTAAATTGCCTCCACCTTCTAAAAGAATCCTTTTTATTCCCTTATTGTACAAGATGGGCATTAATTCAACTACATCAACTCTACGCCCTTTACCTGACTTTATAATTTCAACATTTTTCGATTCGAATTCCCTAATCTTATCGACAAGAGCATTTTCAGTCGTTACTATAATAGTGGGGTAAGTTTCAGGCCTATAAGTTACCACATTTGATTCAATTGGTATTGAAAGATTGCTATCTAATACAACACGATAATAACCTTTATGATCGTAGTATTTAATGTGTAGTTTGGGGTTATCCAGGATAATTGAACCTTTACCAACCATAATTGCATCTACTTCGGTCCTGAGCTTGTGAACAGCTTTCCAATCTTCTTCGTCTGAAATATCTGGGTCTCCGGTTTTAGAAGCAATTTTCCCATCTATTGTCATCGCAGCACTCAAAATTACGTAAGGGTGCTCAATTCCTTTCAAATTCGACCTCACCTTTAATGTATGTCTTCTTTATGTTTTCTGATTTTGTTCTTTGAACAATGATATTATAAATATTTTCTTCATTAATCTTATATGTATAGTAGTTTGGATCAGAAAGATTCAATAAAGAAAAATCTGCATATTTTCCCTCTGAAATTGACCCAAACTCTTTATCCAATCCCATATTTTTAGCTGCATTAACACTAACCATTTTCAGTAATTCTTTTGAAGATATATGACTATAATCCTTACCAGCTGCTAATGCACGGGAAATCCTATATAAATAACGCATCTCTTCGAATAAATCAATATTGTTTGCCATTACATTATCAGTACCAAGACTTATAGGAATTTCCAACTTATTAATCTCGTTTATTGGTGGAAATCCACTTCCAAAATAACCGTTACATCTAGGACATAAAACTAAAGATATATTATTCTCCTTAATTCTTTTTAAATCATCTAATGTGTATTGCGTTCCATGGATAATGACATCTATTAATTTGTCATCTATAATTTCAATAAACAGTATCTCATCTCTCAAGAGCTCGGCATCGTGACACGCAATAGTTTTACCTAAATTTTTTTCTTTCAATAAAAGTAAATTTTCTTTATGTTTAGGAGAAAGTTGATCATAACTAGCAAAACCTAATCCATCAGCATTTCTTAAAACGGATTTCGCATCTTCTGGATTACTACACCTTCCCAAAATACGATAATTAATTGGAAAATTATCTAAAGCTTCTTTTAAAAGATTAATACCTGCTAATCCATTTTCTCTAAAATCTACAAACGAAGTTATGCCATTCGCTAGCATTTCTGAAGCTGCTTCTCTTATTCCTTGCGTTTTAATCTCTTTTGAGATGCTTCCTAACAATTTATGCTTTAATCCATTTGGAGGAGCAACAACTTCTAACAAATCTTTATTAAAACCTTGTTCTTTAGCAAAACTATCGCAAATATGAATATGGGAATTTATTAGCCCTGGAATCAAAATATAATTCGGTTGTTTCGAGTAAGTAATATCACCTCTAATATTATCATAAGAAAGCTTAGCAATCTTTCCACTTTTATCTACTACTATTGAAACATTCGTTTTTAGTTCCAATCCGTCTCCAATCAAACCATAATTGCTGTGGATGATAGTTTTAGGCATAAGACACTCTTTTTAAATTAAAAAACTTTACAATTAAGATATTAAGAAGTGTTTCTAGATCTTTAGAAGTTCCAACGCCTCTGATCTGCTAGTAGGGTTTGTTTTAAATATTCCTTTTATAGCCGAGGTAACCATTATTGGATTAGATTGCTTTACACCTCTCATTATCTCACACAAGTGAGTTCCCTTGACTATAACCATTACGCCTCTTGGTTTTAAAGCACAATTCATTAAATAGTTAGCAATATCATCAGTCATTCTTTCTTGAACATTTAACCTATGGGTATAATAATTAACTACTCTTACGAATTTTGATATACCTAAAAGATATTCTCCAGGCATATATACAATATCAACTGTACCATAAAAAGGTAAGATATGGTGTTCACACATGCTATAAAATTGAATACCTTTCGATACTATAATCTCGCTATATTGCGCCTTAAAAATCTTTATAATCTTATCTAAATCCAATTGATACCCTTCAAAAATTTCGTTGTAAGCGTTAGCTACTCGTTTAGGAGTTTCTTTCGTAGCTGGTCGTAAATGCTCACTTCCCTCAATCTCCTTAATAAGTTGAGTTATAAGTTCTTGTACTCTTTCTTTATTCATTTTGCTTCTGTTTACTTTTTTTTAATTATTATATACTGAAATTTAGGAAGATATAAATAAATATTAGAAATCGATAAAAATCATTGTTGAATAATTAAAAAAGCTCTTGAGCGTTTAATTCCTAAATTTTCAAGATTTATCTAAATGATTATCCTTTTTTCTTTAGAAAATGTTTATAGATTATCACATAATTTTTTACGCTTACTACTCTTGGATTACGTCTAAAATTAGATGGAATAGGTGTACTACAACGTGAACAAAGGTTTGAAGTTCGCATCCAATCTATAAATTCATCAGCATGAGAAGGATACCTACATTTTGGACACACAACTACTCCTCGTCCTCTGTCTTCAGGAAGTTTTGGTAATTTAAAGCAAAAGATACACTTAAAATCATCTAATGATAGATATGATGCTCTTGGTTTAAAATTAGTAAGATTTCGAACTTTTGAAGTTGGTTTAACTTTAGTTGTGTGAGTTTTATTTGATGTTTTAGTTCTAGTAGTTTGCCTATGTGATGTGGGTGTTGTCCTTGATGATCGAGTTCTTGATCTTGTCGTGCGCGTAGTTGTTCTAGTAGAGGGAGTTGGATTAGTTACCTTCGTTGTCCGTACATGCCGCCTCTGTGTTGTAGGTGTGGTTAAATTATTGATCTTTCTAGTACGGTTAGCAATGTAATCACGAGTTAATGCTGGTAATGATGAGCGCTTATTAGTAAATCCAAAAATTATTACTATTAAAATTGTAGCTATTAATAGAAGTAAGAGATTAAAATCCAAAGGAAAACTGTCAATTACACTATAGAAACTTATCCAATAGGTTAAAATAAAAATTAAAACGAAGAATGATAGAATATATCCCAATGTTCTCGCTTTTACTGCTTTTGTTCCAAAATATATTACATTGTATTTTTTAAAACAGCGATATAGAGAATAAGAGCCATATAATATAAAAGGAAAAGCAAAAATTAGGCTCCATAAACTAAAATATACACCTCCAAGTAAATTCTCTCCTAATATCCCTGTGTGAAAACCCCATATAGAATAAAAAATTCCAATACCTAATGGAACAATGACAAAAAATGCGGTATTATGTGGAGAATTAAATTCACGGTGATGTTTTATGTTTTCAAATATTTTTAATGTAAAAATTAGCCACAACCCAATTAATAACCAAGTTGCAAAATTTAAAAAAGAAAAGGAGAGTAAACCATGAATTAGGCCAATAATAAGAAAAATGGTAAATACTATTGTCAAGGTTTTATTTTTAACCATGGTTTAATTATCACAATATTGGCTTTTTATCTTTATTCATCATATTCTAAATATGCTGGTTTCCCTTCTATAATAGGATTCATGAATTCCATAATTTCCGGTAACATTCTCACATCTAAATGGCCCTTAATATCAAAAGGTACCGAGTACCATTTTTTAGTTTTAAAATTTGCGCGATAAATTTCAAAACCAACCGATTTTCCATTAATCTGAAATGGATCGATTACGAGCGCTATAGCTTTATTCCACAATTTTTGATATCTTGCTTGAGTTCCCAAATCTTCTCTTGACATGAAGCAGCCATAGCTCGGATGGGAGTGATACCAGCCTGTTATGAATAACCCCTTTTTTTTAATATCTCTATAAGCTCTAACATAATTCTTATAATCCTTTATTTCAGCATAAACCGCGGTCCCATGTCCCATTGGATAAGCATCCTCCAAGTATAAGATTCCTTTAGCACTATCATAGTTCCCTGCGAGTAAACCTATTACTTCCACCCAATCATCTCTAGGTATTTTTGAATTCGCATATTTTAAAGAATGGCTCGCGATCTTAAGAATTGCCTTTGTAGTGATAGCTATTTTTGCTTTAATTCTGTCATTGCTAGCTATAGTTTTTACTGGTTCCATAGGAATAGGTTCAAGTTTTGCTTTGAATTCTTTTGAATGAACTATAGGTTTCGCTTTGATAATCTCAGTTGTTATCTCTTCTTGTAATTCTTCTAATTGTAATTCTGTGTATACTTCTTCAAGTAACTCTTTTTTAATTTTCTCTTTAATTTTTTGTTTTATAGCATCTCTGATAGATTCGCTATTCTTTTCGTTGATATTCATTCTAGGTTCACCATTTTTTGTTTGCGTACTTTTTAACAAGATTTTTTACTTTTTTATCAAAAAGTTTTGGATTTTTCATCATTTCTATAGCTGCTTTTTTATTAAACACATCAGTCGGATTGACATATTTTCCTCGAGTGTTTAACATAGCAATTATTGATTGAACAACCGTAACCGCTGTTTTTGAAGGACTCCATCCTCCTTTTTTGCCAACTAAAGATGGATCTACTAACGCTAAGCAAATATTTCTTTGTCCTTTATATTCACTTGGTTTTGGCCAAAAATTTGGATGCCATATCGGAGTATGCAATCTCACAAAAGGAGGCTGTTTAGGATATTGGACAGGAAACTTCATTTCTAATTTAAACAATCCTCCCGCATAAACAGTACCCCTAGGACCTTTAATCGTAATAGCTAAGTGATTGATGCTTTTTTTTTTGGATTAAATGGCTTCAATTGGATGATTGTACCTTCTTTTAGCAACTTTTTTAGTCCCGCAAAATCGCGGGAAACTCGACTACTTCTTATACTCATATTCTTAACCCCGTTTTTTGTTTTTTTTTCTTTATATTATTTTAAAATTATACTTTGGATTAAATACTTATTTAATTTTTAAGGTTACATAAATTTCTCCAGCTTTAAACCCCGCAACCGTGAGAAATTCGTAATTCCTTAAACCGTTTTGAACTGGATTTTGTTCTAAATCTAAAACGATAATATCATTAAAATCTAATAGAGTTAAAACTGGTTCAAATTCAGATTCTAATTCAAATCCATTTCTTTCTAGTGTTTTAATTATATTCATGCAGGGTGAGTTATTCCTCATTTTAATAGAAAACCTTCTTACGCTTTTACCACATTGAGAACATTCAGGATTTCTCTTCTTTTCAATGTGATATAATTTCATTGTCATTGCATTAAATATCATGTAACTTGTAATGGGCTCTCCTAAGCCCTTATGACCCTTTTTCCAATGAAGAATCTTAACCGCTTCATGAGATTGTAACGCTGAGATAGTTGCGTTAATTGTAATGATCCCAGGATCATGACGATCAAGAATTTTCACGATGTCATCTTCAGTGTATTCAGGTAAGAAATTATGTTTTGTTACAAGTTCATTTGCGACTTTTTGGATAAATTTAATATCTTCTATATTTTTAGGACTCGGATCCCTGTCAAATTTTTCTTTAAAGGCCATATCTCCTTTAAAAACACAGTGAATTCTTTTTCGAGGGATACCGACCACAGTACAAGCTGCCATCTCATCACTCTTAATATCTGGTAATGGATTACATTCATAACATGCATTTCGATATGGAAATATTGTATATATGTGACCATAATAACCAGAAACCCCTCCATCTACCAAAGGTTTTCTAAATCTAATGCATTGAGCGTTTAAGTTCAATCTTGCATTCATTGAATCAAGACCTCCAATTACAACATCTGAAGCGTGATAGAGTGCTGGATTTAATCTTTCTAAGGATGTATAATACCCCTTAACAATGATATTGGGATTAATTTCAGCCAATTTTCTAGCAGCAATAATTGCTTTAGGTTCTCCTAACTTTGCTCCAGCAAAAAGAATTTGACGGTTCAGGTTAGAATGTTCAATAATATCGATATCAACAAGATCTATACGACCTACACCTAACATAGCCAAATTTTTAGCAATTTCACATCCTAAACCCCCTACGCCAGCTATTAACACTCTTGAATTTTTAACCAATTTCTGGGACCAGCCTTCTAAACGAAATTGGCGATCGTACAAGTCTCTCTCTTCCTCTGACATTCCTTTTGTAAAAAAATCTGAATCCTTATGCAATATTATCACCTTTATTATTAATCAAAAAAATAAAAAAATTAAAGGGCTTAATGCCCTTATCGTATATTATATTTTATGAAAAGAATTATTTAAAAGTTATTTTTTCCAGCTGTACTTGCTGGGATTAACAAAATATCGTCGCCATTACTAACATCATAGTCTTTTAACTGGCTTTGTTCATCCATTGTGCGGCCACCAGATGAAATATGAAAATCGTCTGGATCAAGTCCAAATAGATTTCCTAGCGTTTGTTTGATATCACTTACGTTATTAGCGTCGTTTACGGTCAACTTCTCTTTCTTTTCACCAGGACCAATAGTTGACATGAAGTATAAAGTCAATTTCTTGCCTGTTGAAGGTACTTTGCTTGATGGAGTTTTAGAGTTAACTGGCTCTAATTCCTCATCAAAATCTTCATCAAAACTCATTCAAATCACTCCTTTATTTTTTTAATTTAAGTTTTTTTTTTAAACTTAATAATATCACGTTAAAATGATATTAAAAAACCCATTGGAATGATTTTGAAGTTTTTTGAGTTTCGTTTAAAATGTGAGTATCTTCATTAAAAAACCTACTATAATATATTTATAAATTAAATGAATGTCTATCAATATATATAAATAGCAATATATCGTTTTAGAGAGAAGATTTGATTATAGAATTCAGTTAATTCAACCCGTTAAAATAAATTGCTTATGAGCACTCCGGATAACCTTCAATCTATTGTTTGTAATATCATAAAGGAATATCTAAAAAAGAAACCTTTCTTTTCAATAGAAGATATTGTAACCTTTATCAGTTATCGGGTGCGAGCTAACCCTAATTTAAATCGGAATAGCATTGAACTCATTATTAAAAATCTCATTAAAAAAAGAATTCTAATCCCTGGAACCAAATTAATGAAAAATAACATCATTGAGCATCCAATAAGAAATGAAATCTATAATTATGTAAGAAAGAATCCATCGAACATTAATGATATAATGAAAGCAATCAATATTGGAAG
>SOKP01000271.1 GCA_004375715.1 Promethearchaeota archaeon | reverse complement strand
TTATTTTAAGTCATGGACATTTTGATCATTTTGGTGGTATATCAGAAGTCTTCCCATTATTAAGCAAAGGTACAGAAATTTATTTGAACCCCGTTTGTTTTAGTCAAAATTATATCGCAATCATGAAATCTGGGGAAGAAATTCCAGCTGACGAGTTAGGAGAATCTTTACGCACGTTAGCTAAAGAGGGGAAACTTAGTATTAACAAAAAGTTACCATTACTCAGTAAAAATATGATTACTACTCTTGTAGATCAATACGGGTTAAAACTTGTAGAAACAAAAGATCCTAAAACATTATATAGGGGGGTAGTAACTAGCGGTGAAATTGAATTATTTGATAAAAGTGAACGAACAAAAGGGGTTTACATTCAAAAAAGTAGAAAAGAATTCGACCATCATTATTTTAGAGACGAGACTTCAATTTATATAAATATTAAAGGTAAAGGATTAGTAGTCTTAACGGGGTGTGGACATTGTGGAATAATTAACACGATCAAACATGGTCAAAAATTAACAGGCGTAGACAAGATATATGCTGTTATTGGTGGATTCCACGAGGAATGGAATCCAATTGAGAAAATTGAGGAAAAAGTAAAATATCTTGAAGCTTTAAATCCAGAAATCACATGTGGAATGCATTGTACAGGGTTTAAGTTTAATAAGCTTATGTCTAGGCACCCATCACATACTTTAGGTATCGTCGGAACAGAATTCCATCTATAAAAATAGGTTTTTACATTTAGTTTAATTATCGCTCTCTTTAAAATGTTTAAAGAACAATCCTATCCCGATAATTTTGAATGTGTCTTGAACATTTATGTTATGTAATGCTGAGGTTTCTATGAAAAAACTTTTTATTTCTTTAGATTTTGCTAACCCTTCTTCTTTAGTTACCTCTCTTTCATCTACCTTATCGATTTTATTTCCGATGAGAACAAAAGGAATATTTCCTAACTCTTTTTTCGCATCCTCAAACCAAAAGTTTGTCGCTTCTTCAAAGGTATCTCTTTTAGTAACATCGTAAACTATAAACGCGCAGTTAGCTCCTTTGTAGTATTCTCTCCTAACGCGTTTGAAAAAACTTTGCCCCGCTAAATCGCATATTAAAAACTTTATAATGTCATCCTTAAAGCCTTGGACATAATACTGTTGTGTGGAAAGGCATATACCTAATGTGGGTCTATAATCAACGATGTTTTCTTTTTTTAAAAAACGATTCACTAAGGTGGTTTTTCCAACTGCTGCAGAACCGAGTATAATTAATTTAAATAATCTTTCTATCTGTTTTTCTTTAGTAATTTGATGAGTTGTCTTTACTCCCTCTACGATAGGCGTTGATTCTTGAATTGAAAACTTATCTAATCCTAACGAGAAGGAATCGTGAATGTTGAGATCTGGCATTTCTAATGAATTATATTTAAAATCAAAGCTGTCTTCAAGTAACTGAGCAATCTTCTCGACAACTAGATATGCGATTGGAAATAACTTGTTTAAATTGGTTTCGTAATCACAGACCAATAAAAGAATTGCTTCAAATCCCGCTTCCAAGTAAATTATTCGATTATCATCAGTTTCAAACGAACCACTACCATAACGACCAGATTTATACTCCAAACTTATTTTATCTAGTAAATTTTCAACGATAGCAGTAAATGCACCGTAAATGTCTTCTTTTTCCCGGGCTTCTTCTATTGTACCTTCTGTTTTTCCATATTTTGCCAATAACAGCCCATCCTTTGAATAAATAAAAGCTATTATAACATTATCCAGCGATTCTACGAAATTAATTAAGAGATACTGAAGGTTTTCCCCTCTTGTTGGAGTTTTAGATTGCATTATTAAGAAAAAATATGAATTATTGATTAATTTCTATGTGTGGGTTTTTTTAAGAAATTAGGGTTTCTTTTCTTAAAAAATACAACTCGTTATATTTAAATTTTTTTTATAACTTAACTATCTATTAATCTTAAACCTTAATAAAATATAACTCGAGTTAATTTTAATGGACATTTCAGAATTACTTAAAAATAAGCTTGAATCAAATCAGACTGTGCTTACTGAATTTGAGTCAAAAAATTTACTAAAGGAGATTGGAATTCCCATTCCAGAACAAGAATTAGCGATAACTAAAGAAGAAACTATTGCAGTTGCTAAAAAGATAGGGTTTCCAGTAGTATTAAAACTCATGGCTGAAGATATAGTACACAAATCTGATACTGGAGCAGTAAAATTAAATATTAATAACGAAGTTGAAATTGCTACTGCCTATGATGAATTAATGAAGATTCCCTCCCAAAGTGAAAAATCAATTAGCGTACAAAAAATGGCTGCCGAACCAATAACTGAATTAATAATAGGAATGACTACTGATGCTCAGTTTGGACCTGCCTTAATGTTTGGGATTGGAGGCATTTTAGTTGAACTGTTAGAAGATGTAAGTTTTAGAATTGCTCCAATTACAGAATACGACGCCCGAGAACAGATACACGAGATAAAAGGATTTCCAATATTAGATGGATATCGAGGTAAACCAAAAGCGGACCTAGATGCGATCGTTAATACATTACTAAAAATATCCGATTTAGTAATAAAACACGAAGAAATAAACGAGATGGACTTAAATCCTGTTTTCATTTACGAAAACGGCTTAGTATGCGTAGATGCAAGGATAAT
>SOKP01000062.1 GCA_004375715.1 Promethearchaeota archaeon | reverse complement strand
CCGAGAATGATTATGATACTCGAATTCTTCATAGAAATTTAGCATTTCCATTATTGAAAAGGCTTTCTGATGTAGGAGATCCTATTGCTAAAAAAAAATTTAAAGAAGAGATTGCACTCAGATATTCGAGCGGCCATTCTACCGTCATTATGTTTTTAAGCCAAAATGGCTATTTAAAATACTTGAGCAGTGAAGAGCTTGAGTGTTTACTAGATGACAATAAACTCCCAATTTTAGGGGAAATATCCACCCGCTTCAAAAGAATATTAGATTCAGTAGAGGATAACGATTTAGATAAATATATTCAGAGATCCACCCGTTCCTTAAAAAATAATTTGGGAATTCATAATGTTCCCTTTGTAATTTCTTACATTTTGAAGGATTTTTCAGAACATCATAGAAAAAAACTGGTAAGAAGTGTTTTTGATTGCCTGAAAACTGATAGAAAATTTCCATTAATCAATTATTTAAACAGCAATCAAAAATATTTAGAAGAAATAACGCTAGACACCGTAAAATATAATGACAGAATTATTGGATTAATGCAAGAACAAATATTAAATCTGCGTGATCAAAACATTGAAAACATAAAAAACTTAATAGATTTAGAGAACCGTTATAAAAAAATTCAAGAATTAGATCTTAGCAATAATGATATTAAAGATTTGGATGGGATCGAAAATTTCACAAACCTAAGAATTTTGCATATGAACAACAATAATATCAGAAACATAACAAATTTAGAAAGCCTAAAAGAATTACGGTCCGTATCATTTAGAAATAATAATATCTCTGAGATAAAGCAAAGCATTAAAGGTTTAACGAAATTAGAACACTTAGATTTATCCGGAAATACTAAAATAACCAAAATACCTGGATTTATGAATGAGATGGAATCTTTAAAGGTTTTAAAACTTGCAAATTGTTCCATCAAAGAATTCTCTGAAGAAGTAGCTAGATTTTTTTGGAATGAGCAAAACTATAGATATTTTTCAGATTACTCACAAGATGATGTAAGATATTATGAAAGCACTCATAGAGAAATGGCTAGCTCAAATAATCAGTTATATAAGAAATTTGTAAATTGGCTATTTAAATTTAAGCCTGCTATGTTGGAATTAGAAGTCACCTACAGAGATATTGTAAGGTTTGAGAGATCAACGAGTAAAAGAGCAATTAGGAATTGGAAGGCTACAAAAGATTTTAAAAAGTGGTTATTTAATAAAAAACAAACCTCAATCACGGCTTTTATGTGAATTAATAACAAAATAAGTAAGTCAGAAAACTCTGTTTCTAAGGAAATATAAACTTAGAACTATCAAAGTCTCCTTTTTTTTCTAAAAAAGCTTAAATATAATATGAGAATCTTATGACTAACTCAATAAAAAATTTACGAGCAAAGTAATATTAAACAACAAATAAGAGATGAAAACTAAATGGAACTTCCAGATTATATTAAAAATCGTTCTTGGAAAGATTACCTAGCTGATGGAATAACCACAGAACTTGATGTTCCTGAAAACATGTCGTTAATTGATGTTTACAAGTATAATGATGAAAATTTTCCCGATCATGTTATGTTGGACTTTTTTGGGAAAGAGTTTACTACTAAGGAACTAGATGTATTAACTAGGAGATTTGCAGCTGCGTTAAAAGATTTAGGCCTAAAGAAAGGTGAAATTTTGGCTCTATGGCTTCCTAATTGCCCTCAATTCTCTATTACCTATTTTGCTGCGGTATATCTTGGAGCCACATTGACTGCTATTAGTCCCTTATTCACTGGAAGAGAACTTGCGTACCAAATTAATGATTCTGGAGCAAAATATTTGATAATGATCGACCGATTCGTTCGGGAGTATGAGAAAGTCGCTGATAAAGTATCATTAAGTAAAATAATTATATTAAATGTAATGGACGAGGAAATTGTCGTTCCCGAAACAGACAAAATCATTCATTACGATAAGTTATTGGACAGGTACCAAGAACCTCTTGAGTTTAATGCTGAGATCGACTCTAAAAAAGATATTGCTATCATACAATATACTGGTGGAACAACAGGCCTTCCAAAAGGAGCTCTCTTATCGCATTACAATATAGTATCAATGCTTTGGGCTATTAAACAAGGTTCAGATTATATGATTGAGAATTATCTTAAAGAAAACATTATTGCTCTGTCTGTTTTACCTTGGTACCATATTTATGGTCAAGCTTGCGAATTATTGGCTGGTTGTTTGTTTGGTTCGAAAGCCTATGTCCTTCCGACGTTTGATCTTCAAAGAATCGCCGAAGTGATTCGAGAAGGGCGTCCAAACATGATACTTGGCGTACCTACGATGTTTGTTAACATTTTAAACTCACCTCACATGAAGGATGTTGATATGTCTTGCTTAAAATTTGCCAATTGCGGTGCTGGTGCTCTTCCGGACGAATTAGCATTAGAATGGGAGCGAAGAACTGGTTTTAGAATGGCTGAAGGATATGGTCTTAGTGAAACTAGCACAGGTGCTATAACAGCTACTGTCTGGTCAAAATTAAAGCGGGGTAGCGTAGGTCATCCTTTCCCCAATACTCTAGTTGGGATTGTAAATGAAAACTTAGAATTCTTGCCTCTAGGAGAAGAAGGAGAAGTTGTCATATCTGGACCTCAAGTGATGGTGGGTTATCACAATAGACCTGAAGAAAATAAACTTGTGTTCTTTGAAGTGGGTGGCTATAAATGGTTACGAACTGGCGATTATGGACGACTGGATAACGAGTACTATTTGTTTTTGTTGGATCGGATTAAAGATTTAATAAAATACAAAGGACACAGTGTTTATCCGAGGGAAATTGAAGAGCTTTTATACGAACATCCAGCAATACAAGAATGTGCTGTGATTGGCGTTCCCGATCCTATGAAAGGCGAAGATATTAAGGCTTTTATCATACTTAAAAAGGAGAGCAAAGGAAAAGTAACCGAACAAGATATTATCGATTTTGCAAAAGAAAACTTAGCAGCTTATAAATATCCAAGGGAAGTACAATTTGTCCGAAGCCTTCCAAAAAGTGGCGTGGGAAAAATACTGAGGAGAACTTTGAGAGAAAAGGAAAAGAAGAAAAGAACCAAAAAATAGAGACTATCTACACCAAAAGAGTAATTTTACTTATATTTTTTTTTGCTTTATTTTTTTTTATAGAATGTCTACTAATAGAACGTTCATGAATAACCTCATTAGATACGATAAGTTTTTATTAAAACTTATCATCAAAAATCATATGACTCAAGTTGATTATTATGAAATTGTAAGACAAAAACTGCAACTTGGACCGATTATTGCTCCAAAACATAAAAAGATTTTTGAATTAATGAAAATATTTTGGAATGAAGAAGAGATAAAAATTCTTTCTCAATTTAACAAAGCTGGCAGAATCACTTCGCTTAAAGAATTAACTGAAAAAACAGGCATTTCAAAACAAGAAATTAAAAGAATTTTAAAAAGATCAATTATAAATGGGACACTTTCAAAATTTGGAACTAAATATAAATTAATACCTCTTATACCGGGCATATTCGAAAAATATTATATCGCTCGTAAAGACTCAGAAGAAAATCAAAAAAAAGCAGCTGAGATATATCGTTTTCTTATAAAGCAAGCTCCTGATTTAGAGAAAATAAACGAAAGAACAAAAATTTTTCGTCCTTTACTTCCATACGAAGCTAAGGAAAAGTTAATTAAAATAGATAAATCTTTAAATGCTCAATCCGAGGTACTTCCTTATGAATTTGTAAGAGATATGATAGATAAAAACGAATCTTTTGCCGTTATACCATGTCAATGTCGCTTAATTGGCGAATACACTGGTGAACCTTGTGAAGTAGCGTCTGCTGAAATGGGATGTTTTGTTACTGGAGCAGGAGCAGAAATGTTAATCAAACAAGGGGCAAAAAGATTAAATAAGGAAGAAGCTATAGACTTTATTAAAGAAACTGAGAAAGCTGGCCTTGTTCATAACACTGTATTTGATACGGGTAAAGAAACATCCATTTTTGTATGTAATTGTTGTAGTTGCCATTGTGGTGCATTATATCCAGCAAAATTATATCATTATAGGGGCGTAAATCAAAGTAATTTTGCCCCTGAATTTGATATAGAACTTTGTACCAAATGTGAAATATGTATGAATAAATGCCCAAATGAAGCGATATATCATATATTGCCGAATAAACCTGATTCATCAGATGAAAAAATGAAATTAAGGGAAGAATTCTGCATAGGATGTGGAATATGTGCTGTTAATTGCCCTAACAACGCAATAAAAATGGTTAAGGTTAGAAATGAATTTCCAGAAAAAGTAGTGATAGAAGGTCAAAGTTTTGAGGACCTGATTACCTAAGTTCTTTAAAAAGGAACACGCCTATTAGCTATATAATGTTTTTTTTCCTTATAACCCAGCTTATTACTAAGAATATTCCAGCATTTTCTCAATGGGTTTTAAAGCTTTCTTAGCGATTTCAGGGGGAACTTTTACCTCAAACATCGGATCATCTAAATTGTCGAGTACGTATCTCATAAGTTCTATAGTGTTCTTTTTCATATTATAACAAATAAGCTTCTCACTAATAAGGTGGAAATTTTTATTTGGGAAGTCTTGTGCCATCCTCTCCATTAAACCTATTTCTGTTCCTATACAAAAATCGTTTTCAGATGTAGTATTGTTTTTTACTCGATTATACATTTGGCCTGTAGAACCTACAAAATCTGCTAATTCTCTAACTTCTCTAATACACTCTGGGTGAACTAACAGTTCACATTTGGGATAAGCAATTCTAATTTTTTCCATATCATCAATAGTTAATTGAGAATGCACATAGCAATTTCCTTTTTCGGGCATTTTGATGCATTTGATTCCTGATTTTTGCTCGACATAATCAGCTAAATTTGCATCGGGTCCAAAAAGAACTGCTTTTGCATTGAATTCTGAACTGATTCGCTTTACAACATTAACTGCGTTTGCAGAGGTACAGCAAATGTCTGATTCAGCTTTAACTGCTGCTGTAGAGTTAACATAGACCACCACTGGTAAATTAGGATTGTTTGCTTTGAACTCTTTTACTTTATCTACTGTTAAATAAGCTGCCATGGGGCAACATGACTCGGGATTTGGTATCAGAACCTTTTTATTTTGATTTAAAATAGAAGCTGTTTCTGCCATAAAATCTACGCCAGCAAATATAATATAATCTGTGTCTACTTTATTTGCAAGCCGGGACAAGCCTAAAGAACCTCCTAAATGATCTGCAATCTCTTGAATTTCTATTGGTTGATAATAGTGGGCAAGGATAACAACATCTTTTTCCTGTTTAAGTTTTAAAATTTCTTCTTGTATTTGTGTGACTGACATTTTCTTCAATATATATTTGTGAAGTTCTTAAATCATCAAAAGTAATTAATATTTAATATAATTTAATTGAATTTATAATATTTATAAAGTGGAACCAAACTGAGTGAACATCTTTCTTTTATTTATCGCGAAGAGTTTTGGTACGTTAGTGCTTTCATAAACAGCGCTAATATTAACGCAGAAGCAAAAAGTAAGGAAATCGAGGATCTTCTCAAAACTAAATTTAAAAATTTAGGGGAAGAAGATATATTTCGAAAAGATCTTAAAACTGATATCTTGGAACTAATAAAGCACATTTCTATTAAATGTAACTGGGTTAAATGTTTATCTAACTTCCTTTATAAGGATGAAAATTCTGAGAGAGGCTTTAATACATTAGGATATTTCCAATTTGAAGTAGAACACTATAAAGACGATCCATCGAGAAAAAAATCGTTAAAACCCCTTCTAATTCAACAAATTCCTTTTCTTGTCCTAAATATCCTCAAGGAGTATAACTATAAGTCTGGAAATGAAGATATTCATCTTGATACTGAAAGCCCTATTTATGTGTTTGTGACTTCTAACAAAAGTGAACCAAAGGATATCGTTTGGAATCAAGATAATATCGAAAAATATAAGAAAGTGATTGCTCACTGGACTGAAATCTATTCTGGACAATGGGAAGATTATTCTGAAACATTATTTGACAAGAGAATCGAAAATAATTTATCCAACCGGCTTTCAGAGTTACATTTTTTAAGAAGAAACTCTGGTTTTATTTATATGGCAGAGGATAATTATGAAAAATTCTTTAAATCCTACATGAAACAATATGTTATAGATCCTACTCCAAAACTGAGGGCTGTATTGTTTGCTTTACGCTCAATAAACGAATCTTTAGACTTAGTGTTCCTAAAAACTCAATCACAAGCGTTTCAAGGATTAAAAATAATAGAACAAAAAACCAGGAACTTAAGGTTTTTGAGAGGAATGATTCAAACTACTCTTAGCGTAATCTATAACGAGCTAGACTATAATAGACGACAACATTACACGAGCGTATTGAAACATCTCTTAACCGAATTTGAAATAGAGAATATAGTAGAACGAATAAATCAAAAGTTTAATTCAATTTACGATGTAATGGAAGACTTATACCATAAGAAGAACGACGAAAACCAAGAAAGAACTGAAAGCGGATTAAATTTATTAAAAATACTTTTTGGAGCAGGAATCTTAGCCGATTTAGGGGGTGTCATTATGATTTCGCTAAATTTAGAAAAGGGAAATCTATTTACATCAATATTAAATGGTTCGATAGCAATCATCATAATAGGAATCCTGATAGCAGCAATAGGATATTATCTGAACTCCCGTATACAAATGAAGAAGGCTGAAATTGGAAAAACAGTTGATGCTATAATTGAGGATAACGCAGGAAATGTAATTTTAATAAAAAGAAAATATCCTCCCTTTCAAGGCTATTACGCATTACCCGGAGGCTTTATAGAAAAGGGAGAGGGTGCGAAGAAAGCGTTAGTAAGAGAAATCAAAGAAGAAACTAATTTAGATGTGAAAATTCTACATAAAATTGGTTTATACACTGAAGAAGGACGTGATCCTAGGGGCATGATACATTCGACAGCTTATAAGTGTTCAATTATTGGAGATATAACAAAAATGAGAAGCGGCGATGATTCTAAAAAAGTGGAACTTATCCCTAAAAACCAACTTAAGGACATTGAATTAGCATTTGATCACAAAAAAATATTAAAAGATGCAAATTTACTGAATTAGCTTATTTTAAATAATTTTTTTTATTCAATAAATTTAAAATTTAACTCCTACTTCCTAGTTCTTAAAATACTGGTTTAAGAGGGAAAATTTTGTCCTAAAAATCTCTTTTATAAGGACGATGTGAAACGGGTTGATGGAAAGGAGGTTGGGATTAGATATAAGTTTAGTGAAATTTCAAAATGCCAGGAATGTTTAAAGTATGAGTTATTTTGTCTCGATGGGGCAATTCAACCTGTGAAATATGAAGCTTAGTAATTTATATTCAATGTTTTTAATTTTGCATTTTTAAAAAAAAAAAATAGAATGATAGTTTATTTTATTACTTTAAAACTCCAGCGTCTTTTAAGATTTGGATGTGATCGAATGCCAGCTCAATATTTTTAAGTTGATCAATTGGGATAATCTCTACTCTTGAAGCATCGTCTCCCTCTTGTAACATTGAAAGACCTTTAACAAGACGACATTTAAACGCGGTAGAAACAATCTTTCCCCTAGGATCTCTTCCTTTTTGATCAAATGTTCCAATTTTACTTATTATTTCCACGGCAAGATTGGTTTCTTCGCGAACTTCCCTTATTATTGCTTGCTTAGGATCCTCATTATATTTAATAAAACCACCAGGAAGGGCGTATTTATCTTTATAAGGTGCGTATCTCCTTTTAACTAAAATTATATTTCGATCGTCGTCTTGAATAACAGCATCAACAGTAGGGCCATATTCTAGACGCTTAATTTTTGCTTTGCCATAGATAAAGTATCCGAGTAATAGAACGAAACTCGCTCCTAAAATTGCAGAAACTACAATATGTAAAATCTGTGAAAAGTCAGATATTTCTTGTATTCTAGATGCAACTCTAAGAGCATTAACAAATTCTATTATGAATCCGGCACCAAATAAGACACTTAGGAAGTTAACCGCTTTTTTAGTATTTTTTTGATTTTCTTCGTTTCTTTTAGTGTATAATTCTTGTAATGTCTCATAGAGGGTTTTAAATTTATTATTAACTCTTTCAATTATAACTTCTATTCGAAATATCTTTAATAAATGAGTCAAAACCCTAATGTAATGTTCTCTTGGATTCCAATCTAATTCACTGTAGATAATGCTCATCTTTGTTTGGATCATTCCTCTTAAAAATCTTAGATTCTTTGTTTTTTCCTCAATTTGTTCCAAGCTCATAAAAACATCGGAGTATCTTTTCATAAATAATATGTCAAGAGAGTTATTAATTGACATGAGAGCAAAAAGAACAGCTCTTATTTGAGGAGTTGGATTTAAAAGCTTTTGATACATGTATCCAAATTCTGTTTCGTAATTCTTTTGTACCATATAAATAAATCCCGAATTTCTTTGAATGTAGTGTAATTCTGTTACGCGATTAGAGATGTTCTTTTTAGTTCTTCGTTCAAAAAGTTCATCAGAATAGTCTGTCCACTGACCTGAATATATTTGTGTCCACATTCCAATGCTTTTTTTGTATTTGTTTATGTTTTCTTCTGTCCATTGAACTTCCATTGGCTTTAATTTCTTAGATATCACAAACACATAAATTGGACTTTCAATATCAAGGAGAAGATATTGATTTTCTTTTCTTTTGCTAAACTCCTTAAGGATATCAATAGTAATAAAAGGGATTTGCTGTATTAAATCTGGAGTTAAACTTTCCTTTTGAAAAGGCTCGTTTCTAAAATATTCTACTTCCAATTTAAAATAACCTAAAGTATTATAAGTTAAATCCTTATTATCTTCCGTATAAGGATTATTTTCGTCTGTATAAGGAAAATTTTGGAAAAAGGGCTCCCAATCGCACTCAATTGTAATTGATTTAGCCATATTTTCCAAAACCTTTTTTTTTTCTTCAGGTTTAGGGTATTTTTCTAAAAAATTATATGCTTTTTTTAAATCGACTTCACTGAGATTTTTTAGCTTTTCTAATAATAACGCTTCGATTTCCTCTGCTTTTGTTTCACCAATAAATTCATTCGTATTAATAAATGCGCTAATATATACCAATACTCTTTCTCATATACAAACTGTAAATTTTCTTCCATTTTTGATTCCGCTCTTTTAATTTAAAATGAACAAATATGTTAAATGAATATTAAAACTTCTTTGTTAATTACTAATTAACACGACGACCACATTTTTTCAATATCAAGTTATAAATCTGTACCACATTTTTTTCGAAATCCATTAAATCAAATTCAAATCCTAATCTTGATCTTAGAAGTGGAGGGATATGATCAGAGTTTAAAAACACAGGAATTATGGGTTTACCCATCATATCTGCGGCCGTCCATTCCTTATCGACAGCATCAGAACTTCGAGCACTTTCAGAACAAAAAAGTATCATTACATCACATTTATCACAGCTATCACTCATAAATAACGTAATATTATCTGTCATGTGCTCTTGCCAATATAAGACTTCTTTAATTTCTTCATAAGATTTTAATCTCTTTGATAATTCTTTAATATTGAATGTTTCCGCGTCT
>SOKP01000017.1 GCA_004375715.1 Promethearchaeota archaeon | reverse complement strand
CACGTTTGAAATCGTAGGATTGTCAATTAATAGATTTTTTTTCATAATTAGATAAATATTCCAGTATCTTATTAAACTCTTTTTTCACCTTTTGACTTTTTTGATAAAATAGCCTTTTAAGTATTAACAAGACTTTTTTAAGAGATTTATTATTAATAAACCATATTAAATTTCATATAAGTGAAGTGAATATTAATTTTCTTTGAAAGCTACGAAAGACTCTTTAAAAGGTTTAATCGGAGTTACTTAACTTCTCTCTGGGTTTTCATCCCCCTCCTTACGACCGTATTTTCAGTAATATTATATATTTTAGGAGACCCCTCATTTAACTTATTTACGCATTACTTAAGCCATCTAGGAATAGGGCCGAATGGATCTGATATTGTTTTTAATTTAGGAAGCATGTTATCTGGTATCGTCATGGTGTTTTTTTTTCTTAATCTAAGCGTTTTTCTAATTAAAAAGGAAGTTCCGAAAATTCTTGTAAATTTATCGTTTGCTTTCGGTATAATATCATCTCTAGGGAATTTTTTGATAGGGCTTTTTCCAGGAGATGGTTCACAAGATTTGCATAACTTCGTAGCGAGTTTATTCTTTTTAGGAGGTTTAGCTTATTGTATACTTTATGGAATTTCAGAGTTGAAGGCTAAAGGTATTTCTAAGCTTCAAGCGCTATCCGGATTCGTAGTAGCCTTTTTTTTTGTTGTATTCATCATTTTAGCTTATGCACATTTTTATATTCCCGAATTATTGGGATTTTCTCACCTTTCAGAGTGGATTCTTTTTGGGCTCTTAATGTCTTGGATTATCGGACACGAAGTTTCTATGATAAAGGATAAAAAATTACAATAAAGGACCATTCTTTTATATACGATCTAAACACAAAATTAAATTTTTCCTTGATTTGCAACGGCTTCAGTTGCTTTTTTAACAGCTTCTGGATCGCCTAAGTAGTAGTGTTGTATAGGTTTTAGATCATCATCAAGCTCATATATTAATGGAATACCGGTTGGAATATCTAACTTTACTATATCATCTTCAGACATATTGTCCAAATACTTAACTAGAGCTCTTAAGCTATTACCGTGAGCGGAGATTATCACATTTTTCCCACTCCTAATAGCTGGAGCAATAGTATCTTGCCAATATGGTAAAAATCGCTCTACAGTATCCTTCAAACATTCTGTTAATGGAATGTCTTTGGATTCAAGATTCTTGTATCTCTTATCATTACCGGGGTATCTTGGATCTGAAGTATTAAGAGCTGGAGGAGGTGTGTCATAACTTCTCCGCCAAATTAACACTTGTTCTTCTCCTAGTTCGGCTGCTAACTTAGATTTGTAAAGTCCTTGAAGTGCACCATAATGTCTTTCGTTTAATCTCCAAGATCTAAATACAGGTATCCACATTAAATCCATTTTATCTAAAACGATCCATAAGGTTCTAATCCCTCTTTTAAGAAGCGAAGTATACGCAATATCAAAAGTATAATTATTATCTTTAAGTATATCTCCCGCTTCCTCAGCTTCGATTACCCCTTGAACTGAAAGATCTACATCCGTCCAACCGGTAAACCTATTCTGCTTGTTCCATTCGCTCTCTCCATGGCGTAGTAAAACTAATTTTTTCATAATTATCACTATAACTATATAAATTTAGATTTTTAAATTAATTCCAATTATAATAATTACCAACTTTAATGTAATTTTAATATAGAAGACCATACTTTTAGGTGTTATGTAAGGTGGATGAAAAGGGTATTTTGAAAGGCGCAAATCGTAAAGAAGCGATGTGGAATAAAACTAAGCTTGGAGAGCCGTTTAAAAACGCTCTTGAGCGGTTTAGACGGGATGTCATATCTCGTAGTGATTTTGACCCAACCTCTTTATTACAATTTGGATTGTTCATGTCTATGGCTGTCATCACTATTTTACAAGATGTCGAAAAAAAATTAGGTAATAAAGGTCAAAAAGTAGTCATCAATGCCTTAATCAAAACAGGATATACCATGGGAAAACAGATTCTTGAAGACATACAAATACCTGCAGAAATTTCCGATATAGAATTAATGAGTTTCTTAACAACGATCGTAAATACTCAAGCTTGGACCTCGATTGAGGATCCACGAATTGACAGCAAAGAACAATGTTCTTTTGATATAATCTGGTGTCCTCTGCAGGATGTCTATAAAGCCTTTGATTGTAGAGTTCAAAGATATTTAGTTCAAGGAATAATCAATGCCTTTAAAGATTCTGGTGTATTACAACACGAGTATCAAGTAGAATTTAAAACAACCATCCCAGCGGGAGCAAAGACTTGTTTGTTCCATATAACAAAGAAGAACCCCGATGAAAAAGACAAATGGGAAGAATACTCAAAAGAACTCGAAAAAAAAGCGTTAGAAAAGTAACATGCGATTAAGGACTCAATATCAACACTAATTTGATTAATTGTCTAAACTTAAATATTTGAAGAAAGATATTTTATATACAATTCTTCAGACTTTAATGAAATTAAAAAAATGAGCCAAAAAAGATTTATAACATCAATTGCATGTCTTTGTTTAATTCTATTATCAATTTTTCCTCTTTATTCGCTTGGTAGCACGACTTTAGGAGAGTCTACATTTCCTATTGAAGAAGAAAGCGAAATTGTCTGGGAAAGTGTAAATGCAACTGAATCGTGGTA
>SOKP01000031.1 GCA_004375715.1 Promethearchaeota archaeon | reverse complement strand
TTTCTCCTTGTCCTTTATTATCTGGAAATATTATAATTTATTAAATGATCTAAGCGAGATAATAAAAATTTATGTAAAAAATAGAATCAGAATTTTTTGAAAGAGCGTTAAAATAGAAACTTTAAAAATTACCCTACCATAGGTGCTTTTAACTTCTTTTTTGGAATTGCTTCAGGGTTAAAATTCTTTTCTCTGTAATAAGTATATATTCCCAGCCCTATTACGAAAATTGATATTCCTAAATAACCAAACGAAAAAATAAGGCCTAATGTAAAGTTAGCAGGGTTGAGAATTCCCTCTTGTTGTGTAGAAAAGAAAATGCCAATAAGAGCAGATATTGAGCATATGGTACCGCAAATGCAATCAAAATATATTTGAACTCTCTGAGATTTAATATCTTTATGCTGAGTTGGCATAATATGGTCATTATTTGGTATAGATACTAGTTAAATAATTTTAGAATATTAATATAAATTTGTGTGAAAGCAAAATAGGTAAAAAACATTATAAGTTCTGATTTCAATGCAATAAAAAAATACTAAAAAATTAAGCTCATCTTCTAAATCCTTCAATAGATTCAAAATAATCGAGTACCGACTCTTTTATTTCGATGGCAGGAAAAATCAATCTTGATTTGTTTACATAATTCATTGCATCACTCCAACTCCAATTTGGATTATTCTTTAACAACCAAGCTACAATAAGTCCTCCACTTCTGGAAATACCCATCGAGCAATGGACTAAGACTTTTCCATGCTCAATGTTATTATCTATAAATTCTAAAATCTCAATAATGGAGCTATGCGGAGGATACCATTCGTCGGGGAATCCTTTAAAAAGATAATTAAATCCTTTATTTGTAGGATCATAGAAGTTATCTTCCATTAAATTCACAATAGCAGTAATACCTATCTCTTTAAATTTCTCAAAGTTTAACCTTGGCCAATATGCTCCTATGTATAGGTTTTCATGCACCTTATAAATTTGATCCAGTTCTACCATATATATCCTTAAGTTCTATATGTATTTATCAATCTGTTACAAGTCTTATCTCAATCAATTGCTGAGTTTACCTATATTTAAATATTAAAAAAGAAGAAACCTTTTATTTTTTGACTAAATCTCTACTTGCTATAAGATTTGAATCTAAATCGAGGATATTTTCAATCAAAATATCTCCCATTTTTACTGGGGCTTTTACTACAGTTTTAGCAATCTCGTTTAGCGCTTCTCTTAACCTATCTTTAAGGATTGGCTTATCCGTTCTTACAGGAATCAAGGGTAAAAAGCCATCCTCAACTCTAATGGTAGTTGTAAGTATCCTTTTCGGCTCGTAAAATTCCTGTTTTGCGTATTCCAATCCTCTTTCACAGGCGTATCCTTCGAATACTATATCGGAACCCTTTGAAATGGCTTGTATTTGGCACCCTGTAGGACATACTATACACCTTATTACTTTTACTACGCTCACACTGCTTTCACTCATTCTTCTCTCCTCCTCTGATAATTAATCCTCCTCTATTAATACCTCTGGTCGAGGAATAACTTCTATTGTTATAGATTTGCTTTTTGGATTCACATTTGCTTCTTCTAAGTTTAAGTTCAATTCAATCATCTCGCTCGGAATTACATAAATCTTCTTTCTACTATAAATTACGTTATTATTTTCGTCTTTGAATTGTATCAAAACGCGTCTAGCTGGATATTTAACTCTGAAAGTAAAATGTATATCTTTGGCAATGTCTTCTTTATTTATTACATCTGGCTTTACATAACCCACATTTTCCCCAGAAATGCACTTAAATGTTTTTTGTTTCTTCAGTTCTTTGCCGTATCTCGTATCGAGATATTCTATTGCGTTTTTACCAGCTCTTTTAGCTTCAGCAGTTACCATGTCCACCAAATCGTGAACTTGTAAAACATTCCCACAAGCAAATATTCCATCTATAGTAGTTTCCAAATTTTCGTCAACAAGCGGACCACCATTTTGCGATATTTCCGCTCCAGCTTCTAGCGTTAGTTCGTTTTCAGGGATTAAACCTACAGATAATAGTAGCGTATCGCATTCAATAAATTTGTCTGAGCCTATTATTCGATCGAAATTTCTACTTACTTTAGATATAGTTACTCCTTTAATTCGTTCATGTCCGTGTATTTTGGTAACAGTAAAACCAGTGATAAGGGGGATATCGTAATCTTCTAAACATTGGACTTGATTTCGAAGCAGACCGCTAACATATGATTGTATTTCAACTACAGCCTTTACTTTACAGCCTTCCCATGTTAATCTTCGAGCCATTATCATCCCAATATCTCCACTTCCAAGGATTACATAGGTATTTCCCGGTAGATACCCTTCAATATTAACGAATCTTTGAGCCTGTCCTGCAGTATAGATGCCGGCAGGGCGAAAACCAGGTATGTTTATAGCCCCTCTAGTTTTTTCACGACAACCCATAGCTAAAATAATCGTTTTTGCTTTAATTTCAATTAGACCTTCGTTTCTATTAACGGCATAGACCAATTTTTCTTTTGTAATTTCGATTACCATAGAATCCAATAAGTAAGGGATTTTCAATTCTTTTACTTGGTTTATGAATCTTTGAACATATTCAGGACCAGTTAATTCTTCTTCAAATTCTTTTAATCCAAAGCCATTGTGAATACATTGCAGCGTTATCCCGCCTAATTCTTTATCCCTTTCAATCAGTAAAACTTCAAGTCCTGCCTTCTTTACTTCAATAGCTGCTGCTAATCCAGCTGCTCCGGCACCAATAACAACTACATCGGATTTGTATTTTTTCACTCTTCACTACCTCCTTCTAAGCTTCGAAGCACAATTTCTTTTGTTTTCGCCACAAGAAAGTTAGTTTCTTCACCTGTTTTCATTACTTCTTCATAAGGTATATTCAATTCTCTTGAAAGAATCTCGATTAACCTTGGTCTACAAAAACCACCTTGACACCTTCCCATTCCGGGTCGGCATCTAAATTTTATTCCGTCTACAGTTGTTGCTCCAACGGGAGAATGGAGAGCGTTTAGTATTTCTTTTTCTGGAATCGTCTCGCAACGACAGATAATTCGTCCCCAAGCGGGATCTTCTTTTATTTTCTTATCTAATTCTATTTTACTGAAATCTTTGAATTTCTCAGGCTTTGGTCGAATTGGATTGTAATCCTCCTTAATCGTCATATTTGCACCGAGTAGTTCTAAAAATTCACTCACTCGCTCTGCGATGGCATAACATGAAGTTAATCCGGGGGATAAAATACCAACTACATTAATAAATCCAAAAACATCTGTGTTATCAATAATAAAATCGTATGTGTCTGGAACTGCCCTTAGACCCGCAAAATTCCTAATAGAGGCTCTCACAGGTAAATTTGGCACCAAATGTCTTCCTCCTTCTAAAATTTCTTTTAACCCCGCCTCTGTAGTTGCTAAATCTTTCTTATCGGTAATATTTTGTGCGTTAGGTCCAACAAAAGTATTTCCACTAACGGTCGGACATACCAAAATACCTTTAGAAACTTTTGTTGGTGTCGGAAATAATATTTTATTTAAATGCATAGCGTTTCTATCAAAGAGAATATATTCGCCTTTTCTTGGCATGATATCGAAGTAATCTAAACCGACCATTTTTGATATCTTCGCCCCATAAACCCCTGCTGCGTTAATCACATTAGTTGCTTTGAATTCTTTATCCTTAGTTTTAATAATAAAAGTATAATTCTGGTGTTTTATTCTTCTTACTTTTTGATTTCGAAAGAATTTTACACCATTCATAGCAGCATTCTCAGCTAGCGCGTAAGTCATTCCATAAGGGCTTACAATTCCAGCAGTGGGGGCGTGTAACACGCCTACAACGTCGTCTGTTAAATTTGGTTCCATATATTTTATTTTTTTCTTATCTAGGATTACTTCTAACCCCGGAACTCCATCTTGTGTGCCTTGTCTCCTCTGTTCTTCTAATTTTTTAATTTGGTTATCTTCCAAAGCGACCACAAAAGAACCTATTCTTTGAAAAGAAAAGTTTAGTTCTTCAAAGGCTTGAGTATACAATTTATTTCCTTTAATACACACATCTCGCTTTACATATTCTCTTGGGGAAGCAAAACCTGCGTGAACTACTCCAGAATTTGCTTTAGTAGTACCTGATGCTATATCAGCTTCTTTTTCCAGCAAAGCTATTTTTAAATCGTATTTCGATAGATTTCGCGCGATACAACAACCAGTTACCCCACCACCTATAATAATTACATCGTAGATCAAAGGATATACCTCGTTAGTTTTAAAGAGTAAATTAAAAAGCTTATGTAATAAAGCAAGTTATCTCTTTAAAATTTATTTGGAACATTAGTGTTTTCTAACTGATAATGTTCATTAATAGGGAAAAACATATAAAAGCAATAATTTTCCAGTTTTAGAATTAGATAAAAAAGAACCACAAAATATTGAATAATAACGCTATAATAATGAGAGCGATAGTTACAGGGTTAACTATAGTGCTCCTTAAAGCTTTAGCATATTTAACATCTAGATCTCCCTTCATGAGTGTCTTAAATGTAGTATATCTAGGAGTATTTTCTTCTTTAAGGTGATAAGATCCTAAAAAACGAGGATTATTCAAGCGTTTAAGTTGTTTGTTATAATTCATAGAAGGAAAAAAGCGTAATTTACTACCATTTAGAACATCCTCGTAATCTTTTATAACATGAGCCCTATTTAGTTCTTTTTCTATACTTTTATTCTTATCGTCCATTTGAATGTTAACCAATTTTATTGTTTCATTATTCGTATATAATTTCAATCTTAAATCTTTTACGATTATTTTCAATAAAAGTCGATTATGGTTACATAATTTAATTTAGCTTTACAAGATGCTATTTCTCTAAATATTGCTTAATAAAGTCGCCAAAATCAGAAAAGATTTCTACATTATTATCCCAATTTGTTAAAGCTTCAGTATAAAGCTGAAAAAATTTATCAGAAATTAGCATAAGATCATCAATTACTTTCTTTTCTTTGGTTTTATACGAAGAACTTCCAATGAAAAGGAATCTTCTTCGCTTTATTATCACGAAGCGAAGGTCAGACATTTCAAAGTTCGAAATTCCGCCGTCTGTTAACTTTTCAGCGAATTTGTTTAAAGCACTCATTAGAGCGCCAAAGAGTTGTGGATTTACCTTTTGATCTGATACCTTTGAGTATAGTACGATTCCGTTGTCTGTTAAAACCCAAAAATCTATTAATATCCTTGACATTGTATCTTGTATTATTATATGTTATTATCCCGTCGTTAGTTTAAATGAGTGGTTCAAATATTTAAAAAATCTTTTTTGGTTAATTATACTAATTGTACTAAAGTAAAAATACTAAAAAAATAAAAATTTCTGTTTTACCTCTTATTTAAAAAAATATATTGAGAAGGGAGTTTAATTTTACATGAAATGGGAAACTAAAATAACCCAAATGGCTGGTGTGAAATTTCCATTAATAATGGGAGCCTTTGCGGCAATAGGGAGGGCAGAATTTGCGAGTGCTTTTTCTAACGCTGGAGGATTAGGGATTATTACTGCTATTAATTATCCTAAAATTGAAGATTTTCGTACTGAACTTGAGAAGATGCTTCTTTTGACGGATAAACCGTTTGGAATTAACTTTACGATAACACCACCATATCTCTTAAAAAAACGGAGGGGTAGAACTGAAGAATCTTATTTTGATTACCTAAAGTTAGCAATTGATATGGGAGTAAAAGTTTTTACGACTTCCGCTTACAGAACTCCAAAGCTTGGAACCAGAATCAAAGAAGCGGGTTGTTACTGGTTTCACAAATGTGTCACTATTAAACACGCGAAAGCTGCTGAAAGTGCAGGTGCTGATGCTATTACGCTCGTTGGGCTAGAAGGAACGGGGTTCAAAAATCCTGTACAAAACACAACTTTAGTAAACATAACAATGGCTCGGAGATTATTGAACCTTCCAATAATCGCAGCAGGAGGTATTGGGGATGCTAGAGGCTTTCTTGGAGCAATGGCTATGGGAGCAGACGCGGTGTGCCTGGGTAGTTCAATTATAGCGACTACAGAAAGCCCGGCTTCAAAAAGTTGGAAAGAACAAATTTTAAACCAAGATATATTCGATGAAAAGTATTATAAAAAGATTTTTCATCTGGAATTGAAAGATTCACCAATTGCTTCAATGGCTATTGGCCACATTGAAGAAATATTACCACTAAAAACATTCATCGAACGACTCATTAATACTTCAGAACAAATTCTGCAAAATTGGGGTTTTAGGGGTACCACATTTAGTACATTATGAAATCTGAAAAAGCAATTATAAAAAGATTACGAGTTTTGCAATAGATATTGAAAATATAAACTTACACACGATATTAATGAAATTAGACTACGGAAAAAAAGGAATTGAGTTAGAGATTGATCCCAATTGGAACACGAAAATTATTCAACCTGTTGAGCAAATCCCAATTGTAAATCCAATTGAAGCTATCAGGGATGCGATTAAAAATCCTCTGGGAAATCTCTCCTTAAAGGCTATTATAAAAAATAGGAAAAAGATCAAATCTGTTTGTATTGTAGTTTCAGATGGCACGCGACCAGTTCCAACTCATCTTATTTTAGAGGGCCTTTTGAGAGAATTAAATGATTATGGGATTAAAGAAAAACATACAGGAGTCTTAATTGCCACGGGATTGCATCGTCCATCCCGTAAGGAGGAAATAAATAGAATTTTAGGCGTAATTTCAACAAGCGATATTAAAGTTATTAATCATATTGCAACCGATAAGAAATCTCTCGTATCTTTACATAATAGCTATAATGAAATTCCTATTTATATCAATAAGTACTATTATGAAAGCGATCTAAAAATTTTAACTGGATATGTTGAACCTCACTTCTTCTTCGGCTTTTCTGGAGGTTACAAATCCATTGTTCCTGGTTTAGCAGGTGCTGAAACTATATTAGCAAATCACTCCGCCGAAAAAATAGCTTCTCCGTATGCTAGATTCGGAATCCAAGAAAATAATCCTCTACCTGAACATTCATCTATACATGCAAAAATAGTTGGTGTAGATTTCACTATTTATGTCTGTATTAATAAAAATCACGAAATCACCCAAATTGCTGCTGGCGATGTAGAACTGGTTCATAAGAGATTAGTTGATTATCAAAACAAACATGTTTTCAAGGAAATTCAAGAACCGTTCGACATTGTGGTTTGTGGGAATGGAGGTTACCCTTTAGACCTCAACCTGTATCAAGCTGTAAAAAGCATGGCAATTGGAGAAATGGCTGTAAAACGAGGAGGTACCATTATTTCAGTAAATGAGTGCAGCGAAGGAGTTGGCAAAGGACAAGATAAATTTAAAGAACTAATTTTTTCTGAAATGAATCCAAAAGAAATCTATAATAAAATCCTACAGAAAGAAATAGTTGTACCCGATCAATGGCAAATCCAAGTATTAACCCGAATATTAATGAAGTCAGAAATATACCTTGTATCTAGTATGGAAGAAGAGGAAATCGGAAATATTGGTTTAAAGTATGCTGACACTGTAGAAAATGCAATTAAGAATTCTTTAATTAAACATGGAAGTGACGCGAACATACTTATTTTGCCGAATGGACCACAAATTCTTCCATTAATAAACATATGATTTAAATCGGTGAATTAGTAATTCTATATAAGAATTGTCGATTGAAATAGATTCAACAAACGCAATCATTTATT
This sequence comes from Promethearchaeota archaeon, assembly GCA_004375715.1. Classification (GTDB taxonomy): domain Archaea; phylum Asgardarchaeota; class Lokiarchaeia; order Sigyniarchaeales; family SOKP01; genus SOKP01. Next base: position 1,926 of record SOKP01000031.1, on the reverse strand, counting down.
TTGATATAGATAAAGACACTCCAGAGATTAAATTTTGGTATCCTTATAATCTACCAGAAAAATACCGAAGAGAAATCGTTGAGGAGTGTGTTTCGATTATATCTGGAGATCTAACTTTCATTCCAGAAGTTCTCTTGATTTTTCCTATTTCACATCTAAAGATAAAAGTTTTAATTAAGTATTTTAGAAGAGAATATCCTACTGAAAAAGAAGGAATTTCAAAGTCGGGGTTAATTTTTTTATTTGCTGAAGAAAATGATCAGATATATTACCGATATATGAGTTATATCGATTCGTATTTTAGTAAAGCTGTTAACACTATGCTCACCTTAGAGAAAAATGGGACTATAGACGAATTGATATATGAAGAAATTGTGAAGCTGCACCTGATTTTATGCAATGTAACCGCATATTTGTCTTCTAAAAGCCAGTACGTATCAAAGAAAGAGGAACCATCTCGAAAAATCTTTGAAGATAATCAAGTGGAAAAAAGGAAATTTAAAGTCGTAGTTCTAGGAGACCCGAAGGTAGGTAAGACCTCTACAATTCTAAGATTTACTGATAATGTATTTCTTCGGGCATATATTCCAACAATGGGGCTAAATATTACCCAAAAAATCTTTAATGTTGATACTACCATTGTAGAATTAGTGTTGTGGGATATTGGAGGGCAAACCAAGTTTGAACTCATAAGAAAGAAATTTTACGAGGGCGCGAGCATCCTACTAGTAATTTTTGATCTAACGAATCCAATGTCGTTTGCGAATGTTGCAAAATGGTATCAGGATATTAAAAATTACGTGAAAGATAAGAAAGCACTGAATGGTTATCTTATTGGTAATAAAAACGATTTGGTTAAAAAAAGAATTGTAAGCGAGATTGACGCAGTAAGGCTCTCATACGCTTTAGACCTTGAATATCTCGAAATCTCTGCTTTAACTGGCTATAATGTAGAGATAGCTTTCCATAAAATAGCAGAAAAATTACTACATTTTAATAAAATTGAAGAATAAATTTGCAGAGAATCTGGAGATCATTCCTTACAAATTGGCGATAAAATTATACAATAATCTAATTTGAGATAATATCGTATAAGATATCTGAAATAATAGCGTACAGCAAAATTCCAAAACATTAACTTATAAAAAATAAGCTGCCGTTTTCCCATTACTTGCCCATAAAACTCGTAGGAATTTTGTTCTGGGACATATAACAAGCGTAGACAAAAACATTTTTTCGTTTTCAATTTCATTTTCGAAAAAATCTCTAAACCTTGCCATACCCTCCTTATTTAAGTCGTTCTTGATAAAAAAAAGTAGAAAGAAGACGGAATTTTGATTTTTCTTTTATAAACTAATAGTCGTAACGATTAATTTATATCAAGATCAAAAAAGTCTGAGTATTATGGAACAAACCCAAGCGAAAAAAATGAACAATGCGAAGAATTATGAAGGTAAAGAGAATGAGTCGATTCAAGAAGTCTTAAATAAATGCGGGTTATTTCCTTGCAGGTTGTACGAAATAGAACACGTAAGTATTCTTCAAGCTTATTTTATTATATTAATTCTTTCCTAATTAATAAATCCATCTCCGCATTTAACCAACATAACTCATCATACGTACAAGAAGATCTAAATACCTGTTCTGCCTTTTTCTTTGTATCCTCTATGGATGCGATGTGACTAGAATATTTCAAAATTTTTTCTGCCAGCAGCCAGCATAAATCGTTATATGAATAATTTTTTAAAGAAAAGTAATATGCTGCCAACTTTATTTGAGTTTCTGAGGGTAATTCTTCAACTTCCGGTGGTTCTTCAACTTCTGGTGGTTCTTCAACTTCTGGTGGTTCTTCGACTTCTGGCGGTTCTTCGACTTCCGGTGGTTCTTCAACTTCTGGTGGTTCTTCGACTTCTGGTGGTTCTTCGA
>SOKP01000278.1 GCA_004375715.1 Promethearchaeota archaeon | reverse complement strand
GCTCCGGTGGTGTAGGTTCACGAGAAATAATTACTTTAGAGTATCTAATTACATCCTTATCCAACTTCCAACCATCTTGTATAATTTCTATAATCGAATTATTAGGAAGATCGTCCTTTTCAATAGAACTCAATGCTTCATGGTTAGAATAATCAAAAGGATCGTTAATTTTAACATCAATTGGTTTTGCTTTATGAAATTTCAAAATACTAATAAATTGGTCATAAAATTGCTTCAAAATAGCTTTATTTTCGTCATCGCCATCCAGAGCTTTTTTAAAGGAATCATACAAAGGTAGGAAAGTTTTAAGAGTACGCCCAGTATATTCAGTTCTTAGATTCTGACGATTTTTATTCCAGCGTTTTTGAGCATTTTCGAACTCAGCTTGGAGTCTCATATGTTTATTTTTCCAAGAATCACTTTCTTTTTGGTATTTTATTAGTGCTTCCTTGTCTCTTTTGGTGCTTTCTTTAAGTTTATTGTATTTAGCAATTAAGTCATCAAGATCATGGTATTCTAATACTTTCTGCTCTTCGCCCTCTAATAGTTTAATCTCTTGCTTTTCTTCCACTTCTTTCTTTTCTTTATCGGCACTTACACTTACATTCTTAGATTCAGCATTTTCTACATTAGAAGGTTGTATATCTCCATTTTCTATAGAATCTTTGCTCATCTTTTCTATTTCCTTTTTTTTCCGAGTCATGATTTACAGGCGTTTTAATACGATAATTTTAGATTATACTGTTTTAACATGTTAACTCTAATAATTTATTATAATAATAAAATTATGAACTGAAAAAAAAATTTTTGGTTTTAATTTTTCAACCATGCATATCATAGTGAATCTGACACATTCTATCGTTTTGTGTTTTATTTTTAAATGAACTCCTAGTCATAAAATTAAAAAAATAGTAAAAATTATATCTCTCATTAAGATTAATAGAAAATAAAAAAATTATATTTAAAGTAAATTCAACTAATAATCTTAGATGAAGTGAATTATATAATGAGTGAAGAAAGTAAACCGAAGAAAAAAGAGAAGATTATTGGAATAGATCTCGGGACTTCAAATTCTGCGTGTGCGATCTTAAGTGGAACAGGTCAACCAGAAATCATCCCAGCTGCTGAAGGTAGGACGTTAGGTGGTAAAGCATTCCCCTCGTATGTTGCTTTTGATGAGAGTGGCCGGAAAATTGTAGGTGAACCAGCTAGACGACAAGCAGTATCAAATCCAGACGGAACGGTTACAGCAATCAAAAGGAAGATGGGTCTTTCGTACAAAGCGAAGATAAAAGTAGGTGCGGAATGGAAAGAATTCACACCAGAAGAGATTTCTGCTATGATTCTAAAAAAAATTAAGAACGACGCAAGTGCTTATCTTGGTGAAGAGGTTAAAAAAGCAGTTATTACTGTTCCTGCTTACTTCAACGACGCTCAGAGGACAGCAACTAAAAACGCAGGTGAGATCGCTGGCCTTGAAGTGGTACGGATGATTAACGAACCAACAGCAGCTTCCTTAGCTTACGGTCTCGATAAAGACACAAAAGATAAACTCTTAAAAATATGTGTTCTGGATTTAGGAGGAGGAACCTTCGACATCACAATAATGGAGTATGGAGAAGGAGTTGTAGAAGTTATGTCTACTGCGGGAGATACTCAATTAGGGGGCACGGATATGGACAACGCAATAATTGATTGGGTAGCTGGCAACTTCCAAAAGAAAGAAGGTCTTGATCTCAAGGGAGACAGCAAAGCAATGATTAGAATTAAGGACGCTGCTGAGAAAGCTAAAATCGAACTCTCTACTACATTAAGTACTCAAATTAATTTACCTTACATTACTCAAAAAGATGGAAATCCTGTTCACATAGAGGTTGAACTCACAAGAGCAAAATTGGAACAATTAATTGAACCAACTCTGAGAAGACTGGATCCTATAATGAAGAGAGCAGTAGCCGATGCCAAAATGCCTGCTCACGAGATTGACAAAGTAATTTTAGTTGGTGGCCCTACGAGAATGCCTTCCGTTCAGAAGAGGTTTAAAGATTTCTTTGGTAAAGAACCTGAACACTCCGTTGATCCTATGGAATGCGTTGCTATCGGAGCAGCGATTCAAGGAGGTATTATAGCAGGAGATATTGATGATTTATTACTGTTAGATGTTACTCCATTATCCTTAGGTGTAGAAACCTTAGGTGGAGTATTCACAAAATTAATTGAAAGAAATTCTACGATACCTACCGAGAAACAGCAGATATTTAGTACAGCCGCAGACAATCAACCTGCCGTAACAATAAATGTTTTGCAAGGAGAGCGAGCAATGGCAAAAGATAATATTCCTTTAGGAATGTTTCATCTTACTGGCATACCCCCAGCTCGTCGAGGAATTCCACAAATCGAAGTTAAATTCTCGATTGATGCCGATGGTATAGTCCACGTCACTGCTAAAGATTTAGGCACTGGCAAAGAGACAGGAATTACAGTTACCGGAGCAAAAGGGCTTACACCTGAAGAAATTGAAGAGAAAGTAAGAAACGCAGAACAATTTGAAGAACAAGATAAGAAAGTCAAAGAATTGATTGAAGCTAAGAATAACGCAGATTCGATGATATACCAAACAAGGAACTTAATGGAAGAAAACAACGAAAAAATTGAAGAAAACGAAAAAATTGAGATAGAAGCAGCCATAAAATCCTTAGAAGAAGACATTAAAACAGATGACATTCAGAGAATTAAACTTGGAGTCGAAAATTTACAAAAATCTATGCATGGTTTCTCTGAAAGAATATACGCCCAACAATCCCAAGACCAAGTATATCAACAAGCGGCTCAACAAGCTCAACAAGCTGCGAGTGGAATGGGAGATATGCCCCCTGGCGGAATGGGTGGAGTTCCCTCTGGTGATATGGGTGGTGCTGGTGCCGGCGGAGCGTCTTACAAGAAAGATAAAGATAAAAAAGACAAGGATAAAAAGAAAATCGTAGATGTAGATTGGGAAGAATCTGACTAAGCTATTTTTGAACGAGATATGAATAATCTCAATTAAATTTCTTATTCTTATTCATATTTTTATGTTTTTTACATTCTTATATGTTTAAAAGTTTAAATAATTCTTTTTAGATAGCCTAATACCTAAAAAGATAAATTTCATAATTAATTTTAATTAATTGAATTTAAGCTCGTTGGGGATTATAGCGAGATATAAAGATCATGAGTAGGAATAATAAAAGAGATTACTACGAAGTATTGGGTCTGGAAAGGAATGCGAATGAAAACGATATTAAACTTGCTTATAGACGTTTAGCGAGAAAACTCCATCCAGATCTGAATAAAACAGATCCAAAAGCAAAGGAAAAGTTCATTGAACTTCAAGAGGCTTACGAAGTTCTAAGCGATTCTAATAAAAGAAGTAATTACGATCGATTTGGATTTAGTGGCGTAAACATCGATATGAGTGGCTTTTCTCGTGGTGGAATTCCAGGTATTGACGAATTACTCAGGTCCATCTTTGGAGGTGGTGGATCCATCTTTGGAGGTAATGATTTTGGATTTGGAAGTATTTTTGGTTCCAGAGGCAGATCAAGATCAACTCCCCGCCGAGAAGTTGGCCAAGATATCGAAGGCTATGTAGAAATCACATTTGAAGAAGCGATGTTTGGTGCCAAAAAAGACATAGTAATTCAAAGATATACTCCATGTGATGAGTGTGAAGGTACTGGAGCAGAAGATCCTTCAAGCATAAAGACATGTCCGCAATGTGAAGGGGCTGGAAGGGTTAGGAAAATGACTCAATCTGGCTTTGGAACAATAATTCGAGAATCTGAATGCTATACCTGTAATGGCACTGGTAAAATCATTAAAAAAAAATGCTCGGTGTGCAATGGAAAAAAAGTAGTCGCCGAAACTAAAACTATCCACATAAATACTCCACCCGGGGTAGAAAACGGAGTACACCTCAAAGTCCAAGGAGCAGGACATATCCCATCTAGCAGAGCTATTCCTGGCGATCTCTATTTGGGCATAAGAATTGAAGAAAATGATCAATTTATTCGTCGTGGAAACGACCTCTTTACTCCAATTAGTCTAGATTTTGTTACAGCGATTTTAGGCGGAATAATATCCGTTCCTACTTTAGATTATAAAAATGAAAAAAAGACTGAGAGAGAGCTGAAGATTCCCCCCGGAACTCAGCATGGCACGGAATTTAGAATTAAAAATAGAGGCGCCACATATCTCAGAGGAAAAGGTAAAGGGGACCAATACGTAGTAGTTTCTGTTGTAATTCCAAAAAAAGTTACTGAAGAACAGAGAAAACTATTAGAGAAATTCAAAGATTTAAATTAGCTACAACTACTCATTATTAATTTTAAGTCTATTTTGCTTAACAAGTGTGAGTTCAATAGCCTTTACTACAGCTCTGGATTTGATTCTTGTGTTTTGCTGTAAATGTTCGAGAATTTTTTTTTCATTGTAACCCATATGATATAGTTGTTTAAAACTCTCAACTGCGCTTTCGTTGAGAAAGATATACCGTTGATTCAGAAACACGATTAACCATTTTTTATTTTTCTGATTTTTAGATAACGAGAATAGAGTATTCCTAATATCGTCTAATGGACGATCTAATTTATTAGAAATTTCTTTGTCGTTTATAGTTGAATATTTTTGAACTATTTTTAGAAGACTTCTCTTAGAAGAAAGTGAAATTAAAAAAGATGCTAAGTATACTACGAAAACTAAACTTGCTAGGAATATTCCTACTACTTGATTATAAAAATAGAGAATGAGTGTAATTCCTAACGCTATATAAATTATGCTTGTCTTAAGATAATTAATATATCTCGATATATGAATCACCTTACGGTACTTTTAATTAACGGTGTTTTTAGGGTATTTTGTTTTTTTTTAATCTCAGGAGTCCTAATGTTTCGTATCGCACTTTCAATGACTTCAAGTTTTATTGAATACTTTTCGAAGAGCTCAGTAAAACTGTTGATATCGATATCGTTATTCTCATAGAGAATCTTTAATTGTTTTATAGTTCGACCGATACCTGCTTTGTTATTTTTTAATTCTTCTATTTTATTAAAATTCACTAAAATGTCAGACATCAGATTCTTATAACGTAAATAAGCGTTAAAATCAATATCTGTTTGTTTGTATTTGGTTAAATAATTTGTTGTTCTCGGAATAAATGGTGCTAAATTCTCTGGAACTATTATAAGTGGTTCCGGATCCTGAACATCCATTGCTTCAATGTCGTCTATAAGCTCCACATCGTTTTCAATAATATAATCATTTACTATTGACAAATTGTTTTTTACGCAGTCTTTCTCAGAAGGATTTAGTTTTGCAGTTAACATTTTTTCCCATAAATCTTCTGCTTTATGATAATAATAGTTTGCCTTTTTCTTTAATTTTTCAATATTTTCTTCATTTTTTTCTTCATACGACAATAGCAACAAAGATTTAGCTTTCAAATGACACGCTCTTCCTATATCGTATTGATATTGAGCTCTAAATTGATTTTCCTTGATTTTAATGTTTCTTTTAGCAAATGCTAATCGTTTAGTTAACGCACTCAATCCTGCGGATAATTTTGCAGCCATAGAATAATTTCTTTTATTTTCTTCACTTGTAGTAGCAAGAGATTGAGCCATTATACGAGATTCCTCAGAATTTAATTCAAGATTCTCAACAGACAAAGTAAAACCCTTATCTTCCTGTCTAGTACATGCAGCACTAAAATAAGCAGCAGTCTTATACATTTTACTACATTCTACCATAGCAACTATTGCATTTTCCATTAAATTTTCTGCTTCGTATTTTTTCGAAAGATTAGAATATGCTTGTGCCGAAATCCATAAGGCTCGTGAGCATTCGAATATTAAATCCCATATTTTTATTTCTATTTTATCTATTGGATCATAGAAAGTATTGGGAATCTCTAATTCTTTAAGGATCTTGATCTGACTTTGAGTTTTATAATTAACATTTAGAAATTTTATATAATCTATGATGTAATTAAGCTCAGAAGAGGAAAATCCTTTATTTTTCCACAATGCCTCTTCTAAGTTTTTAATTTTATAGTGTAGAAAGCGAATTTTTTGCATTGTTTCTAGGGGAAAAAAGGTTTTTAGTATAGATGGACTGTGCGATGTTATTTTTTTTCTACCAGTTTTAATATCAATTCCATAACTGGTTCTCTTGGACGATTTGACGTCAATATTCGGCATTTTTGATTTTTTTGTTTTACCTGCGAGTTTTTGTGGATATTCTTTAATTTTAAATTTTGATGAAATAGAAACTTTGTTTAGCTTTGGAGCTATAACTAATTCCTTTGGAATTTTAATCTCTATTTTCTGTTCAGGGGATTCGATTTCCACAAAATCTTCACCTTGTTCATTTAACCTCATACTCTCAAGATAATTCTTCGCTATATCGATGTACCTTTTTGCATTCGATATTTCAATACCTTTTAGTCTGGAAATATCTTCCTCATTAGATGAAGCAAGTTTTTTTATGGAATCTAAAGAAACTTTGTGCCGATTCGCTCCAAATAAAGTTAGATCACAAGCTTTCGTTCCAGTACTTAATACTGCTGGAAGTTTATTTTTTTTAATGATGTTTTGGATTCTTTCCCTTGTCCTCATACTCTTTAGATGCTTCTTAGCGATTTCAACATATATCTTCGCGTTATTTACCCCAATACCATCAATTTTAATTAAATCTTCTACACCTGAAGATGCGAGTTTTTCTATGGAATCTATCCCATTTTGTTTCATCCTTTCGGCATTTAATATTCCGATGCCATTAGCTATCTGCATTATTGAGTGCATATTAGTCACTTAATATTGAATTCAATACCTATATGATACTTATTCACTCGTTCATTTTAAACTTAATCAAATCCTTCCGACAAATTTGGAATAAAGAAAATTTATTTGTTATAACAAAACTTATTCATTAGTTTATTTTAGATTTATTTAAAACATGCATTAAGGCTTCTTCAATCTAAAAATAACTGAAAAATATACAGTAAATTTTTATTCTTATTTTGATGAATATTCTTAGTTTAAAAAAATGAAGAATAGAGTATAACCAATTTTTGCTAATTAATTGAAGATGTCAATTAGAAAAAATAATCTTGAAAATTCAATACGAGAATATTTATTAGACGAAGGTATCTTAAGAGAAAAATTATCGAGTTCTGATCTTGATTTTGGATTTATTTTTTCTTTTCCTCAAGGACCAAATAGCCAGAATATGAGCGTTATCAAACCAAAAAATAAAAATTGCATATTTACAATAATTAAAACACAGATATCAAAAAAACATGCTAATACTTTAAATTCCTTTAAGGGTAATAAAAAATTCCTATTTTTTAACACTTTAAGAAAATATTTTCTAGCCAAGGAAGTTTACTTTAAAATAGATGTCAAAAATTTTATAATTGAGATAATTAAGCAAATTTTTCCTGATATGGATGGAAACATTTCAAAAAATACATTTTTTAACGCAATTCAAAAAGTTTTTTATTGTTATGCATATAGTAATTTGTTAATAGAAGAGTATTGTCTTAAAGAAGATATATCACATACAGAATTCGGTCATGAATTCGATTTTTCACTATATTCGTAAATCTTTTCATTCCAGATGAGATTAATATCTGCTTATATTTAAAAACAATAAATATTGAAATGGATTACTCTTTTTCTACAAATTATCTTTCCAATTTATTATTAAATAAGTGAAGGTTAAAAGATAACGCTTAAAATTGTTGATATCTAATAAAGAGGAATAATTTTTTCGTTGGGATTTGGTTAATTGTTATAAAAAAAATAGGTTTGTTATAAAATTTAATACTCTGTGTGTGTAATATATAATACCACAAACTTTAAATATAAATTTAGGTCTATCTATATTTGGTGATGTATCCTAATAGCACCAAAAGTCTCTTAAAAGAGACCAAAGGTAGTTATTCTTTAACTGTTTCAGGGATTGTAATATTAATTTTAGCACTTTCTTTCGGACTAGCTATTATGGGTATTTGGGAAGGCAATAAGAATGGCAATAATCAAACTGATTATAATATGCCATTCATTTCGAAAAATCAATTTTTAGAAGAAAGCTCTTCAGATTCAGAAGATTCTGAGGTCCTTTCAAAAGAAATTTTGCCGTCTTCAGAGATTTCTGAAGATATTTTTTCGGAAGAAGCCATTTTGGGATCCAGCGACGTGCCAGTACCAGAAAGCGGTTGTTTTGATGGTTTTGATACAGTAGCTGGCAAAATGGAAATTTTCAACCCAATTTTACCTGATCCCACTGTAGATCTTTTACCACTCTGTTTAGATGATGCTTGGTTAGATCAATGGAGTTTGACTGTTGGAACCTTAGGCGGTTATAACCCTGTTGACGGATGTATTGAAGTATATCAAGAAAAAGAGGGAGATCCTAATTGTATACCAATAGGTTATATTGAAATTGAATATTCATTAGGTTATGCTTCAGCTGATCCAGCTTATCATGGTTGGGTCTTTTATGATCTCACATTCAAATTATTCGATGCGCCAGACGGTGCTCTACCACATCCAATTGTGTTAGACAGTAACCATGTCCCAGATAGTATAGGTTCACCCTTCTGGCTATGGGATGGCGGTTATCTAGATCTTGACAAATTTGTGGACTTTAAGATAAGTACTACATGGGAAGGCTGTAGATTACCAGAACAACAATTCATGGTAATACTGGCACATAAAGTTATGTCCCAGATAATAATCCCAAACTCTCGATGAGAGTAACATCGCCAGTTTTAACGTAACAGTTGGAATAACTGCTACGATGGCAAGTAATCTTGCCGTTTCTTTTTTTTTTAATTTAAATAAATTATGAATTGTAGTTATTTTTATGATGGTATACGATACTATTAGGTAACACTCATAATTGGATTATTTTTTTATATAAAAAAATAATTTTTAATATACTTAACTTACGATTTTTTTAATCTTATTTAGTTAAGTAAAGCTTTAATGACTAGGAGAACAATAGATCTATGTTCAAGTAAAATTATTTAATTAAAATATAAATAATAGTATGAATGGCGGATCACAAATTCGATAATTTTAGTCACTATTTTTCTAATTGGCAAAAAAATATATTTAATTTTTCTCTTAAAAGAAATCTAGCTAATAAGGAACTTGAAAATTATGTAAAAAGTTTCCGAAATATTGATTCTGAAATTTATAAATCATTATTCTCTGCTAAAGAGTTTTATGGAAAGAAACGACACTATTACAATCAGAAGATCAAAAAGTTAAAACAACAGGAAATTGAATTTAAAAATCTATTAGAATACGTTTATAAAGAGAGGAAAAAAGTTTCAGAACCAAAAGTAAAGAATGAAATCTCAACCTCAATCAAACACATTAAAGATTCTATTGAAGAGATTGAACATAAAATTTACAATCTCAATAATAAAATTGAAGAACAAGCACTAGATATAGACGAGGAAAGCTATATTATAGAAGAGATCAAACTTTTAGATAGGGATAAACAAATAAATTTTAGGCATTTAAGGAAACTCGAAGGTGAACTAACTGAAGAAATACGAACTAATACTTATTTTAAGAGTGTAAGAACGATTGAAATCCTTGAAGTCAATTTGAAAGAGATACATAGAAAGTTGTATAAATGGCCTAAAAGGAAAGTAAAAATCCACAAACAAATGCTTAATTTATATCGGAAAGCTAA
>SOKP01000029.1 GCA_004375715.1 Promethearchaeota archaeon | reverse complement strand
AAGAGGAAAGTAGCTTTATGACTGGAGAATTAATAGCAATTTTCGCAGTCTTAACCTTTGTAGTATCAAATGTCATCTTTCGAAAAACTGAGCAGCATGCTAGCCCTGTTTTCATTAACTTTTTTCGCACTGCAATTGGAACTCTAACATTTATATTAGTCGCTGTTATTCTAGGTATTTTTACGGATATATTCTTATTACCATGGAATTTATGGATAATAACTTTCTTGAGTTTTCTTTTTGGACAGGTAATTGGAGACACAGCATACTTTAAAGCACAAAAAGAGCTTGGCACTACACTTACTTTAGCGATTTCCATGACATTTCCGTTGTTTACAGTTATTCTATCATTAATTTTTCTAAACAGTACTTTTAACTATAAGATAATTCTATCGATTGTTCTTATTGGATCAGGAATTATAGTGATAGGGAAATCCAAATTAAGCGCTGAAAACAAAAACTCACAGGTTTTGGAAATTCACCCTCAAGAATTAAGTTCTAATGCTTATATTAAGCCAATTGTTTACGCTTTAATCGCTTCGCTTGGATGGGCTATTGGTCTTGTCATAATAGATTTTGTGACGAATGAAATTGATCAAATCTTGATTACAAATGGAAATAGTTCTATAATTAGTAATGTAATTCGCTTTCCATTTGCTTTGTTGATTTTGTTGTTAATGGTTTGGAGAGAAAACAGATTTGGTAATGGTAACCAAAACTCATACTCATATAGAAAACCTTCTAAAACATGGTTTATTCTGCTTGTAGCATCTATTATTGGTACTTCTTTAGGAGCATATTTATATACGGAAGCTGCTCACACAGCTGGAGCCATTGTAATGTCGTTAATAGCGAGTGCAAGCCCCTTGTTTTCGCTCCCACTAACCTATTGGTTGAATAAAGAAAGGATTAGTAAATACGGTTTTTTAGGAGTACTTGTTACGATCTTAGGAGTAGTTGTGGTTATAGTATAAAATTTTAAAGGGTTTTTTAGAGCAGTTTATCGTATCTAAAATTGTGAGCATCTAATATATTAGTAGTCATTTCCACGAAAATTTCTTTTATATTATAGCTTTTCTTAGCAGAAGTCTTAAAAAAATCAACATCATTATGTTTTTTTCGAAAATTTTCTATAACTAACTCGTTAACTGTTTCCAGTTTTTTTGCTAAATCACTTTTACATCCGATTAGTAACTTTGGAGTTTGCCCTTGCTTCTGTTTTATAAGATGTTCATACCACCAATCCAAACCAAGTAAAGTGTTATTCAGGTTGAACAAGCTGAATATCATAAATATTCCGTTTGCTCCATGAATATAGTAACTAAACATTTGTTTAAACTGTTCTTGACCCCCGAAATCCCATAAGGAGAGGCGAACAAACGTTTCTTTTCCATCTACAATAATCGGAAGGTCATAAGTGTAAAAATCGATTCCTATCGTAAGTCTTGTATTCGCATCGAATGTATCAAAGCACAGCCTTCTCGCTATACAAGTTTTTCCTACACCTCCTTGACCGAGGAGGCATATCTTGAAGATATAATGTGGTTGTTTTTCGGGTTCAAATGACATTAACTATCAACTGGGAAGTTTACTCTCTTAAAAATCTATTAGATTCTAGAAATATACGTCATTATTGGTATTAAACCTTTATGTAATAGAGAGAAATTTTTATTCTCGAATTGAAATATAGGAATTATGAACGAAAAAAATATGTTTCCTGATTATCAACCAAAGATTAATCCGGATACTCTTGAAGACTATCTAAGAAAGCCAAGCAATGTTTATAAAATCCTTGAAGAAATCGGAGAACCTAGTATCAATAATCTAAAAACTATTATAACCAATTTTGTAAAACATAGAAATGCCGCTGAGAATAATCCTGGAGGTACTCGGAAGGGGAATGTTGCGATTGGAGCAGATATAGACCAATACTATCCTTCGGAAGATGAATTGTTAGTTTCAGAATTAGGAAATTTAATATTACAAGTTACCGAGTCTTACTCCAAACAGCAAATGAAAACATTAAAACTAAAACATCAAATCAAGTCTCAACTATTTACCTACTACGAGATAACTTTTAGACACGTCGATGTTATGGGATCAGGCCGATTCTTTTACGCAGAAAAAGCTACCATCGAAACAAAAATTGAATTGTAAGACAGTGGATTTTTCTTAATGGATCACAACTAGGTAATTTGCTTATGAGTACCGATGAAAAATTAAGCGATAAAAAAATTGTAATAAAGAGAATTTGGAAGATTAGAGATTACATCCAAGATCTCGAGGATATAAAAGATGGTATCATAGATTTTTTAAACTCCTGTAATAAATTGGACGAAGTAACTAAAAGTTTATGGATTTCAGATGTAAAAGATGTTTACTATAATACCGTGACTGCTTGGGAAATGCTAAATAGCGTTTCAAAAGGAAAATCAAAGTATTTAGATGATTCTATAAACTTTTTACACATCGCAAGAGGTCGATTAGCTAAATCCATAAGCGAATTAAAATTTTATAAAGAAGAAATGGTATTTAATCTGATACAAGAGGTTGAAATTAGGTTTGAAAAATGCTGGAACGCCTTTTATTTTGAATTCGAAAGGTTAACACTAAGCAAGAAAATAATTGAACCTATCGCAAGAAGTATTAAGGTGTCTGATTCAGAATATCACTTACCTTGTTCAGTCTGCGGTAAAATTTCCGTTGAAT
>SOKP01000070.1 GCA_004375715.1 Promethearchaeota archaeon | reverse complement strand
CTTGATTTAAGAGCAGACGACTTGATAAGAGAAACTAAAGTATTAACTATAGCACGATTGGCAAAAATGTTAGTAGATTTATTTGGACTTGACGAACCATTTAAAAAAATAGGAAAACATAACGGTCAAGAAATCGAAATGTATTTAACCGAAATAGATGGATATATTACATTTATACTTACATCCGAAAGAGAGAATTTTGACTGCCAGGTTAAAAAGGCAATAAATCCTGCTGCACGAATTATTATCACCGTTAAAGAAGAGAAAATTTTGAGTTTAATAAGTGGTATTATTCGCTCAAAGAATAATATTTTTAGTTTGATCAAACTTCTGAGATATATAATACCCGGAAAGATAAAAATCAAAAAATCAAAAGTAGCCGCCATTAAGTTAGTAAGATGTCTTATGATTGGAAAACATGATGTTTATAGTTACAATGGAGGATCATTTGCGTGAGCTTAAAAAACGATAAATTTCTCCAGATTTCAGACTCAATAACTAATCCCTACATAACAGAATGGCTAGCAGACGGTAAAAAAGTTTTAGGATACTATTGTACTTATATCCCGGATGAACTCTTATACGCAGCGAATTTACTACCATATCGAATACGAGCAACCGGGAATACAGAAACGAATCTGGCGGATGTATATATGGTACGATTTACATGCTCTTTTGTTCGTGCAACATTTGACATGGCTCTAAGAGGAATCTATGATTTTTTAGACGGTATCTTGATTTGTAATTCCTGTGATCACTCTCGCCGAATGTTTGAACTTTTCGATTTAAAAATATTCGGGAGAGGGAATTATCCTAAACCAGCTTCTCAATTTTACTACTCTATACCTCATATTATTACGGATGAAGGCTTTGAATGGTTTTATACTGAGATACAAGAATTAAAAACTGAGTTAGAAGAAAAATATAATCTAGAAACTATAACTAATCAAGATTTACTTGAAACTATTAACATCTACAATAAAAATCGTGAACTCTTGCGGAAAATACACGAAATGAGAATTATTGACGCCCCTAAAATTACAGGCAGTGAAGCTTTACAGATATCAATGTCGAATAATTCTGTTCCCAAAGAAGCTGCTAATCGGGAATTAGAACGAATTATCAACTCCTTGAAAGAAAGCGAAGGTGTTAAATCCAACGCAAAAAGAATCATGCTTGTTGGAAGCGAAGTTGACAGTACTGATTTTACTGGATTAATAGAAGATTCTGGAGCTCTAATTGTTAGTGATTTTTTATGCTTTGGAACTCGCAATTTTCTGGATGATGTTCATTTAGGATTCGAACACGATCCACTAAAAAGCATAGTAGAACGAGTTTATTACAGAATGTCTTGTCCTAGAATGATGGACGATCACGAACGGCGGTTAGAGTTTGTAAAAAATGAAATTAAAAGAGCAAAAGTTGATGGAGTTATCTTACAAAGAATAAATAATTGCGACTTACATGGGTGTGATAATATGTTATATGTCCATGAATTAAAGGATTTAGAGATTCCCGTATTGAATTTAGATCGCGAATTTTACCAAGCAGATACCACCAGACTTCAAACAAGAATAGAAGCGTTTTTAGAAATGCTTTAGTTTAGAGAAATATCAAAATAAAAACAAAATAGGAAGATGTGAATTTGTGAATAGTACAAGTAAGAATGAAAATAGGATTGTCCCTTATAAGATGTTATTAGACGCGATGGAAACGACCTACGAGTTAGTAGAAAAAATCCTGCCTGAAACAGGAATTCCATCTTTAAGAATAGGATTGGAAGAAATGATTACGGTAGTTAGAAGAGATATCGAAAAAGCTCGAGAAGGTGTACCCATCGTTGGATACCACTTTGCTTTTCAAGCTGATTATCTTAAATGTTTTGATTGCGTTCCTATTTGTATCGAAGGAGTTTCATATTTTTTAGGAACGCTTTTAATGAATGGTGTTGAAAAATATTACGATATAATAGGAAATTGGGGTCACCCATTTCATACGTGTTCCGCACAAAAAGGAGCAATGGGAATGAGTTTAGAAAACTTGTATCATTTTGACGCAATGATCACTCCAACAGCACCATGCGATTCCACTTGTGCGTCTTATCCTTTTTTCAAATTTGAAAAAAATATTCCTCTAATAATTGCCGATATGCCCTTTCTTCACGATGAAAAAAGTTACAAATATTACGGTGAGCAATTAAAGCTAAGTCTTCATAGCCTGGGGGAAGTAATTGGTCAAGAACCCGATTTTGATAAAATGAGAAAGGCTTTAGAAGTAGAGAATGAAGTTTCTAAATTAAGAATGGAATTGTTTGACTTAATAAAAGCTGTTCCAAGCCCAATTGAAAACATTTTTAATCCAATTTCAGCTGCAGCAACGATAATTATTTCTGGAACTCCTGAAAACATTTCGTTTTATCGTAGGATACTCGATATCGCAAAATCCAGATACAAAAACAAGGAACATCATGGAGGTGAAGAAAAAATAAGATCGATCTGGCCTTACATGCTTACCTTCTTTGATATCTCTTTATGCGAATGGTTGGACCGCAAGATGGGAATGAGCGTTTTATTCGATATCTTCAACTATAATTTATCCGATCCTGTTGATACAAAAACTGATATTGATTCTCTATTTTATGGGATGGCTAGAAAAGCTATGGGTTGGCCAATGATAAAACAATCAACTGAGTTCTATTACCCCTTCTTAGACGATTGTAT
>SOKP01000003.1 GCA_004375715.1 Promethearchaeota archaeon | reverse complement strand
ACATTAAAGTAGTTGCTCCATTTGCCAATGGACCATATACAATATAACTATGTCCCGTAATCCAACCTATGTCTGCGGTACAATACCAAACTTCGCCTTCCTTGTAGTTGAACACAACTCTGTGAGTGAAAGATGTATATAAGATATATCCGGCTGTAGTGTGTTTAACGCCTTTAGGTTTTCCAGTGGTTCCACTTGTATAGAGTAAAAATAGCGTATCTTCGGAGTCCATTTGTTCAGGTTCGCATTCTTCACTCACGCCATCTATAAAGTCGTGGTACCAAATATCTTTATCAGTGTGAGGAACCTCGTTCCCTGTTCGTTTAACGATAATAACATGTTCAATTGTTGGTACTTTATCTATTATTTTAACGACATCAGCCATTTTAGAATAAGTTTTACCAGCTCTTAAGGTTTCATCGCTTGTAAACAATAAGCGCGAATCAGAGTCTTCAATTCTATCTTTGACAGCTTCTTTTGAGAAACCACCGAAGACGATGGAATGAATAACACCAATTCGAGCGCAAGCCAGCATAACAATAGCTAACTCAGGAATCATCGGTAACCATATTGTGACTCTATCACCCTTCTTGAGTCCTTTACTCCTCATAGCGTTAGCGACTTTACTTACTTCTTTTAAAAGTTCGTTATAAGTAAATTTTCTTACTTGACCGGGCTCATCTGCTTCCCATATGATTGCAACACGACCTCCATTTCCAGCTTTCACATGTCTATCTAAACAATTATAAGAAACATTGAGTTTTCCGCCCACAAACCATTTTCCCGGAAAGAGATCGGTTTTTTCCCACACTTTATCGTAAGGTTTGAACCAATCAAGCGATTTTGCTTGTTCTCCCCAGAATCCTTCCATATCTTCGATGGATTGTTTGTAGAGTTTCTTATATTCGTCCATTGACATTCCAGTCTTAGCGTATTCGGGGCTGATGTCTACAGGGTCAAATATTCGATTTTCAGTTAGAACACTTTTCATTTTGTTGTCTTCTTTTGACATTACATTTCACTAATTTGAATTTCTACTTAATTTGTATAATTAAATTTCTTGGTTTAGTAAATTCTTAAAAATCTTTAAAGATTTCTTTTCCTTCTCATCACATTTAAATTTTTTGAATTTAAATGGTTGTATTAAGTCATGGAGTAAATATTTCGAATTCAATTTAAACATTTTATCTTTAATTTATTAAGGAAAGGGAGAAGTAAGTTTTTTTCAGAATAACTATTTAGAGTTTGTTTATGAGTTATAGAGATTAATTTTATTAATAATTATTAAAAATAAATCGATTAGAAAAACTTTAATTTATTGAAAAGATTCGTTTTCACTAGAAAAGAATTTTAAACAATCGTATTATCTTTTTATTTAATTATAATATGGAGTAAGAAATAATGCTAAATTGTGAAGTTTGCGACCAAGAACTCGTTGAGGGTAGTTTTGAGGAAAAGATAGGAATTTGTGTCAATTGTGTCATGATTGAGAGTAGAAAGAAGAGTTCGAAATCACTTATTATTATATTCATGATCTTCTTTGGGGCGTTTATGTTTATTTCGTCATTGTTATCAATAATTTTTAACGTAATTTCCTCGTCCGTAGATTTTGAACAGCGCCTTGTTTTTTTAATTCCTTCATTGATTTGGTGTGTTATTTCTGGCAGTGGAGTTATTTATTTTTCAGTTATTTTTAAAAACAGGTAATTCCGAGAGAATTACACTAAAAATTTAAAGTAAAAATATTAAAGATATAGGACCTAACTATTTTTGATAATAAAGGAAAAATTTCAAACAAAATAAAATTAGAGCCTTAAAGTGTAGGACATGGACTCATCAAATAGAGAATGGCGGGAAAAGTGGAAGGATAAGGAGATTACTGCTGAGGATGCGATAAAAAAAATTATCCCCGGCAATAGAGTTTTTATAGGTTCTGGATGCTCGAGACCACAATTACTCACTGCGGAATTGATAAGGCAGTCTGAGAAGTTAATAGATACTGAAATACTTCATTTCTTAACTATTGGCCCAGAGGAATATTTCAAAGACAAAATTGAAGATCTCTTTAGACATAATGCGTTATTTATTGGAAAAACTCTACGCGAGGAAATCAATAAAGGACAAGCGGATTATACGCCGATATATGCGAGTGAAATACCCCGACTATTTTTAACGGGTAGAAAACATATTGATGTTGCTCTTATACAAGCCACGCCTCCGGATTCTTATGGATTCTGTTCTCTTGGTATCAATGTGGATATAGCAAAACCTTTAGCCCAATCAGCTTTTATTAACATTGTTGAGATGAATCCTCAAATGCCAAGAACGTTAGGTAATAGTTTTATTCACATGAAAGAAATAGATCATTTCGTTGTTAACGATGTACCTTTGTTAGAATTTCATTTCGATGAACCTGATGAAGTTGCCGAACGAATAGGAAGAAATTTATCTAATATTATAGAGAATAAATCAACTATCCATGTAGGATTTGGCGATTTGCCAAATGCTGTATTGAAATTTTTAGGGGATAAAAAAGACTTAGGAATGCATTCTTATTATATTACGGACAATATTATTCCGTTAATCGAACAAGGAGTATTAACCTGCCGAAAAAAAAATTTCCATCCTGAAAAGATTATTACGAGTTTTGCTTTAGGAAGTAAAAAACTGTATGATTTTGTTAATAATAATCCATATATTGAATTCTACCCTTCAGATTATGTGTGTAATCCTAGGTACATAGGAATGAATAAGAAAATGGTTTCAATAAATTCAGCTCGCCAAATAGATCTTACAGGACAAGTAAACGCGGCAACTGAAGGGTATGGATTCTATTCTGGGATAGGAGAGACCATAGATTTTATGAGGGGCGCTTCATTTTCTAAAGGAGGTAAACCAATAATTATTATGCCATCCACCTCTCGTGATGGTAAAAAATCCCGAATTTTACCGCATCTAGATGAAGGTGCAGGAGTAATGTTATCTCGAGGAGATGCACATTATGTCGTAACTGAATGGGGGGTAGCTTATCTTCATGGAAAGACAATAAGAGAGCGAGTGCTCGAATTAATATGCATTGCTCACCCTGATTTTCGTAATTGGTTATTAGATGAAGCTAAAAAGTTGAAATATGTTTACTCAGATCAGATTTTATCATGTGACGAAGAAGGTAGAATTTGCAGATACCCTTCAGAGTATGCGACTACATCTACTCTGCGAGGAGGAGAAAAGATTCAAATTCGCCCAGTAAAGACTACAGATGAACCGCTATTAAAAGAGTTGTATTATTCCTTAAATGAAACAGATCGATATTTGCGATTTTTCGAAGTTAGAAAGGAATTCACCCATTCAAAGACGCAAAACGAAGTAAATATCGATTATAACAAGATTTTTTCAATTGGAGCCTTTATCGGCGATGTAGGAAAAGAGGAAATGGTTGGCAACGCGACCTATTACTTAAATCCTAAGCTAAATATGGCAGAATATAGCTTTTTAGTCAGGGAGGACTATCGAGGGAAGGGGTTAGGATCGTTCTTATACCAACACCTTATAATTATAGCAAAGGAGAAGGGCATAAAAGGATTTTACGGAAACATTCACATTCAAAATAAAAGCACTGTACAAATTATAAGGAAAGGAGGTTACACCAAGATAACTCCTCCCGATATCGGAGAAAAAGAATTGTTTTATGAAGTTTTTTTCGACAGGGAGAATTCTATGGACTGAATAATAAATATTTTTAACTTCTTTATTTCATTTTTAGAATTACATACTTATGAAATTTAAATATACTGATTATCACGTACATACAAACTGGAGCTCAGACATATCAGAAGATGGTCCAAACTTCAACGATTACATCAAAATTGCTGAAGAAAATGAAATTAACATATGTTTTCTCGAGCATTACGAACTTTATTCTATCGAAAGAGACAAATCAAATCCCTTCTATAATGACAAGATAGACGATTACCTTGAAGAATTTGACGATTTGAAGGGGACTTATAAGTTTATCCTTAGCGGTCTCGAGCTAGAATATTATCGTGATAGAGAGATCGAATTATTAGAATTTATGGATGACTATGAAAAAGAACTCGATTTTATTGGAGGTACTCTGCATGAATGGATATACCACTACCCTATAACTTCACGAGCTAAATTGCTTCAATTATTAGAGAAAGTTCAAATGAGACAACTTATAGACGATTACTTTGAAATCAGTAGGATGATGATAGAATCAAAGATTTTCAAGAACATATGTCACATAGATACAATTTATCGATACATTAATGAGCACGATATTAAACCATTAGAAGATTGCGATATTTCAGATGAACGAGTTCTTAACTTGGGGCGGTTGTGCATTAAAAACAAAATAAACATTGAATACAACTTATCAGGTTTACGATTTCCTATCAATCGACCCTTTCCTTCTGAGGAAATTGCTAAGAAGTTAAAAAAAGAAAGAGCTAGATTTTTCGTTGGATCAGATTCTCATTCTGTTGAAAATTTCCAAGAAAACATTTCCAAGGTTAAAAATGCTTATAAATTTTTAGGTATAACATATTAGAAGACATAAAAACCATGGAAGCTAAATTAATATTAAAGAACCTTGATGCCTGGGACAAAAGGATTATCTTAAAATATAATGAATTTGGTGGAATGTTATTTACTAGTCTCTTAAAGATTGTATCGTTTCTGGGAAGAGAGACATTATGGATGTTGTTAATGGTTTTTTACTTATTCATCTTTTACGATTCGTTTTTGTTTTCAAGCATTTCAGCTATCTTTTTAATCGGCGTATTGATAATTGCCCCTGTAAAAAAATTGATAGGTAGAGATAGGCCTTTTGAAGCATTAAAAAATATTGAAGTACTCGAAAGAGAGCCAACCTCTAGAAGTTTTCCATCATGGCATTCGTATAATGTGGCGTCTCAAGGACTTCTATTTGCTTCGTTGTTAAATACACCTATGATGGTAATTATCGTTGTAATCATTGTTATATTTGTATCTTTTTCTAGAATTCAATTAGGAGTTCATTACCCAACTGATGTAATTTGTGGTGCTTTCATAGGCATTTTCGGTTTCTTAGTAGCGAGACTCGTTTTAGAACCTCTTTTACATAGTTTATTGATTTTTTTTGAGCAATTTAATGTAGGAAGTATCTACAAACAAGTAATTAATCCCCTCCTTTTTGAAAATATATTTTATTTGATCTTAGTTATTGGATTGCTAAGTATAATCACTTACTTAGCCATCTACAAATTGATTGTGGAACTTTACAATAAATCAAAATAGGCTTAGATTTTGAATAAAAAACATATACCAAGCATTATTTGTAAGTTCGTTTAAAAAAAGCTATAGGTTTAACTTTTTCTTTTTCTCGAATAATTGTTTTAATTCGTCAAGAACTTTTAACCTTGAATCCCCAGGCCTACCGGGAGCTGAAGCTTGGTTAGGTGGCGATAATCCTATAGGAATGCCGCTCTGAGCCAGTTGAAATGCACCGCTTTCGATGGCTCTCAATCTACTATCTAAATCAGATAATTGCCTTGAAAGACTTTCGGACAGCCTAATAACAGCATTCATAGTTTCTTCTAAAGTTTTTCCTAATCCCTCTACCTTTCTTAGTGTTGGATTAGTTAAGGAGTCGGTTGATTTCATAACTTCTTTAAGATATTTAGAAAACTCGGGTTCGTTGGTAATTAAAGAGTAGATTGAAGTTAGATAAGCTTCGTAATCGTATCCGAAAGAAGTCAATGACTGGTTTAAATTATCTTTCAGAAGTTCGATGTTAAGGAGTGTTTCAGTGTCATGCTTTAAATCGGGGTCGAACTTATGTATGTATATTAATACAAATGGGTCTTCTTCTAAAATCGTGAGTGTTTTTAGAATTTGCTCGAAATATTCAAAAGACTCTGGAAACCTCTCGGAATCCTGTAAATCAATGACATAAATTATTAAATCAACTTGTAAAAAGTATTGTTCCGGATTTTTTAAATATTTAGATCTGTATTGCGCTTGACCGCCAAAGTCCCATACATAGAGGTCTAAGCTTGAGTTTTCTGTTTCAATATAGCGACGATCCACTCCTTTAGTCGGTTTTAAGTTTGCTAAATCGTTAATCCCTAAGCGTCCTCCGAATTTATTTAATATTGCTGTTTTTCCCGCGTTATCTAATCCAATTACGATTACTTTTTGTGCCGATTTCTTTATTATTTCGTCCTCATCGGTTAAATTTGCTATTATGGAGCTAATTATGATCGCTTTGTTCAATGCTTTTACAAGTTCAGGATTTTCTTTCTGTATGTTAGCAACTTTATTCTTAATTTCCTTTTGGAGTTCAGCATCCTTACTAGAATCCTTGGTAGATTTAATTTTTTTTAGCTTAACAAAAGGGTTCTCCCGATCTAATTTAGAGGTTTTTTCAATGGTAGATACATCTATAACTTCTTTTAATAATTTTTCATCTTCCTTAGATATAAATTTGAATGAGTTCAATGGAAGCTTCTTGATTTCATCAATAGTCTTCAACTTTCCCTCTTTAGCAAATTTTGGATCTAAAAATTTCGAAAATACTTTAATAATTTTTGAGATATCAACTGACATTTTATTAATATTTGTCTTAGTTAGTAGTTATTATTTAGAGAGTGTTTGATAAAATAATTAATTTTACTAATCTTTTAAGTTAATAGTTAAATAGACTAAGATTTAAATCTTCACTACCGCTATTAAATTAATTAAATTAAGATTTAAATATGTGGTTTCTTTTAAATGTATTACTGAAACTGAATAATCCCAATATTTGCATTTAAATTAGCTAGTTGATATGCCGTCAAGCTTCGAGAACAATGGATTTTTTGATGAGAAGGAAGAAGAGTCTTGTTGCGACTCCCCTAAAATCAGTGAGGAAGATGGATTCTATGTTTGTATGAATTGTGGTTCAGTTTATGGTAGAATCCTCGATGATTCTCCTCGCAGAGCGTTCACACAAGAAGAAATCCAAAAAAGAAAAAGCAATGAGCGTGTATACAGCCCTATCGGTCCAAGAACGATAATTCGAGGTAGCAGAGATGCTCGTGGAACTCTATTAAGTCCGAAATATAAATCAAAATTTAATAGACTTGCAAAAATCCATAGATCCTTAACAACAAGTTATGAAAGGAACCTTTGGATTGCTTTACCTAATTTACAACGCTTACAAAAAAGACTCAGTATCCCAGACGCTGTAGCTGAAGACGCGCTTAGAATTTATACGCAGACAGTAAAAAAGAAACTCACAATGGGAAGAAGTATTGACACTCTGCTCTCTGCATCAATATTTTGTGCTTTACGTGTCCATGGAATTCCAAGAACTGTAGAAGAAATTACAAAAATCGCACAAATCCCGAAAAAAAAAGTCATTAAAAGTTATCGCTTAATTCTAATGGAAGTTTTACCTCATTTAAATTTAAAAGTTCAGCATTTCGGACCATCTCGCTACGTAGATAAGTTTAACAACGAGTTGAAATTGTCAATGCAATGTCGTAATACTGCCGTTAAAATAATAGAGAACGCAAATGAAAGCGGATTTAACTCTGCGGGTAAAGATCCTAAAGGAATTGCTGCTGCCGCGATTTATATTGGTTCTAAAATTTGTAGCGAAAACCGAACTCAGAAAGAAATAAGTCGTTTAGCGAGAGTTACGGAGGTTACTTTGCGCATGCGAGTTAAAGATTTAATGAAATACGCTAATATTGTATAAAAATTTAATTTCCTTCCTCTTTCAACAAATTATCAATTAAATATTTTTCTTCTTCAAAAAGCGGCAAAATATCTAATAATTCCTTAATAGTTAGTAAGTATTTTTCTACATTATGGGTTATTACATTAAGTAGGAATTCAATACAACGAATAGGGTAAGTGTCTTTCAGAAGCTTTTTATTAAGGCCTAATGAAGATAGATAACTATTAATATTAATCCTAATCTCTTTTAAAGGTTCTTTAGCTATAAGGAGTGCTAAGCCATGCAATAACAGCATCAAAGAGCTACTTTCAAAATTTTTTCTTTTCGACAATGTGTATGCTAATTTAAGGTATTCAATTCCAGCATCTTTGAAGGAGTTTTTCTCAAGAAGCGTTATTACATCAGTATAGATTCGGTTTTTCATGAAGTTTCTCTTTTTTAGATGTTCTTGTTGTTCACGTCGAACATCAGGCATTTTTTTTTGTAATATACCAAAATTTTGGTCCAATTGTATGTTGAGCTCTTTTTTCTTGGCTAGTTCTTCTCTTGATAATCTAACATCTTCTACTTCATGTTCTTGTTCCTTGGGGACAAGACTTTTCAATAAATCTATTTCGCATTCAAATAGTACTAGTTTATTTGTTAAAATTTTTAGGCATAAATCGAATTGTTCGTCGTCTTTATTTTCCAACGCATAAAGAAGTTCGTTTAAGATTTGAATCTCAGGTAAATCTCCAAGATTTTTTTCATATTTTGAATATCTTGTTAATAGTTCGTTTAAATAAGATTTAGCCAGGGTAACATTTTTGTTTTTTATCATAATAATAGTCGAAATAATGAGACTTATAGCAGCCTGGTTGAAAAATTGTTTATCTAATAATTTTAAGATTGTGTCGTCATATTCATTACCAGCTACCTCAAATTTTCCATTACACAAATCTTCGTAAGCTATCTTCCAATATTGGTTTTTCATTAACTTCCTTTTAGCAATGTCTCTTTTATCCTTGAAAATATGTTTTTCTAATTCTTGAATTCTTTTAAATCTTTTCTTTCTTTCAACGATCGAATGTTCAGTATCTTCACTATCAATTTGTTTTTTTGATTTATCCAATAATTCATTAAGTAGGTCCAATTCCATATCAAAAAGCGCTAAATATTCAACATATTGTAGTGCTTCTTTAAATTTAATAACATCTCCCAACTTTTCGATATCGATGATATAATCAAGTAATATAACTGGAAAAGTTTCTGAAAAGGATTTTTCTAAGCTACCCAGGCTTTTTTTTATTTTGCTTAAGGATTTTTCAAATTCTTCAATCCTCTTTAATTTGTAAAGTATTAGCAAAATAACTGCTAAAGAAATTCCAGCAAGATTAAGCCTATTTTGGTCAATTAAAGAGGGAATGTGTGTGTTATACTCTTTCAATGCGTTTCTAAAATCTTGTTTTTTTAAAAACTTAAGTCCTTTATCAAAGTGTGATCTTCTAAGTGCATTTCTCTTTCTGGATTCAGCTTGTTTGTCTTGTTGCGCTTCCCTTGCTCTACTTCTAATGTCCGACTCTCTTTCTTTTAATCTTTTTTCATCATAGTCTTCTTTAGCCTTCTTTACTTCCTTTGCACTTATATCTGTTTGTTTTTTAAATAGATCTTTATTTAATTTTACCTGAAGTAATTTATCTAAAATTTTATCTATAACAGCATCAGCATCAGAAAATTTACCTAATTTTATGAAAATTTTGACGATTATTTCATATATCTCATCAAAGTTTATTTTACGATTATCCAAATATGCATAAGATAAATCGTTAGCTTTCGCAATCAAATTTATAGCCAAATCAATTGCTTTTTTATCTTCATTTTCTTTAACAACTCTAAGAGCTTCAGATTTGACGTAATCAACAGAAAGCTCTGCTATTTCTTTAGATTGATCGAATAGTAATTGTTCTCTATATATTGATAAAAAGAATATGAAAGTAGCAAAAATTTTTTCAAAATCGTGCTCTTTCGACACTTCTTTTAGTTTTTCTTTAATGAGGGTTAGTTTATTTCTCAAATAAATCTTTTTCGATTTATTTGTTAGTTCATAG
>SOKP01000136.1 GCA_004375715.1 Promethearchaeota archaeon | reverse complement strand
AAATAATGAAACTAGCCGGTATTAGAGGAAAACGCATAGGAGCTTTCACAATTGGATATCCTAACATAATCTTCAAACGATGCCCTCCTCGCTCACGCAAGCCGGTTAAAGGTTTGAATTTAAATTAAGAGAGTACACGCAGATCTTACACTATTACTTATGTGTAATCTATTAGAAGAAATGAAAATTTGGAAATAGGGTGATACAATTATTTTAGTTAAATTAAATTAGAAGATTATATAAAAAAAAAAAAATTTTTTTTGAACTCGATGAATCTATTCGTCTTTTAAGGCTAATCCTAAAATGCCGCCAACCAAGAGTAGAATTGGGTCAACAAAGAACATGTGAGAATTCATATTTACCGCCATTGGTATTATTGTTATTGTATAAGTTCCAATTGGAATAAACATGCCAACGGTCGCTATACCCCCAGCTATTAACATCAAGTAAACTCCCATTTTCTTACCTGTAAATGCCAGTATAGCACCGACTAAACCCAGCAAGCCCCAAACAACTGTTAATATTGCAGACACGGTGAGTAGCGTTGGGTCAAGACCGACATCTGCCCAGGTCAATCCAGAAGCGGTTAACAAAGCTTGTATTGTAGCCATTAAACCAAAACCTATGAATCCAGCAATCGTAAGTAATGTCGCTCCAATTACGCCTAATATTGGACTAACTACTTTTACCATAATATTTTCTCTCTGTTTTTTATTTTTTTATAATATTTTTAATTAGATAATACTAAATTATCCCCACTTATATTTAAAGATAGATAATATATAGAAGTAAATCTAAATCTGTTATCATCGCATTATTATGGATTGATTGTGCGAGTATTAGAATAAAATGGAATAGCTCCGGCATCTCAAACGGCAAACGATGTATTTTTTAAGAGTTCTCGCTAATCCACATTCCTAAACCAAAATACCCGCAACTAATCCTAACAATATTGTAGAGATTTATAATAAATTAATGAAAGAATACGGATTGAATCCTTTAAAAAGTAAAGCTTTGTACGATGTGGTGGTTGTTCAATTATAAAATTAAATGATGTCTAAAAAAAAAATATACCTCTAGAATTTGCAATTCTAATTTACTATTTTTACTCCACATTCAACACAATAGCTAGCTCCTTCTGCTACACTAGCTCCACACATAGGACAAAATTTAAAGGCATCTACAGGTTGTGGTTCTTGAGCAGGTGGAGAGATTGGTCGAAAATCTTGAGTTACATAAGTGTCTGGTCCAATTTTCGTAACTCCTTTAGCAACTTTACTCATATTAAAATATCCTATTAGCTGTAATATCCATCCAATTATAATAGTTATAAATAAAAATCCAAGCGCCCATAATAAAGCTCCCGTTCGTAATTGCTCAATGCTAGTAGTATCATAGTGAAGTCCTTCTGGGAACAATTCTTTGTTATAGAAAACAAAAAGTTTTAAATTATCCCAAGCACCTACTTCGACACCACTACCAATTATCATAAATACAAATCCGATAATAAATACTGTGATTGGAGCTGTGATTATATTAAAAAAAAATCCATAAGAATAATAATAATCATAAGGGTAGAAAAAGGAAGGCAAAAATAGGATAGTAGCTATCATTGCCGCTCCAACATGAACTATTATTGAACCAATTAATTTAATAATACCTGCTGTTATATATCTTGAACGAAAACTCTTAAGATATGGGTCATTCAGTTCGCGATTTATGCTACTAATATCTCTTAGAGCGACCATTGTCAAAATAAATTGAATAGGAATTAAAACAAATGCTAAATACGGAATCATTACAAAAATTAATAGAACTCCTACAATTCGAAGATTTTTAGTGAAATTAATCCACTTCATTTCTAAGTCAGAAATTGACATTGATACAATCACCTATATCTAAGTTATTTTTTACTGATTATATATATTTTTAATAGTCCAATTTTCAAAATATAACTATATGCATAGATTAAAAATTCTATAAAATTATTTGCTCGATAAAAAAAAATAAGTAAAGGGATTAAAATCAATTAAATTTGCAATATTTTAAATTCAAATTACAATTATATTTTTAAAATATCTAATAAAAAAATACTGTAATAACTTAGGCAAGCAATATGACAGAAATTTTATTTACATTAGTATTTCCCTTGGTATTACTTTTAATTCTAATAGTAATTTTCATGAGCGGAATCTTTAAGGAGAAAACAAAACGAGAATTCATGAGTTGTGATGAATTCATAAAAGATTGGCTTAAAGATCACGGACAAGCTCAAAAAGTAGACGAACAATTTGCAAAAATGAAGAAGGATCCAGCAGGAAAACTTTATATGCCGATAACGTATGTAGGGGCAAAAATATTTATAAAATTGGGTTTAAGTCCAAATAAAGTATCATTAATTGGACTAATTTTGTCATTTTTCATATTTTGGGGTGTTATAATGGCTAGTATGGGTCATACACTTGATTTAATGACTCAACAACCGTTATATGGATCTTGGTTTTTCGTCCTAGCATTTTTAGTACTCTATACAGGCATTAGTGATGGGATTGACGGATCGATAGCGAGATTGTTAGATATTAAATCAAAAACCGGTGCTTGGTTGGATAATATAATAGATAGAGTAAGTGATATTTTAGTGCTGGTTTGTTTTGTTCCTACAAGTCTATTGTTTTTTCCCTCTTATGGACTTGATTTTACATGGATGGTCTGGACAAATATATTTCTAATTTTTATTTACGAGTATATGAGAGCAAGGCACGAAGGTTTGGGGTTACATGAAACCAAACCATTCGTGGGTGAGAGAATAACACGAGTTTTAGTTAACACTACATTTTTTATAATATATGGTTCTTCAAGTCTTACAGTATTACTAACTAATTTGGTTAATCCTTCTTCTACGATTTGGAATGGTTCCCACGCATGGGTAGTTGAATGGACCATGCTCATTTATCAAATTAGTTTATTAGCTATCATGGTGCTTTCAATATTATTCTTTGCTAAGTATATATGGAAAAACCTAATGAAGCTTGAACAAGCTGAAATAGAATAAATAATCGGTAACCGTGAGAAAGAGAAATGAAACTGTATAGGTACTTGTTATATGGATCTATTTGGTTAGTATTTTTGATTCTTATGCATTGGTATTTTCCACCTCATTGGTCTTCGGGGGTAAAAGAAGCAATTGATACATTTTTTAGCGCTCCATTAACTTACTGGTGGTTTATATTTCCACTAATTGGGTTAATTATGTTGTTAGGATTTGTTCTTTATTATGGAATTCATTTTTTCGCATCATTTGGGAGTGGTTATAAAACAAAAACCGAATATTTTGAAAATATTAGTATACTAATTGCTTCTAAAAATGAAAAAGTACTACTAGAACGAACCTTGGAATCTATTATTAATTCAGATTACCCTAAAGAAAGGATGCAAATAATTATTATAACTAGTGGCTCTACAGATGATACAACAGAATATTCGAATAAATTTTCTGAAGAACATAGCGAAATTGACATTGAAGTTTTATCAAAGGAATTAACTAAAAAGGGAAAGCCTCCAGCGCTTAATTACGGTTTAGAATACATAAAAAATGATATTGTGGTTCTATATGATTCAGGGTGCATTTTAGGACCTGACACTCTTAAAAATTTAATATCTCCTTTTCAAAAAGAAAAGATTGAGGCTGTTATTGGTCCCGTACTAGTTAAGAACTGGAAAGATAATAGGCTCACCAAGGGAATTTTTTTAGATTATGGTATGGTCTCGGGTGGTGGCTTATTATTTGAAGTTAAAAACAGATTAGGATCTTCTGCCTATTCATTTGGACGTAATTTCGCAGTTAGAACAAAATATCTTAAGAAATATGGAGGTTTTAACGAAGATTCAATGACAGAAGATCTTTATCTCTCCATACTTTTAAATTTAGATGGCGTACTAATTCGATTTTCACCTAAAGCCAAGGTTTATGAATATGTTCCGAATAGTTGGGAGATTTTAGTGAAACAACGTTCTCGCTGGTTAGCGGGATTTATATCAGATATGCCTCAGTTAATGAAAATGAAGAGCGAATTTAAGGATGGTAAAAAATTAATAATCGCAAGAAATTTGACAATGATGGTTTTAGCAAATATGGATACATGGATTCCAATAGAAATCGGATTTGCAATATTTCAATTTTTAATTGGAGAATATTATTTACTTTTTTGGACTTTATCTTGCTTATTTTTTCAGTTTGGCTTCATATTTAATGCTATAAGAAAGTATTGTGATAAACATTATAGTCTTCTTTTCTATTGGCCAATAAGCGGTTTTATTCATCTCTATATGTTTTTACGACAGTTTAAACTTCCTAAAGAAATAAGTTGGGAAAAAACACCTATGTTATTGGAGCGTGAAGAAGCAGAAGTAATAGCTTTATCAAAGATGTAATGTTCCTATAATTACTTTTAGGTATTTTTTAGCATTCATTCATATTAAAATTATAAAAAATTGAATTTTTAGGAGGAAACTATTATTTTCCTTAAATTTCACGATTACCTAACGGAAGAATTAAAAACAAAATATTTTGACTTTAAGATCCGTGATTACCCGGACGATGAATTTTGTAAAGAAATGTTAAAGCAAATTAACTTATCCTATAATAATTGTAAGTATTATAAAGATAATCTCTGTAATAAGTTTGATTTTGCGATTCCTGATGAAATTTCGATTGATAATTTGGAAAATATCCCATATATTCCCACAGGCACTTATAAAAAATCAGGAAATCGAACTTTAAACTTATTAAAAGTACCTCTTGAGAATATAGCACTCTTTTCGTGTTCATCTTCTACTACAGGAGATCCTTCGATAGTTCCCCGAACATTAGAAGATTTTGACCAATTGCAGTATAATTCGATTAAAGTTTTTACTGAATTTTTTGGATGGGAACAATTAAAAATTGGCTCTAAAAGAGCTCTCACTATTAATTTTTCACCAGATCGATTTTTCATGTCAGTAATGGCAAAAAGAAGTGTTAAAGGATTTGAATATGTTGACAAAACTCGGTACTATACAGCATGTATGAATAAACCTTGGGAATTTTATGGATATGAGGAATATTTGGTAAAAGTAAAATTTTTAAAAACAATATGGGCACTTATATCAACTTTTTCACTGAAAGGGGGCTTCATTTTGGATGTTACTAAACTGTTGAAAATGGTTAAAAAAATTAAAGAAACAGGACATTGGAAAAATATCGAGGTAAGTAAAATTTTATTTGGAGGAAGTCCACTCTTAATGAACAACATGTTTGAGAAGAAATTGTTAAAAGAAAATGTATTTCATGATCTTGATGGAATATCTCTTGTCGGTTGTGGTGGTGGTGGATGGGATGGAACTAAAGGAGAAGCAAAGATGGATAGGGTAAATAAAACTAAATTCATTGAATCTTACGAGAAAGTGTTTAACATTAAATCAAAGGATATTAGGGATATTTATGCCTTTACAGAGGGCCCTACACTTTTTGGAGGTCATTGGTCTGAGAAATATCAAGATTTTTTACTACACTGTCCTGATACGGCTCGAATAATTGTAAGGGATCTTGAAAACTTAGAACCCGTTAATAACGGAGAAGAAGGGTTATTGGAAGTTCTTACACCTTATGGTGTTAATGGTACAATAAATCAAGCAGTTTTAGTTGACGACATTATAGAATTAATCTCAAAAAATAAGTGTCCAGAATGCGGTTATAAAGGAGCTACCTTTCGAATAATAGGGAGATTAAAAAATGCCCAAGGAAAAAGCTGTTCTTCGTTAATTAATTGGATTTATTAAGTTTTTTTTTATACCTTCAAATCTCTCGTGACTAGAACTACTTTTAATATAAAGAAAAAAAATAATTAATTTCAAAATCAATAGTACATAGGCATAGCATTAGTTAGGAAAGAAATTCCTAGAAATATTAAAGGAGTTATAACAATCGGTATAATATTCATAATAATTCCAAACACAGCAACAACGCTTCCAAACTGCTCAAGAGTATTTCTCGGTTCATTTTTCCCCGCTTTACTACTATTTACTCTGGAAAGGATCGCGAATATTAAGCCCCCAATATTAAGAGCTATAGCTATAATTAATCCTACAATTCCTAATCCCAGTCCGCCAGGATAATAAGGAAGCAATGAATATATGAAATATCTGAAGAAATAATTACCACCAAAAATAAAACCGGCAATTGCTAAAGCGATTGATACAATAGCGAAAGCAAAGCACATTTTTGAATTAGGCCCTGGTCCTCCTACTTTAATTGATTTTGACTCGTAAACGGGAATTGATCTAACTGTTGATGATGCTTGATTTTCTTCAACTCTTAATTGAGGAGTTTGAGGAGCATCAAAAATGTTAGAAAGCTCACTTCCACAGTTCGTACAAAACTTTTGATTTTGGGATTCATACCTTTCTCCACAATTTGGGCAAAACATAATTTAACTTTCCAATCTTTATATTTAATAAAGATCGGATCGTTATTAATTGAATCTATTAAATCGTTTATTATTCCATCAAATCTCTCCAAACTCGTAATTTAGAAATAAGGAGGATAATGTATAAGCGTAGAAGCTACTACAATATTAATAGGAATAAGTATAAGAGGTATAACATTCTGGACAATTCCAATTATCCCGAACACGCTTCCAACCTTCTCAAGAGTATTTTTCATTTCACGTTTTCCAGCCTTACTACTAAATATCCTAGAAAGGATCGCAAATATTAAGCCAAAAGAATTAAGAACTAAAGCTATAATCCACAACTCAGGTCCTCCAGGAATTCTAAGAAACACATATATTGGTATAACATCTCTGAGAACTTTAAGAAACTCAAAAACTAAACCGATAACCGCTAAAACTATCGATAACAAAGCGAAAGTAAAGACTATTTTTGAATAAAAGCCTGGTCCTTCAACTTTAATTGGTTTTGACTCGTAAACGGGAACTGAACTAACTGTTGATGATGTTGACAATTGATTTTTTTCAGCTCTTAATTGAGGAACATCAGGAGTCGGAGTGTATAGAAGTTCACTTCCACAATTTGGACAAAACTTTTGATTTTGGGTTTTTAACTTTTCCCCGCAATTAGGACAAATCATAATCTCATTCTCTAATTTAGTTCAATATTATTGTAAATAAATTACTATTTAATAATATTATATCGTCAGATTTAAACTATTTAACTTAAATTTTTATATGCCAGATTTAACCAATTTAACTTAAATTTCTAAATGTCATGGGAGATGAGGTTGCTTAAAGATATTTTAGCTTAAAAAACTTTAAAATTAAACCCCCTCTAGTTGAGTCAAGTTATCTTTAAATGGGGTGAAGTTTCCTGCTCTTTTTCTCTAATTCTCCACGTACGCCTTATTGTTGCGTATTGAGGGTTAAATTCTTTCCTTTGGGCTTCAATAAGTAGAGTTTCACTCGCTAACAATACGCTTATAACGTTTTTTTCATAAAATCGATATCTAATAGCTGGACATGCAGTCTTCCGTGGTTTAGAAATTAAATTCGAATCTCTTTTTAATTAGCAGCAGTTTAAAGACTATGAGTGGAACAGTTATGTGAAATAATAGAAAAATCCTTAGGACTCCTTCTAAAAACCGTACACTAATCGGATTAAGTGAATAAATAAGAAAATTAATAGAATTACTGCAATCGCAACTTCTTTTAGTGCTCGTTTTAACAAATAAGGTAAGAAATACTTTTTTCTTTAGTCATAATTTAAATTTTTGATCACTATTCAATACTCTTTTAGGACTTCCTCTACAGTGTAATTAAGATGCACGATTTTAGAAAGAGCACTAACAATTTTGGTAGGGTCTTTTGCTTGGAATACATTTCTTCCAAATGCAACACCAGCACCTCCTGCTTGTATCGAATCATGGACTAATTGAAGTAAATCTGGAATAGTGCCTGTTTTAGGGCCACCAGCTATAATAACGGGGATATCAACATTCTTTACGATGTATTTGAAGGAATCTATATCTCCCGTGAAGTTTGTTTTAATAATGTCCGCTCCTAGTTCCGCACCAGCTCTTACTGCAATATTTACAACATCTGGAGCATTCTCGTCATTAATTTTTTTTCCCCGCGGATATAACATTGCCAATAATGGAACACCCCATTCTCTTGAGGATTCAATTATTCGTTGAGCATCTTGAAGCATTTCTGGTTCTTCGTCTGCTCCAATATTAATATGAATGGATACTCCATCAGCACCCATTTTTAGAGCTCGTTCTACAGAACATACCATTACTTTTTTATTCGAATTAGGCGCCAAGCTAGTTGCGCCAGATAGATGAATAATTAATCCAATATCTTTTTCATATTGCTTGTGACCAGCTCTAACCATACCAGTGTGCATAATTACAGCATTAGCGCCTCCTAAAGCAACTTTATCAACCATTTCAGATAGGTTCTCCAATCCTTTAATAATTCCTACGGTTAAGCCATGATCCATAGGGATTATGATAGTTCTTTTGCTTTTCCTATCAAATAATCTCTCAAGTCTAATACTCTTCCCTAGGTTTGACATTTTTTTAATTTTAAAGGTCTTCTTATAGTTGTAGGTCT
The DNA here is from genome assembly GCA_004375715.1 of Promethearchaeota archaeon. Classification (GTDB taxonomy): domain Archaea; phylum Asgardarchaeota; class Lokiarchaeia; order Sigyniarchaeales; family SOKP01; genus SOKP01. The sequence continues at coordinate 1,286 of SOKP01000136.1, read as the reverse complement.
ACTCATTTCAGATTTATCAAGATAATTTTTTAAAAAAAAAAAATTATTGTTAACTATTGCTTAGCTTTCTCATGAGCTTTAGCATTTAGTGGTAGTATTGGAGCACATGCCATAAGTTTTGAAACGTCCCCTTCAACAATATATGTTCCAGCCATAGTTTCTTGTATAGGATCGGATTCCCCAGAATTAACTTTCTTGATTGTAGCAAAATCCGTTTTATGAAAGATTTTTGGAGCGTCTGATCCGGAGTATTCACCCATTCCCCAACGCATCCTGTCTTTATCTATAAATTGCCAGTAGTTCATCTCTGGTTTATCTGTTATTAAATATTGGAAAACCAAAGGGGAAACTGGCTCAAGTAAAGCTGCTAAATCAGGTAGCTCATTATAGGCTTCCATGAAGCGAATTAAATACGCTTCCCATTCTTCTTTTGTTTCCATTTTATTTTTCACCTTCTTTTTTTGTTTTTAATTATAAACTTTTTTAAAAAAATCATGTTTTTTTTTTTTAAATCCTTTCTTTATTTTAATTATCCAATTCTTCTTTCAAGAGTCCATATTTTTTGAGTCCTTCTCTCATATCAGGTTGAAAGGGTTCTGGTGTTCCTTCAATGAACGCTTTCATCATATCCTCATTCTCAACCATCGATGATTCTCTTTTTTTCGCTTTTTCTTCAGCAAGAGATGCTATTACCACTTTGGCAATGGATTGAAATTGAGGGGGTGATAGTTTTATCAATTTATCAAATATTTGTGCAGTTTCCCTATCCCACTTGAATCCATCCTCATTTTTATCTTTAGGTTTAGCAGTGTTAACCCCAAATTCACGACTTGTTACCAAATCATCAAGATAATCTTGTATTGACTCAACATATTTAGGAGCTTGTTCCTTATCAAGGAAGACTGCTTTTTCGGCCCATTTTTCACAGTAATTACACTCATCACACATCGAAATACAATCTTGGGTTTTGAAAAATTCAATAAATCCATCCAGTTTTGTATTATCTATTATTAATTTTGATTTAGATTCTTTATCGACAGTTTGCTGAAATTTAGCATGAGGATCATTTTCAACTCCTACTGACATTGTAAAACCTTGAATTATATCAACAAGATTGCCCTCATATTTACGTGAAGAAAATGCTTTAACTGCTCGGGTGATCCATTCACTTGTCATTCGACGGCCAGCAATTTTAAACGTGTCGATTCCAATTTCTTCATAATGTGATAAATCTTCAGGGCGAATCCACCTGGCTTTAATTACTTCCGTCTTATTTGAAAATTTAA
>SOKP01000195.1 GCA_004375715.1 Promethearchaeota archaeon | reverse complement strand
AAATTTTTGTGACCCCGAGGAATTACGCCTAACGAAACGCGGGTTGGCGAAGTCCTCGGTGGTAGCTTTATCATCATCATCGAATTCAGTGAAGTATTTAGTCAACGACATTACTCATCAGTTCCATCATCCATGCCGTGGATTTGGGCGGAGCGAGGAACGAGCGCAGCCGCCTACCTGTACTTCTGCGATGTTGAGTCTGAATTAAAATAACAATTAGAACTTGTTCTATAACCCTTTATATCCATAAATTACGTTCTTACAGTATTTGGACTTATTACCTTTAAGATACTCTTGTATTAAACGCTCTGTATATGGATCTAAAGGCAAGCTTAAGGATTCTTGGGGGGTTATCCATAAAAATTCTTCACTTTCCTCATTTATTTTTACATCATCCGAATCAGTTTTACAGCTGAAATCAATATATATGAAATGCTTTCGTTTATGGTAAAACTTATTAAAAATCGAATCCTGTATGGCAAGTATTTCAACATCGTATATGTTTAATCCGGTTTCTTCCTTAACCTCCCTGCGTACAGCATCATGCATTTTCTCACCGATTTCTACATGGCCCCCTGGTATAACATATCGATTCTTATGCTTCTTACATTTTAATAGCAAGATTCGGCCTTGTTGATCAAAGATCAATGCACCTACAGTTGGTTCAGGATAAGCTATATTTGGCATTCTAATTTTATCCTCCGATTTGTTTCTATTATGGGATTATTCAGTAATCAATTTCTATGATATTTATACAAGCTGATTTTGTATATCAATCTAATTAACCGCTTGCCAATTTAGCCCAGACTCAATTTCGCATAATGTTTTGCGTGTTTGTGAAGCCCCGAAGGGATTTAGCGAAGCGTCGCAAACACGCTGCTATACGAAGTTGCCCGCACGCTTTATACGGCACGGTTATAATCTTATTTCTTTTTCTAACCATTCAATATGCTGGTATTTTCTTTTCCAGAAAATATCTTCCCAAATATAATGAAATGCTAATTTCTCCCATCCAGCATACCTCTTTTCAAAAAATTCTAATATTTCTTTCGCAGAGACTAATTTTTGATTAAATATTAACCTTGACATTATTTTTTGTTCCCACGGTGGGATTGTTTCTAAACTATCGAGAAAGTAAAAATCTTCAAAAAGCAAATATTCAACCGAAGCAGAACCAATTCCATAGAATTTTAACATCTCTTTTTTGACTTCTTCTTTAGACATTTTCCTTAAAGTGAGTTCATTAATCTCATTATTTGCAAACTGCTCGGTAATTTTCGTAAAGAACTTCGCCCTATACCCAACTTTCAAGTCTCTTATTTCCTGTTCTGTAGATCTTGCCATATCTTTTGGTTCCCAAAAAGTTGAAAGAATTCTCCCATCAAATTTTGCTTTCCCTCCAAATCTATCAAATAGATTTTCAAGCATTTGAACACTTCTTCTTACAGTCGCATTTTGCAGCACAAGGTAAATAATCAGAGTTTCATAAAGAGAATTTGCAGCGATTGGTTTCATTCCCTGCCATTTCTTAATAATTGAACCAAGAACCTCGTCATTTTTGAATTTTTCGCAAAATTCTGATATGTTCTGGTCAAAATTAAATCTCCACCGAATTTCAGGAATTAAACTGTCTATAAAATCCTTTGATAACTCTTTTTGAGAATAGATATTAACCTTAATTTTTGGTTTGTTTACCGTTCCGGTATTTTCAAATTTCAATCCTAACCTTTTACTTTTCCAAATCATTGTTATCCAATATTTTTCTTTTTCCCAAACATTATCAGAAGATGGAAAATGAGATGGCTTGTAGAAATTAGCATCAAAATTATATGGTGCTTTTGGTTCCAGGATGATAGATTTCTTCTTGTTTAAAGCCAAATTTTTTGCCATTTTTTCACCTAGGAGCAATTTCATATAACGTTCCGCGGATAAAAGAAGTTGCCGGAGGCAATTTGGGCGAAGGTGCGTAATACCGTAGCCTTTTATCCGCTGTTATACGATAGTGCGAACGAAGGCCAGTCATTAAATTATTGAACTTCGTTACCCATCCTTACTCCTTTTAAGATTCTTCCAGCTCCAACCAATACTGGAAGTTCTTTTTCTATCTTAATTCCTGATTTTACGAGTGTCAAGGGGACGGTTCTTTTGACAGTTAAGATGGCTATCTTCCTTTTTGATAAATTCGATCTTTTTTTTAATTGTTGGATTAAATCTTCTTTTTGTTTAGTATGTTCTCTTCTTTTCAAATCCTCTTTTTTTAAGTTTCTTGACTTCAGATACCCATTTATATATTCGTTAACATTTTCTTCATCTATTTCAGATTTTATAGTCTCTTTCATCTCCAGAAAGTTCTTTTCTTCATACTTATTAATGTAATGAATGAATTCTTTCATTTCTCTTTTGTCTTCTTCATCGATAAATATATCTTTTCTTTCATTGCCCCGGAGCATGATGTGATATATTTCTGTTTTACTGTATTGTCTGGGAAATCTAGGCACTTGACCACCTCTTCAGGTCTCTTATACCTTTAGGGTAATATTGTCAAAAGAACCGTCCCTTTGACATCTTTTTGTTAAAATTGTGATAAAGCGCTTGTTACAACTATCGTTCATCTACTATATTTCTTGGGATACGTATTCTAACGGTTTTTAGCGGGTTCACGACTTGACTGATTAAAAGATCTGTGGAAATACTTGCCATCATATACGCTTCTGTCCAGGAAATATTATTTCTTTCCTGAATAAATTTTACAGATTCTT
>SOKP01000100.1 GCA_004375715.1 Promethearchaeota archaeon | reverse complement strand
TTGTAAATCCCACGAATCCAATGAGAAAATATGATGGATTTCCTTTTTCTTTTTCAGGAATGATTTCCCGTACGATAGTATACAAAATTACTCCCGAAATAAATGAAAACAAAATATAAAACATTTCTGTGTATTCAAACGCGATTATATCTAAAATTAATCCGAATACAACCCCAATAAAATTTGAAAGAGCAAGGATGTACTTTTTTGTATTATTTTCCTCGACATCATAAAGTTCATAAATTTCAAGATCCGTAAATATGATATGTTTTTCTGATCTGTTTGTTATAATTGCTCTAAACCAAGCAAATAAGAAGAATAATATCCCGGCGATTATATCTATGGCTAATAACCCTACAACAATAATTCCTACGAGAAGATGGTATGAAAAATTAGTAAAAAACCGTAGTTTGCTTAAATCTTCGTTGATGTGTGTTTGAATCTTAGCCTTATACTGGTTTATTCCTTCCTTGTACCCCTTACCTTGTTTATGTAATTCGGCTATTGTTTGGGCTATATCTTTCAGAGCTTCTTTGTCAAAATCTTCTTTTTCTATTTCTCTAGTTAATATATTCTCAATATTTTCTTCAACATCTGCTACAATTTTTTCTTTCTCGATTAATTTGCGCATTCTCCTTTGCGATTTAGACTCTACCTTTTGTAAAATGAATTTTTCAGAAGTGTGGACAAATACAAAACCGATTAGCACAAATAGGTATTCAAAAATTGTGATCTCAAATGGAAATACGGGTATATTTTCGGCAATTTCAGGGAGGAGTACTAAAAAGAAATAAGAGATAGAAATACCCGCTATTAAAGAAATATTGAGTTTGGGATGTTTTTGTTCGTAAAAATCTACTACGAAAAATAGTACACCAAATACCCAGGCAATTATTGCTATAATTGCAAAACTAATAGGCATTACATATTTTAATACAAATTTATTTTAAAACATTTATAGAATTTAGGGATATCTTTTAATGATAAAATTGATTTTTTAAAACAGTTATTTTGTTTTTTTATTTATTACGTTAATTAATAAACTAGATTAAAAATATTTGGTGGTGCTCAATTCAATTCTTTATAATCAACTCGGAAGAAGATAAGGCTTCCATGAATATGCGAGAAGTATTTTTAAATTCTAAGTATTATTCTTTCATAGAGACTGGTGCAATTTGGTACGAACATCCGTTATTTATGTTAGAAAAATCATCATTTGAAGGGAAGTATGATAAATTTCTTAATGAAAATCAAATTTTTTTAGGTTTGACAACGGAACCTTTAATATTCCTTGAAAAACTCAAGGTTAGTGGAACTAATCTCACACCTGATTTAATAATATTTGCGAGCCGACATACATCAAAAACAGCACGACCCGCATTTTTAGCTCATACAACCGGTAATTGGGGCAACAATGCTGATTTTGGTGGAAAACCTCAAGATTTGTCCAAAACAAGCGCTCTTCTACATAAGGCAGGCGTTGAATCGTTAAGAGAACAAATCGAAAAGTTCGATATTCCTGAATTTTCTTTAGATATGGAAGTAACTCATCATGGACCAACCACTTTAGATATTCCTTTAATATTTATGGAATTAGGGAGTAGTAAACAAGAATGGTTAATTAAGGAAGCAGGTGAACTCGCAGCAAATGCTATTGTTAACACAGTATTTAAATATCTGGATTTTATAGAAGAGAAAACTCAGCAAATTGGTTTAGGATTCGGTGGTACTCACTATGCACCTAATTTCAATAGGTTAATAACCAATAATAACATTGCACTTTCATTTATCTGCCCGAAGTATTACATCCAAGAATTAAACGAGAATTTGATTAGAATGATGATCGACAACACATTAGAAAAAATAGATTATTTTGTAGTGGATTGGAAAGGTACAAATTCTCAAGATAAAAAGCATCTTATTCCGTTGCTTGAAGAGTTTGATATCCCCATTAGGAAAACGAGAAGTTTTTCATCAATTTAACCAGAGATTTCATTTATCGCGGGAAGATATTACCCTTCTTCTTTTAATTTCTTGTAGTATTTGACTAGATTCAAAAATATGTAGTGACAAGCCACATATCCTTGGGTTGCAGACTTAAGCAATACTTTATTTAAAAATTCGGGGTGTTTACAATCGCCATTCACGGTAACATTTAATTCTCTCACATTATAATAGCTACGATAAAATAAAGTTGGCCAATCTACTAGTGGTCGTATAGTTTGATTGTAAGTTAGTTTAGCTTTTTCCGATAATTCTAATTCCTGCTGTAAGCTGTAATATACATGTTTGCCCACTTTTTTTTTTTTGAAAAATCCATCAGCAATTATCTCGTTCAAAAATTTTTTTAGTGCTGGGAGTTTAAGGGTTATATTGATTTTTTTTATGTTCTCATTAATACTTGTGGCGCTCTGTTCTTTAAATTTTATCAGTAAGTAATTTCTTGCTAGTATGTTATATTTTAGTGGTACAGTTTCATGATCAAGTTGATTATACTGAATTAAATTTCCCAAAATTTCTTTTCCTACTAAATATTTGAGAATATTTTGATCGTCTTTACTAAAATTCTTTGTAAAGATTTCTGAATCCTTAAAATACGAATGAAAAAGAGCGGTTAATATGGATTTTATAGAGTGAAATCCGTCCTCAAATGATAGCTTTATCGTGTTTAGAACTTTAATTCTGTAATCTATATCAGTTAGGAATTTTTCTTTTTCAGCTCGAATTGAACGAACTAAATGAGGTTGTTCTGGTAATGAAGCGAAATTTTCATCCCATTCCTTTTTTAAACGATCAGATTGTGTTTTTGCAATAGTATAAAGTTTGTATACAACACTAAATAGTTTGGTTAAAAACTCTTCTGAAGTTACATTCGTCATCCATAAATCCCTTAACTTTCTAGCTACTACTCTTTATATCAATAAATATTAAACACTAAAAATTATTAAAGTTTCATTTAAGATAAGTAATACGTTAATAATTTCAGAAAAACTCAATATTAAAAGTGATATAAATTTTGAAGATAGAGCATATTGCGGTAAGCTCAAATAGCGAAGAAGAGGCCGATGAATTTTTCATGCATCTTTTAGAACTGAAAAAAGAAAGAGATTTTGTTGTCCCTGAAGACCTTATGGAACAATTTTTCAATATTAAGAAAGCCCAAAGGATTATTAGGTACGAAAATGAAGATTTGAGCGTAGAAGCGTTTATAACTGACGATAAAAATCAAGCACTCGATAGATTTACCCATACTTGCTTAATCGTTGAGGATCGAATTAGATTAATCGAGAGAGCGAAAAAATTAAATTTTGAAGTGATTCAAGTACCTAGAAAAAATAGTGAAGGCTTCTACTTATTTTTAAAAGATTTTTATGGGAATTTATTTGAAATTAAATAACAGTAATATTTTTTAGAGTAGATTTTTATTAGAACATGAAGCCTAATAATATATCCTCGAGTAATGAACGAGAATAGCTAAAATGTCCAAATCTTATAAGTTAAAATTGGTTTTAGGAGGATCACTTGCCTCTGGTAAAAATACCGTTCTTGATACTTATGAAGATAGCGGAAGCCCAATTGGGGTTTCTTTTAAATCTGTGGAATGCCTTGTTAATGAAGAAGATAATTATCGGTTTATTGTCTGGGATTTGAAAGATCGCAAAAGATTTAGGTTTCTTTTTCCTGTATTCTGTCGAGGTGCTTGTGCAGGATTGTTATGCTTTGATTTATCTAATAAGGAATCTTTTTCCGACTTACATAGGTGGATAACTCTTTTTAAAGAGAATGTGAATGAAATTCCTATTATTTTGATTGGGACGAGAGCTAATTTAACTAATAGGGAAGTATCAGAAGATGCGATTAATAATTTGATTGCTACTAATGAAGACCTTATATATATCGAGCACACTTCGCTATTAAGTGTCGAAGAAAATTTAGAGGTAATATTTAAGAAATTAATTAAAACACTACAACCAGGACAAGATTTATCTCACTTTCGTTTAACTTTTACTATAGAAGACGAGCAATTGATAAGGTTAAAAAATTTCTTTGATCGATGCCCCATCTGCAAAAGGAGAATCCATAACAATGTTGGATTAAAAAATATGTATAAAAATACAGTAGATTCCGATGCATTGAGATTAAAAGAGAGTTTAATCAGATTAGTAAATAACATTGAGGAAATTAGATTTGATTACTCGAATAAAATTAGTCTTGGAATTCCTTGTTGTGACTGTTATAAAAAGATTTTCGACTAAATGATAATATACGTTCTAATTCTTAATAATACCTGACGCATTTATTATATCCTTGTGATCAAACGAGAGTTTTAAGGATTTGATATCTGTAAAATGTACAATTTCTAACGACTGAGCGTCGTCTTTGGCCAGTGACTTCTCTGAATCTGTTGTTGGTTCACATAAAAACGCTATAGAGATGGTATGCCCACGTGGATCGCGGTTTGGATTGGAAAATACGCCAATAAGCTTAGTTATATTCACATGGATATTTGTTTCTTCATAAGCTTCCCTAATACAAGCGTCCTCGACGCTCTCTCCGACCTCAACAAAACCACCTGGCAAAGCTAATTCTCCTTTAAAGGGTTGATTTTTCCTACGAATTAACACTATAGATGTTTTATTAAATTTTATAACCGCATCAACAGTTACTAATGGAGTTATAGGTTTTGCCATTTTTAATCATCCCATACAGAAGAGCTCAATAGGTGTTCAATTCGCGTTCGACGCGGCCTTACAAATTTTGTACGCCCTAACTTTCGTTCTAAAAGTAGATTTCTTTCGAGGTTTGTTGAATTTACCATATAAACTTCAAGATCACCCTCATTTAAATTAATGTGATTGAAGCTAGGACTATCATCTGCTCTCACTTTATTGGAAGAAGATGTGCCACAGTAGAGAAATGTTGTTGGTCCGATTACGTAAGCGTGTGGAACGTGTCTATGTCCCATTAAAACTAAATCTAATTCAAAAAGTTGAGTAAATTCGAGGATTTCTCCTGCATCTCTTACGGTTGTGAATTTTTGTCCAGAAAGAGGTACTGGGATTAAGTGATGGTGAAGTGCCATTATTCTATTTTCGAGGTTTTTATTAAATTGGCGACCTAACCAATCCAATTGCTCATCCCCGCATTCTCCATAACTTATATCGTCTCTTGCGCTGCAAATTCCGACTATTAGAGTATCTTTATCTTCAAGGATTAATCTTGATCTTCTTGGACCAATAAGTCTTTCGAAAAAGATTATTCCACTATTCTTTGCGTCGTGGTTCCCAGGTACCGCTAAGAATTTTGTAACTTCTCTAATTCTATTTATATAAGGTAATAATCCTTTAAATTGAGTTATTCTCCCTTTATGAATTAGATCTCCAGTGCATATTACAGCATCGGGAGGATTATCTTTAATATAGGTAATAATATTTTCCATATATTCAGGCACAAACTCAGAACCATAGTGTAAATCGCTTATTTGTATGAGATTAACCATTTGAGAACAACCTCTTTTGAACAAACTATTATGTATATAAGGTGTTTTAATGCATATTAAATTTTAACCTATAATAAAGAATGTTAATTTAGACTTAGAAAAATTTAACTAATAAATCGCTACAAAAAAAATTACTCTCAAAATGAGTTTAAAAGGCCACAATTTGTCCATTTCTTATGCACATATTAGCTCATTAAAAATATGTTGCTCTTTTCTAGATTGAGATATTTTATCTAAAAACAATTTATCTTTACAATCTACGCACATATTTTTAACCTTTAAAAACCTAATTTGGCCACATTCAGGGCATAGAAATTGTTGATATACTAATTTCACTATAAATTTCACCATTAAATTCTATTATATTTTAATATTTTAATAATATCGAGATTAAGCAAGTCTATCATGCTGTCAATATCAATAGATTTCTCAGGCGGTGGTTTTGTTAGATTTCTCTTGAGTATTAGAAGGTCTTCCTTTTTTTCTGTTGAATTTTCTAATATTATTTTAAACATATTTAATCTCATATTTTCTTTTTTATCTTAATTAAAGTAAGATTATTACTCGATTTAAACGATTTCGACATAGTATATAGAATCTATATAGATAGAAAATATAAGTAGAAGTTAGAAGAATGCAAACTTTGCAGAATGTAAAGAAAAAATATATATTACAATATTAAAAATTTCTATTGGATGCTATGAATAATTTAACTTTTGATTAGTTTCTCTTTTATGTGGTTAACCAGATCATCTACATTTAGTTCCTTATCCCCGATAAACACTTGTCCATAGTCAATCTTACCACCACCTTTACCATTATATCTCGATGCGATAGTTTTAACAAAATTTCCCATATTGAAGTTGGAACTTTTTAAAAATCCTTTTCCTACCATTCCAATTATAGTTATGCCTTTCTTGTCTTTGTTGATAAAAATAGTGTTTAAATCTTCAGATTTACGGAGAATTTTCACGCTTAGATTCTTAAGATCGTTTGGAGTAAGATTTTCAAAGGATCTAAGAATCATTTTAGAACCGTTTAGTGAAAATGCTGATTTCATAAGAGTTTCGATGAATTTTTCGTCAAGTAAGTTTTCCACTTTTTTTAATTTTGCCTTAGCACCGTTCCATTCGTCATATAATTTTTTTACTTTCGAGTAAATATCTTCTTTTTTAGTATTTAGAATTCGAGATAATTCCGTTAAGATTTCTACTTCAACTATAGTACTTGATTTCAGAACCATATCTGATTCATCAACTTTTCCAGTCTGTAATGCTTTATTTAAGTTTTTCCACTTATTTAATAATTCTTCAACTCTACCTACAATTTTATTTTGTGGAATTTCCAATAATGACTGTAATTGGGTTAAGCTTAGAGATTCTTCTACCTCAAGTTCTTTAGTGGCAGATCCTGCAGTAAATGTCAATCTCACGATACCATCCTGAATTTTTTGAGATTTAATTATTTTAATTCTCCCGGTCTCTGAAGTATTATTCAAGTGCGTACCACCACAAGCTTCTACATCCACATCCGGAATCTCAACAATTCTAATGTTTTTTCCAGGAACAGCACCTCCTTGGTAAATCGCCATACCGTATTTTTGTTCAGCTTCAGAGCGGGGTAGAAAAAATAGTTTCATCTCAATTGCGTTATCAACAATTTCATTTGCTTTTTTTTCTATTTTTAATAAATCTTCTCGAGAAATTTGTTCGTAATGAGTAAGGTCTAAGTTGGAATGTTTCATAGTCTTCTTAGCTCCAGCTTGATTGATATGGCCCCCCAATACAAAACGAGCCGCAGCATTTACAATATGAGTGGCAGTATGATGTTGAGAAAGTTGAGTACGCCATTTTTTATCAACTTCAACTTTAACAGTCTCTCCTTCTTTGAAGTGTGGTTTTTCAGATAAAACATGAATAATGTAATTACCCTGTTTTAACACACTATTGAATTTTTGACCATTTATTGTACCAATATCGTGCAATTGGCCACCTGAAGTAGGATAAGCAACGGATTGATCAAGGACTACATTGTTTCCAACTAGTTTTAGAACTTTAGCATTGTTAGATGTTTCAGTATAATCGTAATAGTAAAGAGATTTGGTTTCTAAAACATTACTTAAATCTAGCTTGGTTTCGTCTAAAGTAGCGTCGATTTTTTCTTTATTTTCGTGTCTTTCTACTACTAGACTATAAAAATTGTCAGGAATTTTGATTTTTTTACCAAATTTTGCTGCAGCGTCTTTAACCATCTCGGGATTTATTCCTCTAGAATCATAAATTTCTATCAAAGTTTCGGTCGAAATATCTCCCTTGGCAAGTAATTTTTCTAACATTTTACTTGCTTTTCTTCTTGTAGTATAATATTTCTCTTTTTCTACGCTCAAAATCTTCTTTATTTCATCTAACCGTCCAGAAACTTCCGGAAATAGTCCCTTCAGTTCTTTTGCGTGCCAATTGCAAACATCTGAAATTTCAATATCCCAACCGAATTTATCGATAAAGTTTAGAGCGCGTCTTAAAATAACTCTAAGATTATATCCACCACCTACATTAGAAGGGAGTTTTCCATCGTTAATTGCAAACAATAAAGTTCTTGCATGGTCAGCAATTGAATATATTGCTGTCATAGGTAGAATCTTTTGTTTTAGCTCATTTACATCAATCTTAAGTTCTCCTGCCACTTTCTCCCAGGCAGCATCCATATCGTCTACTTCGTCTATGTTTAAATAAGCAGAGTATCTCGAAAATTTATTATATAACTCAAAATGTGTTTCAACTTTGGTGATGTCTCTTAATTTAGAGATCACATATGGAAATGTTGCTTCGTAAATGTTTGGGGTGCCTTGGGAGAACCACGCTACACGCTCTTGGCCCAAACCCATATCTAAAACTTTTAAACTCAATTCCCGAGGGCCATCTGGAGTTTGCTCGAACATAGTATATACTTGATTGAACAATTCGACTCCTCGACTAAAAAATTCAAGACTGCATCCAAAGGAGCCACCTCCTGCCCAACTGTCTTCGTGAATCGTGATTTCTTTCTTTGGTAAACCTACACCGTCGTGGATAAAAACATGGATATCTAAAAAGAGTTCTCCTTGATTCCACTCTTCAGGCTTTCCAAAAAAATGTTGCCCTATCATTACGAAGCCAGTATTATGAGATCCCGTGATTCCTACATTTTCAATATCGTTAAATCGTAAGCAAAATTGAGGTATAATTAATTTCTTTGCAGGTGGTTCAACTTCGCCAGTAATAACATAAGGTTGAAAAGCGGAGATTGATGCTATAGTGAATTCTGAAGTAGGATTCCATCTTGCTACGCAAGGGTACCTTTTAATAGGAACATATCCTCGAGGTTCTAGTATCTCGACTATCTTTTTCCATACACCGATAAAGGAAAGTTTTACTTTAGCAGGATTATTAACTGTAATTTGGAATCCACCAGAACAAACAGGATCTCCACAGACTTTTCTTTCTTTAATTGTAGTCCAGAAATAAACACCACAGCATTCGCATTGCTTTCTAATGTATCCCAATTGCCTAAGTTCTTGGGTTGGAAAAAATTCATCAGGATTCTTTGATGCTATTGTTTTGAATATTTTTTTAAGTTCCTTATCGTTAATAGCGCCTTTTAATTGCGTTCTATCTTCATCGGATAACATGTTAATCAAAAGCGAAATATTGATGATCATCTGATATTATTAAGTTATACAATTAATGTTTTCCTAAAATCTTTTTCTCTAAATTAAGTCCTTCAAATTTGAAAGGTGGTATAACATAACCATAGAGATTTGTTCAAAATCAGAATGGAGATTTATTTATCTTTTGACGAAATTGTTAAAGTTTTTATAGAGAATTTTCATATTATTTCTTAACATTTCAAATCCAAAATTAGAATGTATTTAGAAAGGTGAAAACAATATGGTTAAAATAATGATGGTAGCGAAATTCCCTCCTCATAAAGTAAATGAATTAATTAAAAATTATATGTCAACTGATAAACCGGCTTATCCTGACTTCCTAAAAAAAGTAGAACATTGGGCAGCACAAGTAACAGAGGATAAGCATAAAACTTACGCAGTATATGAGTGCCCAGATGATAAAGTTTTAGAGGGTATGGCAGCGCTCTCTAGAAGATTTAGTTTTTATGCAAAGGTAGAAGGATACACATTTAAAATTGAAATACTTATGGAAGCGGATGAAGCAATAAAGATAATGTTAGGAAAGTAGTTTCAAAAATTACCATTAAAAATATAACAATTAATAACCAATATATTTTTTTTTCTCGAAATATGTAACCTACTTTAATTTAAAAAATAAATAAGTAATATTAAGTTATGACCTCAAAGTAAGTTGAAACGACGCTTTGATTTACTTTAAAAGTCTTTAAATCTTTGCTATTATCTATCTTATTAAAAATAATGGTTAGAATTCCAAGTATTGAAGACGTGAA
>SOKP01000041.1 GCA_004375715.1 Promethearchaeota archaeon | reverse complement strand
TGGAAGATACTTATTTCGACAAATTCCATCTAGTTTTAAAGAAACTAAATTCGAGAATCAATGATAAATTTAAGTCTACAGATATTAAAGCCTATTGTACGCTTGAGTTAATCGGGAAATTTGAAGATTTAGGAGTAGAGATTAAAGCTGCAATTTCTAAGGATCAGTTAAAATCATGCAAGGCTTTAAGCGGTGGTCAGATATCGATGATATCTATTGGTTTAATTTTATCACTTTTAGAGATTAAAAGCTCTCCTATTGTAATGCTTGACGAAGCTGGGATGTTTTTAGACGATAGGAATTCGGAAGCTTCGTACACTATGATAAAATCAACTCTTGAGAATAATTCTATTCAAATGCTATTATTCTTACCAAAATCATCAAACGCACTATACCTTCTGGCAGACAAGTTAATTGGAGTTGCTAGAGTAGGAAAAAAGGAAGTGTCGACTATTTTTAATCCTAAAATCGTTAAGGAAGGGTGAAAGTGGAGGAATTAGATTTATCAGAAAAAATTAATAAAAGGATAGCGCTTATAAAAGATGATGTCCTCTCAGGTAAGATTAATTTATTAGAATTACAACTTAATCCTATTTTTAGCGAAATTAAGAACTCAATTAACATACACAACATCGAAAATTATTCACAAAGCTATGTAAATGCGCTTGAATTGCTCAACGATAAATTTGAAGAGCTAAAGAATTTGCTAAGTTCGTTAGATATAGAAAAAAAGTTTGAAGCTTTTTTGAAAACTCACCCCAACGAGGACCAAATATTCGATATATTTCGCGGTTGTTGGAGAAAAACATTTCATTTCGAACCAATTTCTTTGAAATTCTTAGATTACGCTTCTAACCGTTATATCAAAGAGAGGATAACGCATTATACAATTGAACACTTGACTAAAGAGGAAACTAACGATCAATTTTTATTAGAGGTTCCAAGGTATAAATTTACTGAAAAAATTGGCGCGTTTTATGATAAAATTAAAAAAAAACTCCCGTGCTTTTTTGAAGATGTGTTCGATAATGAGTTGGATCAAATAGAGATTTATGAGCAATTCGTATATCTTTTGCACTTACTCCAATTAGGCAAAATAAAATATCAGAAAGATACAAATACATTATATATATGAGGTTATTTAATAAATGAACGAAATATCGGTTTTAATGTATATGTTAAGTAGAAAAAAAAGCATCCATCAAATAGGAGCAACCAAAAAAGAGATTTTGAAGTCATTAAATGTTAAGAATAAGAATAAATCAGTTTACTTCCAAGACTTATTAACGGGTTTATCCAAATATCTTGAGCCATTGGGACTTCAAATAATCTTCAACTCGTTAAATTCACATTGGTTTATAAATTATGATAATGAACTAACGGAATTAATTTCTGCCAATCCCTTTGAAGGTAGACCGAGTTTATCAGCTACGCTATTATGTGTTTTAACTTCTTGCCTTAAAAATTCGGGACATACCTCAATTCAGGAGATTAGAGCGTTAAGAAATAAAAAGGATGTCAAAGATGATATAAAAATATTAGAAAAAGAAGGGTTTTTAGAGCTTGATAAAAAAACTACTAATATCAGATTAACTCCTCTTATTGGCTACAAACTTGACTTGCAAAAACTTTTTGTAAGGTTAGCTTTAAAATTAAAAGAATAAGAGAATAAGATTTTTTAGTTAAATTAACGAGATACGGTTATTTCTAATATCATTTCGGCAACACGATTATTGTATTCCTCAATGTCAGCAAAGTCTTTAATAGTTTCACCACAGGTTATAAAGTATTCGATAACAGAGATTTTCCTCTTATTAAAAAAGGCATCTATCTTCTTTTTAACTTCTTCTATCTTTTTATCTTTATCTCCTTCTACTAAATCAATTTTATTTATACATACATAAATTTTATCGGGAAAAAAGCGAACATCGTTGAAGAATTCGAATTGACGTTCTAATTCACGATCTAAAGAGATAACGGCTATAATTTGGGTTGCTATACGGCTGATAGTAATGATCCCCATTTTCACTACCGCCCTTTTACGATCTCCTCCTGGCGCGAAGATTGTATGGGCTTTTCCGGATTTATCTTCTCTAAATACCACACGATTCGGATGAATTGTTTTAGTTTCTTTTTGGTTAAGTTTATCTTCTTTAGAGCCACTGGGAACAGTTGCTTCACCTGAGAAGTCTGTTTTAACAACGGTGCATTTCTGCCCCCCTTTTACGTTTTCTATATCTCCAACTTTTAAGTATCTTACAAATAAGCGAAGAATACTAGTTTTACCAGCGCTTATATCGCCAAGCAATCCAATGTTCACCATGTTAGAGCTCCTCCGATTCAAGTAATTTATTTAATAATAGTTCATAATCTTCTATTAAGTATTGTCCGAGATAAGCGTTGTTATGAGCTTCAATGAGTGCGATCAGTACTTCCTTTAAGTTTTTAGCTTTATTTGCGTATTTTTGAAGATTTTCTGAGGTTGGTTCACCTTCAAATTCTCTCGCTTTTTCTTCAAATCCAAACTTTGAACGTTCAGGTAAAGAATCGAAAAATCCGAAAGCAGAATAACCTAAGTATTGAAAGAACACAAAAAATCTCGTTTTTATAGAAGAGATAACTTTTGTTAAATATGCCGAGGGATAAATTTCCCCTAATATGAGTTCGTCATCTTGTTCGATCACGAAATAGGGAGAAATTGGAGACACTTGGCTTCCATACATCTCTTTTGGTGGTAATGAAATAAAAGGAAGTTTTTCTGAAACGAT
>SOKP01000058.1 GCA_004375715.1 Promethearchaeota archaeon | reverse complement strand
AAATTATGGCGAAAGTACATTATTTACATGGATTTGCGAAAACGGGGGTATATCGTAAGAACAGGATACGGAGAAGGGATAGATTTTCTGGTGTACAAGCGCGGGGCGGATTTTGAGAAAGATTCCGCTAAATTCTTGATATATCCTGTATTTGAGGGCAGCCCTATAGATTTAAGGGAATTAGATAGAATGTCTCGCGTAGCGATGAGCTCTCGCAAGGACCTCATTATAGCTACCGTCGATAGACTAAGTAAGCCTATTTATTATAGTGTGAAAAAATTTGAAATTATGAATAAAGTAGAGAAAAGCGAAGACTGAAATGTCAGACAAATATGCTTGTGATACTTCCGTTATTTTTAACGGTCTCATCTTAAATTTAATCAAAGATGGAGAATTGGGGGAAAAACCCGAAATTTACATCCCAAATGTGGTTGTTGCAGAAGTTGAGTATCGTACAAATGTTCAAAAAGAAATAGGATTCTATGGTTTAAATGTATTAAAAGAATTACGAAAATTGCACCAGGAAGAGAAAATAACGCTTAAAATTGTGGGAAAAAGACCAACAAGGGAAGAAATTAAAATGAGTCCCGGAGGGGAACTTGATGCGCTTATTAGAAAATCTGCTTTAGAATACGACGCCACATTAATTACAGCAGATAGAATACAGGGGGACGTAGGAATTTTCGAAGGGGTTCAAATAATGTATGTAAAGGAAAAATTTTTTCCAAAAGAATTTGACCCTTCTTCTCTTAAATTGTTAGAATTTTTCGACGAAACCACAATGAGCGTGCACCTAAAGCAAGGACTACCTCCTTATGCCAAAAAAGGGAGCCCCGGAAATTGGTATTTAGAAAAAATTGGTGAAGATCCATTATCTACTAAACTTATTGAAGAATTGGCAATCGAAATAATCGAGATGGTTAGGGAAGACGATCACTCATTTATAGAAATTGAGAAACATGGCGTTATAGTTGCCCAGTTGAGAGAATTTAGGATAGTTATGACCAGACCTCCCTTTTCAAAGGACATTGAAATTACTGCTGTTCATCCACTTGTTACGCTTTCATTGAAAGACTATTCAATTGATTCAAAATTAAATGAGAGATTACAAAAAGCAGAAGGTATTTTAGTAGCTGGTGCTCCTGGGGCAGGTAAGAGTACTTTCTCAGCAGCTCTCGCAAATTATTATTTAGAACGAGGAAAAGTTGTGAAAACGCTAGAGAGCGTTCGAGATTTACAAGTTAGACCCGAAATTACGCAATATACCAAATTAGAGGGGAGCCTTGAAAATTCTGCGGATATTTTACTCTTAGTTAGACCAGATTTCACAATTTTTGATGAAGTACGCACTACAAAAGATTTTCAGATCTACGCTGATTTTCGTTTATCTGGAGTTGGAATGGTCGGAGTTGTTCATTCTTCATCAGCTATCGACGCAATTCAGCGCTTTATTGGCCGCATAGAGCTTGGTATGTTGCCATCTATTATTGATACAATCATTTTTATTGAAGGAGGAGATATCTCTGCCGTATTGATTATAAAAATGACAGTTAAAGTACCTCATGGATTTAGGGATAAAGATTTAGCACGACCCGTTGTTGAAGTTAGAGATTTTAGAACAAATCGTCTTTCCTATGAGATTTATTCTTTTGGTCAAGATATCGTCATAAATCCAATTAACCCCATAGAACCTAAGGGCTCTTTTAGGCGTGAGGAGCAATTTAAAAAAGAGTTTTCGAGTAGAAAAAAAAGAAATAAAAAAATAGAGTTAGATATTACTGTTAGTAAGCAAAAGATTCTATTAAAAGCAGATCCAGCATACGCTAGTAGCAATATTATTGTTTTTGCAGATGATTACGAAATCTTTACTGGATCATTAAGTCGATCAAGCGTTATAGCACTTTCCCTCTCAAATAAAGAAGGTAGAAAGGTTCTTAAGGAATACGACAGAGATAAGCGTATTTATGGAATTATAAAATAGAGATTTTAATGTTTTTTCATTTTTAAAGAAAAAAGTTTAGCCATGGACTCGGCTAATTTGATTATTTTTTTACCAGTGCAAAAGGATAGAAAAAATCTTTTTATGAAGCACTTCATTGTAATTATTTGTTTAAGGCATTCTGGGCTCTAGTTATGTCATCAACTCCGATGACTAACTTGTTATGTTCAGCTAAATAGATTAGGTCAATATTCACGCCTAAATTACCTATTTTGCGAGCCATCTTCCCACCAGACCCGGGTTTCCCCGCAATATTGCCAATATCCATGACAATAACTTCACGAACACCACTAACCTCAAATCCTGCTTCTTCAAGTACAAACTGTGCAACAGTTTCATCTTCAACCAATATATGTATAACTGCCTTATCTTTTAGAGGAATTCCACATAATCCTTCCATATTTATACCATTTTTCCCTAATAGCTCACCCATATCAGCTAATGCGCCTGGTCGATTTTCTAAAATAACTGCTAAATCTTTTATGATTTTTTACCTCCCATATTTATTATTTTGATATCCTAGATGGAATCTAACGAGATACTTTTCTAAAGTTTAATTATGTTTACTCCATATTTAAGCTTTCTTCCGATTCACAAAAATCTTTTCTCACTTAAGATTAATTTATTTTGAAATATCAAGCGTAAATAGAACTTCTCCATATTCCACACTTTTAGATTTCATAGTGTATCCGCTGTTGTTAAGAAAATGAAGCATTGCTTTGTTTTCAAGCAGAATTGAGCCTGTAAAAAATTTGTAATTTAATTCTCTAGCAATTATAACTAAATAATTCAATAAAAATGTGGCTATTCCAGTTCTGCGAAAATCTTTCTTCACAACTATAGCTAATTCCACTGTAGAGGGTTTGTTAGTTTTAAAAAAAGCTGCTGAAGCAACTATTTTCTGTTCCCCTTCCTGAAGAGATTCTCCGATTAATATCATATCAGTTTGATAATCTATATTTGTTAGAGGTTGTACAAATTTGTGAGGAAATTTTCGATCCCGTGAGAAAAATCTCATATATTTATCTTGATCACTTAAAGAATAATATAGTCCTTGTAGCATTCTCTCATCTGTTGGTTTTATTGGACGAATTTTGATAATTTTTCTATCCTTCATTTGAAAAGTCGTTTCATATTTATCCGGATATAAGCTCAATCGACCACTTATAGAAAGAGGTAGTTTTTGATCAGCATAGACATATTTTACTTTTTTAGCTTGATCTAAAAGTTCTTCTCTAAAGTCAGGGTGGGCGATGTTTATCATTTGTAAAACTCGCTCCCTAATGCTCTTACCAAATAAATAAGCTATCCCCCATTCAGTAACAACATAATGAATATCTCCGCGAGTAATAACAACTCCAGAACCGGGCTGAAGGTGTGGAACAATTCTCGACACCACAGAACCATCTTTTAAAGTTGCAGTACTAGGAAGGACGGCTATAGGTTTTCCATCTTCAGAGCGATTAGCACCTCTGACAAAATCTACTTGACCACCTATACCACTATAAAATAAATGTCCAAGCGAATCTGCATTAATCTGTCCAGTTAAATCTATTGTTAGCGCCGCGTTTATGGCCACTTGCTTTTTATTTCGGCTAATAATGAAAGGATCGTTGCAATAATTAACGGGATGAAATTCTACAAAGGGATTGTTATCTACAAAATCGTAAAGCCGCCGGGAGCCCATGACAAAAGAACAAATTATTTTTCCTTTATGAATTGTCTTTTTTTTACATGTAATTACCCCTTTTTCAACGAGATCAACAATTCCATCAGAAAAAACCTCACTATGAACTCCTAAATCTTTCTTATCTTCTAATTCGATCGCTAATGCGTTTGGAATTTTCCCGATTCCCATTTGAATAGTAGATTCATCTTCAATAAGAGATGCTACATATTTTGCAATCTTTTTAATGGATTCATCTGGAGGATCATACTTAAACTCAATAATATCGTGATCGGATAAAATGTAGGCATCAATATCATTCATATGAATGAAAGAATCACCGAGTGTGCGTGGCATCTTAGGATTAATTTCAGCTACTACAAATTCAGCTACCTCTGCTATAGGTTTTGCAATATCTACATTGATACCATAACTACAAAATCCAAATTGGTCAGGAGGGCTAACTTGAATAAGAGCAGTCTTTAAATGCATTTGTCCCCTTTCAAAGAATCCTGGAATGTCTGATAGTAGCATTGGAGTGTAATCTGCAAATCCCCTCTTTACAGCGTCTCGAAGATTTTCACTAATAAAAAAAACATTGTGCCTAAACGAATCATCATTACCTCCCGCAGTTTTATAATAATCGAGATCGGACAGGCTGATAAAATGAATCATTTCTACATCAGAAAGCTGAGGACCGAGTTCAATAAGTTTTGATGTAAGATCTATAGGTTCAGAACATCCAGAATCGATAAAAATTCGATCTCCAGGTTTAATGTATCGTTTAATCGCTTGCTCTACATCGACATGTTTCTGTGCATATTTATCCAAATTAGGAAATCTATTATTTTTTAATTCCTTTGATATCATCTTCACCCATTTTTAATAATACTAATATTTCAATTGGTGTTCATCATTTCTTTTACTTTCATAACAATTTTGGGAAGAATTTCTCCAATTTGATCAAAGAACCTCAAATCAGCTTCACTATCGTACGGAGTTTCTTCCTTGTTAAGAATAATTAATTTTGCACCATTTCTCCATGCAATTCCAGGCATACTTGCAGCAGGGTTTACTACTAGAGATGAGCCAATTACAAAGAAAACATCGGAATTTTGGGATACTCTCATAGATTCTTCCAGTTCGTCAATAGGTAATGGATCGCCAAAATTAACAATACTTGAAATAATCCTTCCACTACAATTTGGACATTCAGGTTGCTTGTTACGGACCCGATCTGTTCTATATCCATTACCCCACTCTTTTTTATCCCATTTTGCCTCTTCAAATGTTAATTTTGTTCCACACTCCAAACATTTCATAAAATAATGATTTCCATGGAGTTCTGCTAACTTTTCAAAGGGAATTCCAGATTTAGCGTGAAGACCATCTACATTTTGAGAAATCAAATAACTCATTTTTCCCAAATTTAAAAGGTCTACTATAGCATAATGCCCTTGATTCGGTTTAACTTGGTCCCATGGTAGGGACTTTGGAGGGGGTAGTCCCTTATCACGACGTGTCCATACCCCATCTGGACCTCTAAAATCAGGAATACCTGATTCTGTAGAGATACCCGCTCCAGTGAAGATAACAAGATTTTTAGATTCATAAATCCATTTTGAAGCTAATTCTATTTTTTCATCGAGTTCCATATAAATATGAAGCATTTTTGAAAATAAAAATATATTTCATTTGGTTTTTATTATCACAATTGCCCTGTTCAGTTAAAATATTGACATCATTATCTAAAACTACCAGTTACTTTATAAAGGTAAATTCTAATTTCTTTTTAGGTATAAGATTTTTGTAGATCTTTATATTCTTTAAGGTTGAAGTATTAGTAGGAAAAATTAGGTAGGATATATCTTGACATATGCGTTAAATTTTAATAAAGAAGAAATTTCATCGAGGCAGATTGATTATGCAAGAGTTCATTTTAAACCAGAACAACAAAAGTTAATTAAAATAATCTCGAACCTCGTTTGCGAACAGATAGAAATTCCCGAATTAGCAATGCGCTGTATAACCTGGTATGCAATAACTGATTGGCAGAAAATGAAAGATAAATCGATATCAGAAATTGCCAATATGGAAATATCAGAAAAGTTAACTACATTTAAAGAATTATTCAATATAGGTAAAGTTCGATTAAAAGAAATGCTATCGTATCCAAAAGAGGAAAGTGAATTGCTTCTTGATATTGCCTTTGAAAGGGCATTTAAGTATTATCTCCAACACCTTCATAGAACGCAGAAATAATAGCTCAATTTTAGCTTTCTTAAATCCTCTTTTTGTCTAGAATTTTGACTAAGTCAATGAGGTTGCTTTCTAACTCGTAAAATTTTATCCTATCGTAAGCTTCTTCTATGTCTTTTAGAGTTGATATGTGATGAGAATCACAACCAATTGAAACTAATACATTTCTTTCTTTCAACTGGTCAAAAAAAGAGCGATATTTCTGAGAATAAAATTGGGGATAGCTTGTATTAAATTCAAAGAAGATTCGATGTTCTGTTAAGAAATCAATAAGAATGTTCATACCATTAATAGCAAAAAAAGATGGATCAAAATGTGCGAGACCCATTAACGGAAAATCCGTGGAGTTTTTAGTTTTTCCTTTCCAATAGTTAATGATCTTTTTAATAAAGAATATACCTTCGATACTTTCAAGATATTCAAATAATAAGATATCAAATCTAGTAGGTAAGATATTGTTAACAATGAACTTTTCTGTACTACTTAAGTCTATTTCTATTCCTTTGAACAGAGCCATTTGCCTTTCTTCATCATGAAGATATTTTTGAAATTGATCTATTTCATCTAAATACATTTCAATTTTAGCGAGACTGTTAAGATTAGGAATTACATCAGCTTTCCAAGAATTTGTAAAGTGATCCGTGATGCATATATAATCTAAACCCTTATCAAGGGCAGCTGAAACTATTTGAGATGTTGTATTTCTTCCATCAGAGTATTTAGAATGAATATGTAAATTTAACTTAGGTAATTCCATGTTCTTAAAATAATATCATACAATATTATAAAATTGATAATTCTCAGCGATTAAATTCCAAGCGATTTTATTTCTTTATTCCGGTACCATGACAACATACCACATATGAGAAGAGTTAAACCAAAAATAAATAATATTATTGTGAGAAGCGTTGATCCCGCCAAACTAGAAATATTAGAAACACTAGCCCCTATATTGAATCTAATATCTTGGATAGCAACGCTCTGATTTACTAATGTAAAAACGATTATTAGTATCACACCACCACCGCTAAATTGTAAAATGGCTATCAGTAAATTTATGTTGTGAATAATATTGGATCTTTTTTTACCCAAATCTATAATCTGAGCGCTGCCAATATTAATTGCGACTTTTTCCTTATCTACAAATTTAACATAATAATAAGCTAATTCTCTTAAAGGCAATAAATCAAAAATAACTGTAATGATTATGAACACACACACAACTATTAAGATTCTATTAATAAACATCAACTCTGGAGAAACAACCGAAAAATTGTTAATAACCCATATAAATAAGCCTATAATGATTGAAAAGAAAAATTTTATTCCTGATAACGTAAAATTAATTGACGCCTTGTCACTAATCACTAATAATTCGTAAGTAAAACCTATTACTAAGATGATTAACCCTAAAATCAATGCTTCCAAAGAGATAATTATACCCAGTACAACTGCAAAAACTATGAAGCATATAAAAAGAAAAATGGGTAACACGGGATAGAATGGAGCTTTAAAGGGACGATCTAATTCCTTTCTTTTACGTCTGAGTTTTACAGCAGCATAATTTACAAAAGCAAGTGCAAAGAAATAAATGAAATTGGTAATTTCAGCAGTGAATCCAATACCGGCAAAAATCGTGAAAAGGAGAGCCAAAATCACAGATATAAGTAATCCAAAAACGGGCATATCAGATTTTGTTTTTGTTTTTCTTATTTTTTCGGGAAAAAATCGATCTCTTGCTAAAGCGGATATAACACTAATAGCAGATCCTAATGCCGAATTTATAGCTATTAACGTTGAAATTATAGCCGCCAGAACCATGATAAAAAATCCTAATGGTCCCATCACGCTCTCAAGTACGTCCGCTAACAACACAGGATTTCCACTTAAATCCGTAGGATTTTCTCCAAGATATATTAACACGACAAATGTAATTGAGATGTATATAACAAGTGTTATTACAATCGCATACATAATAGTTTTAGGAATGTTTTTTGAAGGATTTTTTAATTCTGGATTGAGATACGCTAAATTTGAAGTTATTGACGTAAATAATATAAACAATAATAAAAATGCGGGTATTATACCTTCAAATTTAATTTGGGGCAACGCAAATGTTGGATTGGTATATGGTGCTATAATTAATCCTGAGACAATAAAAAATGCGAACAAAGCGATTAAAATGAATGTGAATATTAACAATGTTCTAATCGCTATTTTCTGTGTTCTAAAAATAATTAAGCTTGTTAGTAGTATTGGTAAGATTGATATTAAGGTTAGAACTGGATTAGAAATCGGTATGTTAAATTTAGCAAAAACTTCATTAAACACTAAAGCAAAAATTTGAGCTGAAAATGCGCACACAGCAACATTTGCAATCCATAAAAAAAAGCCAATTATAAAAGCTAAGAACCCCCCTATTCCTTCTTTTCCAAAATTATACGCACCACCCGCAGCAGGTAAACTTGTTGAGAGTTCAGCGTAATTCAGTCCGGTGAAGAAGATTAAAATTCCGCCTAATAATAGGCTTAATAACAAACCAGATCCTGCAATTTCAATCCCCAATCCTAGCAGTACGAAAATGGAACCACCTATTCCACATCCTATACCATATACTACCGCTTGGGACAATTTTAGAGTTCTTTGTCGTAGAACTTCCTTGGGTTTGGTTTCGTTCAATTTTCTTTTTGGAATTTATTATTTTATAACTAATAATTCTTATTACTAATAAAGCATCCAATTAGGATTTCTCCAAATGAAAGATTCCACTAACAACTGAGAAGATTCCGGCTATTATAAGTATGATATAAATCAAGAATTCAATGTCAGCGAAGTTTAATATTCCCGTAAGGCCAAAAAGCACTAAAATTATTATTAAAATTCCAACTCCAATAAGAATCCCACCAAAAAATTTTGATAATCTGTAAACCAATGAGAGGAACTCCAAGCGATGAATTCTACTTTCTTTATCTCGGATTTCTTCCTCTTGCGTATCGAGCTCTAGTTTTAGCTTTTGAAGAAGCTGTTTAGCATCATTTGTTGTGTGATCTATTACTTCCTTAGATTTTACTAGTTTGTCATGCTCTACATTCATATAACTTAATTTTTCGTCTAGTGAAGCCATTCTTTCTTCTCTTTCAGCATACTCTAGTCTAGTAACCTCAATATCTTTTTTTATATCTTCTAATCTTGTCTCATTAGCTTTTACTAGGTTTTCTTTACTTAAAATCTGTTCATCAATAGAGGCTATTATATCATTATGCTGTTGAATTTTAGATTCAACACCAAGTAATAGCTCTTGTTTTTCAGAGAGTTGAATTTTGTATTTTGCGATTAGTTCCTCGTACGTTTCCCTTTGCTTTTCCATTTCAGGAAAACCATCTTTATAATCCTCAATGTTTTTTTCTATAATTTTAATGCGAGTTTCGTTTTTTTCAATTTGCTCGGATAAAAGCTTTTTCTCTTCTTCTTTAACTTCAATTTCGTTGTTTGTGTGATCTAATTCAAACTTATTTTTAACAATTGAAACTTTAAGAGTCTCGTTTTCAGCCGTTAGACTCTTGATTTTTTTTTCTAAAGCTTCCGCATTTTCTCCTTGTCTCTCAAGTAAAGACTCTTTCTCTTGAATTTCTTGATTTAGTTTGGCAAGTTTAGAACGGAATTCTTCTTGATTAGAAACTTTCTCTTTAACACTATCTGTAAGTACAATTAAATCAACTTGTCTAGTTTCAAAAGTATTTACTAATTGCTCGTTATTCTTTAAGAGTTCCTTATACTCCTCCTCTAGATTATTCTTACTTTCCGTAACAATTTCAAAACGTTCCTCTAAATTTTGCATATCTTCATTTTTGTGGTTATATTTCTCTTCAAGTGCTTTAATGGTCTCCTCAATTGCAGTTAGATACTCTTCCTTATCGTCAATTTTAGCTTGAATCGACTCTAACTTTACTTGCCCTTCCCGAATTTCTTCGCTTAAATTCTCATGTTTCCTCTCCTTTTTCTCTGGTTCAACATCACCATTTTTTATAGTGTCAGAGATGTTTTCAATACTATCTTCAAAGGTCCGAAGTTTCTTATCAATGAGATCTCTGGAATTTTTAGCTTTTGATAAGTATTCTTTGTCTATTTTTT
>SOKP01000250.1 GCA_004375715.1 Promethearchaeota archaeon | reverse complement strand
AATCGCGGTAGATGCTTCTTAATTTGTATATTTTCGAGTATTTTTGCTTCTTTTTCGTTTTCTGTAACTATGTAATCGATAAATTGAATATTTTTAACGAGTACCTTGATTTTCTCTTCGTAAAATGGATCATTATAATTCGTTTTGAGAAAATACTGATTTACCCTTTTCTTTAAATTTATGGCTTTCCCGATATAAATAATCGTTTTTTTATTATTTAGAAAAAAATATACTCCTGGCTCGTTGGGTAAACTTTTCCGCTTTAGGTCAATGTTACTCATTTTTTTTAAAGATTCAATTATTTCGAATATAGATTAGGATTTTTAGTTTTAAATCGGTTCTACTTAATGGTAATTTACTATATTAATAATAAAAGAGACTAAATGTTATTTATGATTATTTAATATAGTTACCAATTTTTAGGTGAGAGAGAGCAGAAGATTAATTTTTGCTAAATCCTTATCACGCTAAAAACAATCCAAATTAATAAGCTAATGGTAGTAAAATGGCACGCATTAGAATTTGTCCAAAATGTAAGAATGCTACCTTAAAAAATGCTGTCAATGTTTCTGGTTGGTTAACACCAAATATGTTTGAGTGCATTTCACCCTCGTGTAATTATATTGGTCCTCTTTTTATCGAAATCGATCCTAAGGATTATAAAGAAGATAATAATTCTCATGAAGGTGATACGAATAATGAATGAATACACTGAAAAATCATGGTTGTTTTAATATTATTTAAGAAAAAATAGGTGGTTGAAATTAAACAATTATTAAAAGATGCTGAAAAGATTAAATCGCTAGAAATACAAGGAGCGACAAATGTAGCTTTGAGTGCAATCGATTTTTTGAATAGCTATGCCCAAAGGTTAACAGATTGCAATAATGCTGAAGATTTTTTAATTAAATTAGAAGAGGCGAAGGAAATACTGTTTAATGCTCGCCCCACTGAACCGGCGTTGAGAAATGGACTTAATTTCATAATAAATAGATTGAAAAAACCTAAACACGAATTCAAGGAAGATCACTTTTTAGAGTTAATCGATCGCTATAAAAATAAATATCAAACAATGATTCATAATTCCAAAAAAAAGATAGCTGAAATTGGAGCTAGAAGAATTCCTTTTGTAGAATCAGATGACGATTACCTCATTATGACACATTGTCACTCATCTGTGGTAACGGGTATCCTATTAGAAGCAAGAAAGCAAGGTAAACACTTTAATGTGATAAATACTGAAACTCAACCTCGCCTTCAAGGAAGACAAACAGCAAAAGAGCTATTAGACGCCGGAATAAAAGTTTATCATGTCGTGGATAGTGCTATGCGGTGGGCTGTAAATCATTACGAAGTTAACCTTATTCTTATTGGAGCAGATAGCGTTACAAGCGAGGGAACCGTTTTAAACAAAATAGGATCAAGATTATTAGCTCTAGTAGCCCACGAAGAACACGTTCCATTTTATGTTGCTACTCCCCTTTTAAAATATAATCCTCAAACTTCATTTGGCGTCATTGAAAAAATTGAAATGCGAGAAACTTCAGAGATATGGGAAAATCCACCAGCAGGTTTAGAAATTTTAAATCCTGCCTTTGAAACCGTAAGTAGGAGGTATATAGACGGTTTAATTACAGAAGCGGGAATTTTTGCGAGTAGCCATGTGCATAATTACTTTGAAAAGTTATATCCAGATATGATTTAAATTAGTTTAAGGTGATTTAGAAATTAAATATGAAGATTTTTTAGATTTATCGTATGAACCAATAGAAGAAGACTTAATTTGCTTGTTTAAAATTAAACCTGCCAGCGGTTTTTCAATTGAAAAAGTAGCTATTAGGGTAGCTGCTGAAAGCAGTAACGGTACTTGGACGACACTTAAAATTCCTGAACATATTCGGGCATTGAGTGCTAAAGTTTATGAAATAAATGATAGTTATGTTAAAATCGCATATCCCAACGATTTATTTGAGGAAGGTAATATGCCTCAAATTTTAAGTTCTATTGCTGGGAATATTTTTGGTATGAAAGCTTTAGACGGTTTAAGGTTAGTCGATGTGAAGTGGCCTAAAAACTTAATAAATTCCTTTAAGGGTCCTCAGTATGGAATAAAGGGAATTAGGGATTTCCTTAAAGTTAAGAGGAGACCAATTACAGCTACAGTTCCGAAACCCAAAGTAGGGTATTATGCGGAGGAGCACGCTCAACACGGGTACGAAATCTGGACAGGAGGAGTAGATCTGTTAAAAGACGACGAAAACTTATCGAATCAGAAGTTTAATAGATTCGAAAAAAGACTCGATCTTAGCATGAAAATGAGAGACAAAGCAGAAAATGAAACTGGAGAAAGAAAAAGTTATTTAATCAATATTACCGCTGAAGTTGACGAAATGAAACGTCGTGCGAAGTTAGTAAAAGATTTTAACAACGAATACGTTATGATCGACATATTGACTATTGGTTGGGCGGCTGTTCAAACAATTAGAGAGGAATGCGAAAAATTAGGTTTAGCTATACATGCTCATAGAGCGTTTCATGCTGCTTTTGATAGAAATCCGAATCATGGGATGAGCATGAAAGTACTTGCAGAAATAGCGAGAATGCAAGGCGTAGACCAGCTTCACATTGGAGGGTTGGGAAAATTAGCGGGCGATAAAACAGAAGTGTTAAATAATTATAAGAAGATTGCTCAAAGTTCTAACGAGGCCGATTTAGAGGTCTTAGAGCAGAATTGGCACGGGATGAAAAATGTTTTGAGCGTATGCTCAGGAGGAGTTCATCCGGGAAT
>SOKP01000297.1 GCA_004375715.1 Promethearchaeota archaeon | reverse complement strand
TTCTAAAAAGGAAGATGTCCATAAAGCAATACAATTTATTGATAAAGGATTATTCCCGGGATCTTTTTGTAAAATCGTTCAAGATGTGAGGAGAAGAGAGGATTATTGTTCAGTTTTTCATTCCGATGGAGCGGGAACTAAATCTAGCCTCGCTTATATGTATTATAAAGAGTTGGAGGATATATCCGTTTTTAAAGGAATTGTACAAGACGCAATTGTTATGAATATTGACGACATTCTCTGCGTCGGGGCGATAGGAGATTATTTCATTTCCAATAATATCGGTCGAAATAGCAGGTACATTGATGGCGAGATTATTAAAACCATTATCCTAGAATATTATTCCTTTAGTAAAAAGTTGTCTGAATTGGGTTTAGATACTTTAGTTTGTGGTGGTGAAACCGCTGACGTCGGAGATGTCGTAAAAACGCTCATAATCGACGCATCAGCGTTCACAAGTTTGAAGAAAAAAGATGTCATCGATTTAAGCAAAATTTCCAATAACGATGTAATCCTCGGTTTAGCAAGCTATGGAAAGGCAACTTATGAAGAAGAATTTAATAGCGGGATAGGTAGTAACGGTTTAACTCTTGCTCGCCACGGAGTTCTATCGCACGAATATTACGCAAAATATCCTGAGTGTTATGACAAATCTCTTGAAGAACAATTAGTTTTTTTCGGAAATCACTTACTTTCTGACAAGATTAAAGGTTCGAGCCTAACAATAGGAAAAGCGCTTTTGTCTCCAACTAGAACTTATGCCCCAATAATCTTAGATGTACTAAGAAACCATCGGAAGGAAATTCACGGAATAATCCACAACACTGGAGGAGGCCAAACAAAAATCTTGAACTATGGTAAAGGAATTAAATACACAAAAAACAATTTGTTTCAAATTCCGAAAATATTTGAAATTATTCAAAGTTCTTCGGAAACTCAATGGAAAGAGATGTTTCAAGTGTTTAATATGGGTCATCGAATGGAAATTTATTGTAATGAAACTACAGCTCAAGATATAATTAAAATCAGCAAAAAATACAATGTGGACTCGAAAATTATTGGTTTCTGCCAAAATTCCACGTCGAAACATCAGAATTTACTCGAAATAAAGTCTGAATTTGGATCTTTTAGTTATAATCAAAAAGACATAATTTAGGAGTGAAGTGGTTAATATTTTCGATGTAATTTGTATTGGGGCAGCACTTGTTGATATGATAGCTCAAGTAACAAGACACCCCTTAGATGATGACGAAGTATTTGTATCAGATTTAACAATATTATCTGGTGGGGCTGCAGCGAATACATCATATGCCTGTGCAAAAATTGGTCTATCGACCGCTTTTATTGGTAAACTAGGGGAAGGAGATCCTTTCAACCAAAAAATAATCAACGATTTTAAAGAAGTCTCTGTAGATACAAGATTAATCAAGTATTCTAAGGATTATACAACAGGATCTGCATATGTAGCCTTAAATCAAAAAGGAGATAGAAGAATATACGCTAATAGTGGAGCTGCTAACTATCTCTCAAAAGAAGACATATCAACAAAAGAACTCAAAAATACAAAAATAATCTTTTTAAGCAGCTTACAAAATATTGTACCTTTATTACACGCAGCAAAAATAGGTAGAAACCTTAATATACCCGTGATTCTGAACCCCGGTATGTTGATCATAGACCAAGGTTTCGACTACATCAAAAAATTATTAGAGAAAATCGATATATTGATACTCTCTCAAAAAGAATTTAAAACTCTTTTTGATTTCAAAGAAAATGATTTAAGTGAAGATTCAATTAGAGAAAGATCAGTTTCATTATTTGCTTTAGGTATGAAAGTTATTGTTATTACACTTGGCGATAAAGGGGCATTCTTATTAACTACCACGCACGACGAACTTATACCTCCGTTAAAATTAGAAGAAGTTATTGATACAACTGGAGCTGGAGACGCATTTTCTGCAGGTTTCATTTATGGTTTGGTTAAAAATTTAAGCCTTCAATTTGAACACTTAAGAAATAATGTAAAAATTGGTAATTTCGTAGCTGGTAATTGTATTCAAAAGTTAGGTGCGAGAAACGGAATTCCAAGGAGTAATGAATTAAAAACTTTTTTGGGCAATATAAATAAAAAAATTTAAAATATTTCAATATAACTATCTTTTATTCACAAAACATGTTAGTAAATATTAATTATGGGAAGACGTGAAAGCCCTCTAAAAACGATATTAAGGCAACGATTTTATTTTCTATTTGAAGTATTAATAATTTTTCTTGGCATTTTTATTTTCATGTTAATTCCTACTTTTCTGTTGCCATTTTTGATTAATAGTAGTTCTGTCATTTTTGAACCTCTCTATTATTTAGTAAGGGCTGCTGTTCTAGTCGTTGCCATACCTTTATTTCTTTACATATCATATTTTATAATGGAAAAACAGAGAAAAATATTGATTTTAGATGTAGACATTAGTCCTTCAAGAAGTTTTCTTAATTTGTTTAAAATAACACGTAAAAATTTTAAATTTCAACTCTTATACGGTATATTATTGCTTTTTTTAATTTTCATACCATTAGATTTTTTTACTTATCTCTTCGTTCCTGATATGCTTGATTTTGTTTCCATAGCGTTACAACCCTCAGGAGAATCTTCTTTAAATAATTATTTTAGCGAGAATTACTTTATTTTTCTTCTATCAATCATCTTGATACCTCTATGTGTTGCGATTTATGAAGAATCGTTAACAAGAGGTTTTTTAACTAACAGAGGAAGTGAATACTTTAATAAAATGTCGGCGGTGATTATTACTTCCTTTTTCTTCGGTTTGGGCCATTTTAGTTATATATT
>SOKP01000119.1 GCA_004375715.1 Promethearchaeota archaeon | reverse complement strand
TTGCAGGTTTGGATAACGCAGGGAAAACCTCCATTTTAACCGCTTTGAACAAAAAATACAACTTCCAAAAAGATATAACCTCTCTTACGCCAACTATTCGAGTTGAATATCAAGCAACAGAATTTCTAAAAAATCGAGTAGTTTTCTGGGATATGGGTGGTCAAGAGAAGTATAGGAAAATATATCAAGAAAAGCAAGATCTTTATTTTTCTGACACAGATTTATTAGTATATGTCGTTGATATTCAAGATCCTGAAAGATTTGAAACTTCTTTAGCTTATTTGGACATGATCCTGAAGAATTTTACGAAAAATAAAATGGATGTTCCACTTATAATTAGCTTTCACAAATTCGACCCCGAATTCATAGGAAATGAACAAATGATTGAACAGATAGAAGCCTTAAGGAAGCATATACATAAATTATACTCCTCCTTTAGAATTTTATTTCAAAAAACCTCAGTATACAATATAATATCCATAGCCCAGCTCATATCATACGGATTATCTGTATTTAATGTTAGGTTTTTTGATCTATCTGAATTGTTGGAGAGCTATCTCAAACAATTTGAGAGTGAGTCGTTAATACTATTTGATAAAAATGGAATAATTTTAAGTGAGTATTATAAGGACATTATTGAGCCTGAAATATATGTCGAACTTATAGAATCCATTAAGGAACACTTATTTTTACTTAAAAGGATGCAAGAAGAGTCTTACCAAACTGATTATGCGTTCTCATCAATAGGGGACGAGTTATTATCGTATCTGCATAGAATTGAAATAGAAAATGAGTCATTATTTATATCAGTAGTTATTAAAGAAAAGCTAAAAGAACCACTATTAAAGGATTTTTCAGACTTCTTGTCCGAATTAATTGAGATATTGAAACCATTACTCTTTATAACATACAAAAAATAGTAGTGTTATCTTCTTATATCCCAAAATCTAATAAAAAAGAAATATTAAAAAAACCCAATATTAAAAAATATAATTGATTAATTTATGCCTAATTTCATTGTTACTCCATGGGAAGTTAGTGGTGAGATAGATTATGATAAAATAATTCAAGAATTTGGAATTGAACCAATCGATGATAAACTAATATCTCGGATAAAAGAGATTACATCTGAGATTCATCCCTTTCTTACAAGAAAAATATTTTTTGCTCACAGAGACTTAAATTGGATATTAGATGAGTATCAAAAAGGAAACCCCTTTTACCTATATACTGGGAGAGGACCTTCTGGAGATATCCATCTAGGCCACATAATGCCTTGGATATTTACAAAGTGGCTTCAAGACAAATTTAATGTAGAACTATGGTTTCAATTAACGGACGATGAGAAATTTTTATTTAATCAATCACTTTCACTTGAAGATGCTTATAAGTATTCATATGATAATGCTTTAGACATTATTGCTTTAGGTTTTGATCCAAAAAATACCTTCATCTTTTCCGATATAGATCTAGCTGGAACACTCTACAGAAATGCGTTAAAAATAGCTAAAAAAATAACATTCTCTACTATCAAGGCTACTTTCGGATTAAATAATAGTGCAAATATTGGACAAATTTTTTATACAAGTATTCAGACGGTTCCAGCTATAATTAAAAGTTTGATTGAAGGAAGGAATGTTCCTTGTATAATTCCTCATGCAGTAGACCAAGATCCTCATTTTCGATTATCAAGAGATGTTTTACCAAAACTTGGGTATTACAAACCCGCTTCCATACAGTGCATGTTTCTACCAAGTCTTCAGCAAGGAGGCAAAATGTCTGCTTCAATGAAACACACTGCGATTTTTACAAAAGATACACCTGATATCGTCAAAAAAAAAGTTAATAATGCATTCACGGGTGGACAAGCTAGTGCAAAAATACAGAGGGAATTAGGAGGAAATCCTTCAATTTGTTCGGTCTACAAATATCATTTTATGTTTTTCACTTTAGACAATGATGAAATTAAAATTATTCATTCACGATGCACGGGGGGCGATTTGCTCTGCGGAGAATGTAAAAATAATCTAATCCAAAAAATAAATAAATTTCTTTTAAAACATCAAGAACAGAGAGAAAAAGCAAAAGACATTATAGAAAATTACCTGCTTAAAGAAAAAGTAGATTTAAAAAGTATAATAAAAGAAAAGATGGAGAAATCAAATTAAATATTAAAGGGAATTATAGTAATCCTTAGTATGATAAATTAAAGAAATAAATGCTCGCTACATCCAGTCAATACCCCTATTTTTTTCAACTGTATATGTTGCCGGAAAATGCTACTTAAAGATCAAAAAATTATATTTTAAACTCTTTCTACTCTTTTTAGCTTATATTTGTTAACGATACTGGGTTTTACTTGAAATGTTATAAAGACAACATATAATAATACTTTTGACCTTCTTTCTATTAAGATGACTGAAAATGATACGCTACAAGAAGAGGAATGGAAGGAAAAACTAACCGAAGATCAATATCGCGTTTTAAGACTGAAGGGGACTGAACGCCCTTTTACCGGCAAGTATTGGGACAACAAAAAAAAAGGCATATACTATTGTGCTGGTTGTGGAACGCCATTATTTGACTCAAATTCGAAATTTAAATCAAAATCGGGGTGGCCTAGCTTTTCTACTCCTGTAAAAGACTCTAAAATTAAAGAAGAATCCGATAATAGCTTCAGTATGAGAAGAACGGAGGTATTATGCGAAAATTGTGGAGGCCATTTAGGACATGTGTTTAAGGACGGTCCTAAACCAACAAGTCTACGATACTGTATTAATTCGATATCTTTAGATTTTAAGTCTAAAAATAAGGAAGAAAAGTTGAGGAACGACTAATTTTATCACAAAATGATAATTGACGAATTTTTATATTCTTTTAAAACCATATTGGAATTAGTTTTAGTTATAAATTCTTTCTCGTTTAATTCTCGGATAAAGTCGTGCACATCCTGAGCTTCTTTAAATCGACATATTAGTGCTGCAGACTGCTCTCCCGTTGTATGAAATACTGAACACACTTCTGGTTTGCGTGTTATTTCTTCTAAGATTTTCTGCGTGTGTTTACCATCAATATTAATTCTTATTAAAAAGGTTAACTTATAACCTAATTTCTCGTTATTAAGTTTAAGTGTATATCCTTCTATTATCTTGTTTTCCTCTAATTTCGAAATTCTATTATGAATGGTTCCAATCGAAATATTAAGTTTATCTTTAATTTCTCGATAAGATGTCTTAGCGTTTTCTTGTAAAATTTTAATAATTTCTTCGTCAATTTCGTCCAAAGTTTCTTTTTTCATTTTTCATAAACCAGAAAAGTAAGATTATTCTTTAAAATTTGTTTGTTTGTTCAACATTACTTACAAATATTTGAAATTTATTTATAATTTTTGATATTCAATTTATGATATGGAGATCATTTAAAAATCAAAAAATTCTTATTATTATTTTCATTGAAGATTGTAATGATTTCAAATTTACAAAATTAAAAAAAAGGTAAAAATATGTCTGTACCGATTATAATTCTCAAAGAAGGAACGGAAGAAACGAAAGAAAAAGAAGCTCGCATGCAAAATATTAATGCAATCAAAGCCATTACGGAAACGGTGAAATCTACTCTTGGACCAAAAGGTATGAATAAAATGCTGGTGGATTCTGTAGGAGATGTTACAATTACTAATGATGGTGCCGAAATACTTAAACTACTTGATATAGATAATGTTGCCGCAAATATGATGGTCAATATTGCTAAATCTATAGATGATGATATTGGTGATGGCACCACAACTGCTGTTATCTTCTCATCAGCCTTATTGGAAAATGCCCTTGAACTTATCGAGCAAGGTATTCATCCAAAACCCATTACTCACGGTTACAAGTTAGCGGCAGATAAAGCTTTGAAACTTGTAAATGAAATGGCTGCCAAAATCTCTCCCGACGATGATAAAATTCTTATTGCTGTAGCTAGAACTGCTATGAATGCTAAAGATATAGTAGGTGTAAAAGACTATTTTGCTGAACTAACATTAAAAGCCATCAAACACATAAGTGGAGATGATGGTGATACGTTCTCGAAAGTAGGAAATGTTAAAATTGTAAAAACACCTGGAAAATCCTTAAGAGATTCAGAGTTAATTAATGGGGTCTACATCGAAAAGGATAAAGTCAATTCAGCAATGCCAGAAGTAATTAAAAATGCGAAAATAGCAGTCATAAGAAGGAAATTAGACGTCGTTAAAACAGAATTCGACGCCCAAATTCGAATAACAAACCCTGCGGATATTCAGAAATTCCTCGATCAAGAAGAAAAGATACTGATAGACTACTTGAAGATCTTTAAAGATTTAGGAGTTAATATGATAGTCAACAATAAAGACATATCTGACAAATTTGGAGCTTATTTGGCTAAAGAAGGAATTGCTGCAATAAAAAATCTCGGTGAATCTGATATGAAAGCCGTAACGAAAGCTATTGGTGCTAGTACAGTTGATGATCTACATTCCTTATCTGAGGCGGATCTAGGTTTTGCAGAAAAAGTCAAGTTCGAAAAACTCTCTAGAGATGATTACGTACTCTTTACAGGTTGCAAAAATCCTAAATCTGTGTCAATACTGCTTAAAGGGGGTTTAGACAAAATCTTAAGCTCAGCAGAAATTACGCTGCATGATGTGCTTTCAGTTGTTGCTAAAGTTATGGATACTAAGGCGGTAGTAGCTGGTGGTGGTGCAATTTACATTGAATTAGCAAAAAAATTAAGAGAATATGCCAATGAAATTAGCGGGAAAGAACAGCTAGCTGTAAATGCTTTTGCAATTGCGTTAGAAGAAATTCCTAAAACATTGATCAAAAATGCAGGGTTAGATGAAATCGAAAATATGACAGAACTGCGTGCAGCCCACAAAACTGAAAGTGATAAGTGGCAAGGGATTGATACTATTACTAACGAGATAGGAGATAATTTCGAGAAAGGAATAATTGAACCAGCAGCATTGGTTAATCATGTTATTAAAGCAGGAAGCGAATTAGCAAATCTAATTTTAAGGATAGATAGAATTATCAGTGCTAAAGGTAGTAAACCTCCTGGATTATAATAATTTGATTTAATATTCTATTTTTATTTTATTTTATTTTTTTTTAAATCAAACCGTAATATTTTTGAACATACATTAAAAATTTTTCACATTTTCTTAGATTTAGAAAGGCTTTTAAAAATTTTTTCACTTTTTAACCTATCGATTTATGTTATTTTCAATAATATAAAATTTGAAATTGATAAATTTATTTTTGGTTTGAAATGGATTTTAATGAAGAATTTGCAGTATCTATTGGTATAGATCTAATATCTCCACAAGATCTTGAGAAGTTATTTGCTTTAAAGAATGATCGCGTTTTAAAGATTATAAAGCAATTCGTAGATTTGTGCAAACCTAGCAAAGTAACCGTAATTTCTGACTCTGAAAAGGATATTGAATATGTTGCCCAGAAAACACTTTCTATTCGAGAAGAAAGTAAATTAAATGTAAAAGGGCACACTATTCACTATGATAGCTTCTATGATCAAGCAAGAGATAAAGAAAACACTAAAGTTTTAATCCCAAAAGGAGAATATCGGAGCCCTTGGATTAATACGATGGATAGAGATGAAGGACTTGAAGAAATATTAGAAATTATGGATGGGTGTATGAAAGGGAAAGAATGTTTAGTAAGATTTTTTTGCCTTGGACCTATTAATTCAAAATTTACTATCGGAGCTTTACAACTTACAGATTCATTCTATGTTGCTCATTCTGAAGACCTTTTGTATAGAAAAGGATACGAGGAATTCAAAGAATTAAATGAATCTGATAAATTCTTTTATTTTGTTCATTCTGCAGGAGAGCTTGTTGGTAATCCTCCTGTTACTAAAAACATCGAAAAACGGAGAATTTACATAGATCTGCAAGAATCACGAGTCCTATCTGTCAATAATCAATATGCGGGTAATTCCCTTGGACTAAAGAAGTTAGCTTTAAGATTAGCAATATATAAAGCAAATAACGAAGATTGGTTGACAGAACACTACTTTATTTTAGGAGTTCGCCCGGAAGGTAAAAATCGGGTGACCTATTTTACCGGGGCTTTTCCAAGTGCCTGTGGAAAAACATCTACTGCAATGCTTCCTGGTCAACTAATTGTTGGTGATGATATCGCATATTTACGAGCTTGGGAGGATGGATTTGCTCATGCTGTTAACATTGAGAAGGGAATTTTTGGGATTATAAAAGATGTAAATGCGAAAAACGATCCTGTAATTTATGAAGCTCTCACAACACCAAGAGAATTAATTTTTTCTAATGTTCTCGTAAAAGATGGGAAGCCTTACTGGCTTGGTATTGGTGTTGAGCATCCTAAAGATGGTTTCAACCATTTTGGAGAATGGATCGAAGGAATTTCCGATGAAAAAGGAAATATCGTCTCTATTGCTCATCCAAATGCTCGTTATACAATCAATCTTACCGATCTATCAAATTGTGATCCTAAATTAAATGATCCTGATGGTGTACCCATACATGGAATATTTTATGGAGGAAGAGATTCTAACACAATGCCCCCTATTGTAGAAAGCTTAAACTGGGAGCATGGGATTTTTCTAGGCGCTTCTATAGAATCTGAAACGACTTCAGCAACTCTTGGGGATGTAGGCGTTAGAAAGGCTAGCCCAATGGCAAACCTTGATTTCTTAGTAGTTCCTCTGGGGAAATACTTAAACAACCACAATACTTTTGGAAAAAAACTGAAACACTGCCCACAAGTATTCTCCACTAACTACTTTCTTAAAGGTAAAGACGGAAAATATCTAAATGGTATATTAGACAAAAAAGTTTGGGTTATTTGGGCGGAAGGGCGTACTAGTGGAGATTTTGAGGCAATTGAAGCACCAATTGGTTATTTACCTAAATACAAAGACCTTAAGATGCTATTTAGAATAGAGCTAAATAAAGATTATTCCAAAGAAGAATACATTGAGCAATTTACAATAAAAATTAATTTTTTACTCGAAAAACTAAACCGCATTGAGGCAATGTATAAAACTGAAAAAGAAATACCTAAATTTTTCTGGGATACTCTTTTTATGCAACGCTCAAGATTGAATGGTTTGCTAAAAAAAACGGGTAAAGAAGAAATTAATCCATTTGAACTAGTCTAACAATTTTTAGAGGATATATAAAATTATAAAAGAAACAGTGGAAAACTCTATATCAAGAGTTTCAATCCCTGCTTTACTGTGTACGTCCGTTTTAATCTATCTACTTCAATAAATCTTTTTATTTCCAGATTATTTAATAAATCCCTCATTTCAACAGGGTTTTTACTTAGTTTTGCGGCTAATCCCTCAATATCAGTTTCATATGAACGAAGCACCGTAAGGAGAGAAGAGTAATGATCAAAAATTTGATTCACAAGATATTTGAGAGCTTCGTTCAAATTCTCTCCCGTCCGTGTACTTGTTGGAAAAATCATTGCGTCGTCTTTTAAATAGTTTTGAGATCTTACTATTTCGTTATGTCTAGCTCCAGCAATATCTTGTTTATTGGCCAAATAAACTATAGGAGTATCAAGCCCTATGGTTTTTCGAAGAGAGTTTAAGATAATTATTGCGTCCTCATCTTTTTCTGGGTGGGCCGCATCAAACAAAAAAACAAGACCATCAGCTCCTCGGGCTACTACATCTCTCATAACATTAAATCTTAATAAACCGG
Source organism: Promethearchaeota archaeon (assembly GCA_004375715.1). Classification (GTDB taxonomy): domain Archaea; phylum Asgardarchaeota; class Lokiarchaeia; order Sigyniarchaeales; family SOKP01; genus SOKP01. Next base: position 27,418 of record SOKP01000119.1, on the reverse strand, counting down.
GCGTGCCAAATAAAAAGACATCAAATCCATTTAATTTTACGCTTCCTAAGTCCATTCCAACGGTATAATACTTATTATCTCTTGCTTTTGCTTCTACATTCAAAGCTTTTTCGTCAAAATATTTAATAAAACTCGATTTACCGCTTTGGGTTGGACCTGATACTGTAATTTTCATGATTGTTAGCTCTATTTTTAAACAAACGATACCAAATGAAGCTTTTGCCGGTCTATAATTGAAAGTGTTTTTATTACTTGATTATTAACTTAATTAGCTTTTTATTTAGCATTAATATATGGATAATATAATTTTATGTTTTAGGAAAAATACTACAACAATAATTAATTCAATAATGATAATAATAAAGCTCGTTTCCTTTAGCTCTTATCACTAGAGGTAATTATAATCCTTGAAAAATTGACGAACAATCACTTGTAGGATTTAGAGATTTGCTACTAAAGATCAAAAAGAAATATTTAATAACGCTAATAAAAGATCAAAAAGAAATAATTGATATTGAAACTGATATTATTCGTCATGGAATTTTAGAAAAAATAAAGAATTAAGGTATATTATCAAACAAAAACTAAAAATTAAAAAAAAATAAAGGGATTATAACTGTTCCAAATATAATTTGAACAAGTATAATTAAATAATAATAAAATGAGTGAAAAAAATTCCGTTTTAGTTATAGGTAGTGGTATAGACGGTATACAAGCTTCTATCGGTTTAGCAGACTCTGGGTTTAGAGTATATTTAATAGAGAAAGGCCCTCTAACAAGAATCAATACAAATCAAGAAAAAATCTTAGTTAATGATTGTACTACATGCCTAATTCCCCTAAAATTTGCTGGCCTTAATGGATATAATAATATAGAATTGATAAGAAACGCAGATATCATAAGTTTAGAAGGAGAACCCGGGAAATTCAAAGCAACCATCTATAAGAAGAGTCTTAGTCAGGTTGAAACTATTAATTCTGAAGATAAAGCTTGCATAAAACAGTGTCCGTTTATAGATCTTTTAAAGAATAGAGATAAAATAAAAGAATTGGATGGAAATAATTCCCAATTTTCAGCAATTGCCCCATTGAAAATTCTAATGGAAAAACGAAGGATTCCACCTTGTGAAAACGCATGCCCTGCTCATGTTAAGAGTCAGGATTATGTTGATTTAATCATCAAAGGGCAATACCAAGAATCTCTCAATGTCATTCGAGAAAGATGTCCGCTCCCTTCTGCTATTGGGAGGGTCTGCCCTCATCCATGTGAATCCGCTTGCAATAGAGGGGAAATAGAAGAACCCGTTAATATTTGTGGTTTAAAGAGGTTTGTTGCTGATTACATAAGAGAAAATTCAAATGAAGAGATTAAATACTTAGAGAATAAGAAAGAAAAAAAGGTAGCTGTTGTAGGCTCTGGTCCTGCTGGATTAACTGTAGCTTATCATCTGGGAAGGCTAGGATATCCAGTTACTATCTTTGAAAAATCTCCAGTTGCTGGTGGAATGTTAAGATTAGGAATCCCCGATTATAGATTACCTCCCGAAATTTTACAGGCAGATATTGATCACATCAAAAGGTATGGTGTTGAAATAAAGTTAAATTCTCCTATTGGTCCACTTGGACCCACTATTGATGACCTCCTTAAAGATTTCGATGCAGTCTTTATTGGCGTGGGATTACAACTTGCCAGAGAGCTAAAAATTGAAGGAAGTGATCTTGAAAATGTTCTTTATGGAATAGATTTTCTTAAAAAATGTGGTTTGGGAGAAGAGGTTACTGTAGGCAAAAATGTTTTAGTGATTGGAGGTGGTGATGTTGCTGTTGATGTAGCACGAACTGCATTGAGGAAAGGAGCCGAGGAGGTCCACATGGTCACATTAGAATCTGAAGAAATTCTTCCTGCCCATCCATGGGAAGTAACAGAGGCAAGGGAAGAAGGAATTGTATTTCACACTAGTTTAGGTCCAGATAAATTTATAGGCGAAAATGGTAAAGTTATTGGTTTAGAAACAGTTGTTTGTGAGTCGGTTTACGATGAAAAAGGGCGTTTCAATCCTGTATTTGGAGCATGCTCAGAAGACATGCTTAGGTGTGATATGGTCTTTGTTACCATTGGGCAAGCCGCTGATTTGTCATTTTTAGATAAGGACATAAATGTTGGTAGAGGAATAGAGATTGATCATGGTAATTTTCAAACCTCAAAAGAAGGAGTATTTGCTGGAGGTGAAGTTGTTACTGGTCCAGGCGCGGCTATTGATGCGATAGCAACTGGTAATAAAGTGGCAATTGTTATTAATCAATACTTAAAAGGAGAGAAACTATCCTTTGTAGAAACAATTCCAGATTATAATGATGAAGATTTAGTGAAATTTGAGGAATTGAAGAGAAGGGAGAGAATAGATCTAGAACCACGAAAAAATCCTGAACAAATACATCCAGACGAGAGAAAAACTAATTTTAAAGAATTTTTACTAGAATGGGACGAGAACCTTGCTATCATGGAAGCTAATAGATGTCTCAGCTGTGGAATTTGTACTGAATGCGCGGAAAATGTGAAAAAATGTGTTGCCAATTCTATTGATAGTAGTCAATTTAGTGAAACGATATCTATTGACATTGATAATGTAATTTTAACTCCTGGTGAGTGGTTATCGTGTTTTGATCTTCGAAAATTAACTGACTATAGATGGGAAATCATTAATCCAATTGCACACGTAGATACTGCATTATGTATTGGTTGCAATAGATGCGCTGATACTTGTAACTATAATTCTGTAGGTGTAAAATTTGAAGCTGGCTTAAATGTTTCGAAGGTGGACCCTCAGTTATGCAAGGGTTGTGGAGACTGTGTCGCAGAATGTCCGGGGGAAGCCATAACCATGAGCCGTTTTGGTAGGGATCGAATAGAACAAATCATCAATTACACTCCACAGGATAAAAAAGATGAACTGCATCCTAAAATTCTAGCGTTTCTATGCAGTTGGTGTAGCTACTCTGGAGCAGATTTAGCAAGTCTATACCAATATCAAAGTTCGCTTAATGTGCAAATTATTCGAGTGATGTGTTCTGCAGCCATAAGTAAAAGTTTTATACTCCAAGCTTTTTTAAATGGAGCTGATGGAGTAATAATAGGAGGATGTCATCTTGGTAAATGCCATCATGTTGAGGGTAATTTGGATACTCAGAGGAGGTTCAGACAAATTGCCAAAGGATTAAGAGAAATTGGAATCAACCCTGAACGATACAATTTAGAATGGTTCTCTCCTAGTGAAGAAAAAGTATTTTCAAAAATTATGAATGATTTTATTACTAAAATTAAAAATTTAGGATCAATTGAAACTGATTTTAAGTCAATAAGTATGTCGCTTGAAACGGCAAATGCTAAAAATTAAGATGTTTATGAGGGAAAAATTAAAATGATAATTACAGAACTTAAAAATATAGAAGAAATATACGATATGATAAAACAATATTCAAAAATTTTAGTTACTGGGTGTGATGGATGTTGTCAACCTCCAAGATCTATAGCTGAAGCGAAAAATCTTGGTCAAATGCTCGAATTAAAAGCAAAAGTCGAGGGTAAAGAGTTAAAATGGAAAGCTATAACAGTACTTAGGCAATGTGACGATAGAATTGCAGCAACTACCGTTCGACCTTTTATTGAGGAATACGATGCGATAGTATCGTTATCCTGCGGATTAGGCGTTGTCATGATGAATCGAATATTTGAAAATATTCTTACCTATCCTGCTCAAAATAGTATGTTTGGAGGGGCAGAAAATAATGCAGAAAATAGTTTTGCTGAATATTGTGAAACATGCGGAGAGTGTTTACTTGGTGCTACTGGTGGAGTGTGTCCTATGGCCGGATGTGCTAAAAACTTGAGTAACGGACCATGTGGTGGGACTGTTGACGGTAAATGCGAAGTTGGTGGATATATACACGAATGTGCTTGGATAAAGATATACGAACGCCTAAGAAAATTTAATAGAATGGATCTTTTTACTAAATACCGTCCACCAAGAAACTATAGACTTTGGTCAAGTCCACGGTTTATTGATATTAATAAATCTTATACGAACGAAGAAGAACCAATAAAGGAGGAGAAATAGAAAATGACAAAAAGACCAGCATATAGTAATTTAGTAAAAACTATGAGGGAAGGTAAATTTTTATTCACTGGTGAATTAGAGCCAAAGAAGATGATTGATTTGTCTTCTATCCTACATTCTGCGGAAGAAATGAAAAAAACGGGAAAGATTGTTGCTGCTAATGTGACGGATGGACCACAAGGAGATGCTTATACTTGTTCCATGGTTCCTTGCTACTTAGTTCAAGAAAAAGTTGGCTTGGAAGCGATATGGCAGATGACTGTTCGAGATAGAAATCGAATTGCCTTATTTGGCGATATATTAGGTGGAGCGATACTTGGCCTAAAAAATATACTTGCTTTAACTGGAGATCATACTGCTCTTGGAGATCATCAGAATGCTAGACCTGTATTCGATTTAGACTCCACACAGTTAATTGATCTCGTTTCTAAAATGGTAGATGACGGTACTGATTTAAAGGGAAATGAAATTGAAGGCGGAAAAATCGAAATGAATGTGGGATGTGCCGCTAACCCAAACTCAAACCCAAGAGAACCCGAAATCTTAAAAGTAGGAAGAAAAGTAGAAGTTGGCGCTGATTTCATTCAAACTCAAACATCTTTTGACATAGATGATGCCAAAGAATTCCTAAAAGAATTAGAAAAATTCAATGTTCCCGTATTGCTAGGACTATTTCCTATAAAAAATTACGGCATTGCTTGGTATTTCAATGAGTACATCCCTGGCGTTTCAGTTCCAAAGGATCTTTTGAAGGCTTTAAAGACTGCAAAAAAGGAGTACAAAGATGATAAAAAAAAGCGGAATGAAGTTATCGATAAGATTAATATTGACTTTTATGAACCATTTATCAAGGAAATCCAGAAAACCACTAAAGCTGCAGGTATCCATTGCATGGCTGTGCATTACGAAAGACTATTTGAGCCTTTATTAAAGAACTTCTAGCAATAATGAGTAAAACAAAAACATGATAAAATTTTTCCAAAAAATATTATTTTTTTAAATAATATAAAAAAACTTACATTATTCGATTTTTTAACTAAACGCATAAATTAAGGAATATTCATTCATCTAATTTCAACACTGTTTGGGAAAAAACATTCCAGTTTTCTTTTTATATTCTATATATGCTTCTTTGTATCTGAGTTCAAGATCTTTTTCCTCGTAAACACAAAACAAGTAGAAAATTGGTATCCATATAAAAGAAAAAATAACAAGAAAAGGAGAATTAACTAAGAAAGGTACGATCCACCACGTACCGAGTTCTCCTATAGCTTGAGGGTGCCTGATCTTGTTATATATACCACCATAAAGAGGATTCTCCCTTGATGGTCTGATTGTTTCTTCTCCTGCGTCACGAACGCCTTTAAGCATTATTAGAAGACTCGGCACAGCAATTAGGATTGCAATTAATACTGACACCCAATAATCCCAAGGGAAGAATCGAGGAAAAATTATTGGAAGAGGATAATAAAAATAGACGATTTGGTTAATTAAAATTAAAACCATGAATAAACTCGCTAATATTCGATAATGATAACACCTTTTATACGCAACTTCACCTATTTTTTTCTCAAGTGTCGCCGGTTTAACGCTTTTAATGTAAAAAATGGTAAGAAGTAAAGAGGAACTAATCATAACTATAAAATTAATCCATTCTCTCAAGAGGAACGCCATATTTTTTAACTTTTATAATAAATCTTTCCACTTTTTTCGAATTTATCTATTTTTCCGAGATTTTCGAGAAAAAGTAAGTGTCCTAAAATTTCACTTAAAGCCATAAATGAATTAATTTCGTCTAAATCCGTTCCAAAATGAATTTGAGAAATTTCAAACGGAGTCTTAGGTTTTTCTTTGATCAAATTTGAAATTTCTGCTAACCTATTCTCGTGATGCTTCTTTATTTCTAAAATCCGTTCATGTGGATTATATATTATGTCTTGATGAGCAGGGAAAATTATCTTTGCATTTAACTTATCGATTCGATCTAACGAGTTTAGATAATGGTCTAAAATGTTATTAAAATCGTACTTCTCATATTCATCCTTAAGAGTATTGGGGATTAAAAAATTCCCGATATGTGGAGTAATTCTCGAAAGGATGTGATCTCCAGAAAAAAGATATTTCTTTTTAGCATTAAAAATGGCTGTATGGCCAAAGCTATGACCTGGAGTCCAAATTACTTCTAAATCATCTAAAAATGTATCATTATCGCGTACAATTACATCTGGTTTTTGGTAGCGTAAAAGTCTCGGCCAAAATGTGAAGAATTGGACCACTCTTTTCCCTTGTTCTTCGCTAATTCCATATTTTATCATCAGATTAGCAACTTTTTTTGCTTCAGTTTTTAGTTCTTCCAAACTTGAATCGTGTGTTTCCCATCTCAAAATCTTATGAGTTATATCGTTCATCACTATTTTCATGTTTGGATTTTTTCTTTTAAGCGTTTTTACCAATCCTATGTGATCTAAATGAAGATGAGTAATAAAACAATAATTAATATCTTCAATGCGTATATTTATATCATTCAACGCTTTAAAAAATAGTTTACTCCAATTTCCCATATTTAAACCTGCATCTATTAGAATGTATTGATCATTTAATTTAAAAAGATAAAGACAAACGAACTTTACTGCAAATGGAACATCAATTTTAATTCGATAGACATCGTCAATTTTATTGACTTCAGATTTAAATTTATACAAAAAAGTACCTAGCTATCAATATTTGATTCTTACTTGAAAAAATAAAGAAAGGAATTTTTAATTTGCCTTTTAAAAAAATAAAAAGAAAAAAAAGATTTGTAAAATAATTCTAATCTTTTAGACCGTAATACATCAGCCAAAAACTAACTAGATAACCAATTCTAACAAAAATCACCATCACTCCTGGAGCAGTTAAGCCCTCAAGTAATCCAAAAACACAAAAACATATAGCTCCCATAGATAAGAACAAGAATTTTTTCCTTAACACACCTGAAGACTGAATGCCCTTTATTAAAAAACCAAACCCAAGAATAATTAAGACCAGGAGTAATAATAGTGCCATTATAATTCCCGCTGGCGTAAATATATTGACATTATAATCAATCAATGATTCTCCTGGAACTAATGGAGGGACAAAATTAAAAGTGCCCATAGGATCCATTAAGAAAAGAATTACAAATACTATGCAAATAATGATGATTATAGCCATAAGATACCACTTTCTCTTGGGTAATAAGAGTTCAGCACCGATATATAGAGCAAGTATCATTACTGGAGCGAACCAAATGTAACTTAAGATTCCAACTAAACCGTAAGTATTATCCAGATTAGTTTCTGTTGCAAGGACCACTAAAAAATCTGTAAAAACCCCTAAATACATTAGCCCCGCTAAAATATTTACTATTCCTAAAATAGTTAAAATCTTAGCACTGGACTTACGCGCTTTATATAAGAAGAAAAATCCAAAAATGAAGCCAAATATAACCACTACAGAGGTAGAGATTCCATCGATCCAACCTAAACCAGTTAACATAACATAATCACTCTTCGTTTTTAATTTTCATAAAACTAATAATAAAACTAATAACAAAACTCTAATATAAATTAGCTCCATCCCCTTATAAATGAAAGTGATAATCGTTTGTTAACATAATAAAAATAAATAATAAATACGACGGAATTTATATAAACAGATTGGGTTCTCCAGCATTACAGCAGAACGGAGCCTATATTTTTTTCATGATATTCTTCTTCATATCAAATTCTAAATCCCGCAATTTAATCTTAATTTCTATCGTCACATTGCCTAAGTACACCTTTTTTGAAAAAATGTAAGAAAAAAAGAATTCTACTACCAAAAATGTAGGTAAAAATCTAAAAATAACTCATAACTTATTGAATTAAATTAAATCAATTCAAGAAATGTTTTCGTTCCAATTTTAAACTTTTCTGTGGGAATATTGTCTCTGACTTTTACTAATTTTATAGCATCATTAGGGCAATTAGCTGCGCAAACTCCGCACCCCAAGCAATAATCTTCGTTTATAAACATCTGTTCATCAGAAGAATCTGGTTCGTTAGGAAGTTTATGATAAATAACACCCATTGGGCATTTATTTAAACAAATTTCGCATTTTGTACAAAGATCATTGTTTATTTTAGGAGTATAGTTGGATGCTAAGGTGGCATAGTATTTATGTTCTTTGGCAGCTACTAGGGCTCCACAATGGCAGATACAACAATTACATACGAATAAAGTCGATTCAATGCTGCTGTCGGCAACACAATGGTGAATTAATCCTGCCTTTTCTGTTTTTATAAGATATTCAACTGCTTCTTCCTTATTAAGCTTTGGTGCGCCTCGTTCGATACTTGATCGAGCTCCTTCTCCCGCTAAAAAGCAACCCATCTCTGGAGATGCCACCTGGCAGGGATCTCCAGTGTACTCGGCAATTAAGCGGCATTGGCATGGAATGACCGTGAAAATGTCGTAATTATCAATTAATTGAGACATTAATTCGTAAGGCAAAATTTGAGATTCGACATCAAGAGATTTATCAACTTCAATTAATTTTTCCTTAGCGTTAATCGGTAACCTCGGTCTAAAAAATTTTAAATTTGTTTCAACTAAGAATGGTGGTAGAAAGCTCTTAAAAAACCATCTGAATAATTCCGCTACTTTTATTAAATTTTCCTCAGAATCGTTCCTCCTAATAAAATATCTTTCAAAGATGCCTGGAAGAATTGGAACTAAACCGTACCCATTATCTACTTTAGCAATTGTACCTTTGGCGTATAACCCATCTAAAATAGATACCAATTCATCTCTTGAAATTCCTGTAGATTTTTCTAAACTTTTAAGCGAAGTATATTTATCAGCGCCTTCAAACTTGGAAATGATTTCAATCTCCTCTTCATTCCATAAGATTTTCATCAGTTCAAAGATTTTCTTATGTTTTGGTGCGTATAATGACCCGAGACTTAATTTTTGTCTTACAATCTCATAATTATCAATTTCCAACATGAATTTATAAAAGAGTGTCTTGTTTATATATTTAATTTTGAATCGGAAATCTTAGGGATTGTTTACATTAAAATTTTAAATCACGTTTTCTATTATTCTAACTATATCTTTATTTAATTTTACAGAAAATGAATGGATGAATTATAAAATGGAAAGAGAATTAGAAAAAGATTTAGCTAAAATAATTAAAAAGGAACGGTTTCAAGGCAAAATGGTCAAATAAGTCTCTGGAATTGGTAAAATTCTATTATTCGTGCTTCCTATTCTTCTATTAATAGTAAGTGTTCCTAAAGAGATTCTAGCTAAGTGGAAGAGCGTGAAGACAGAGTTTCCTGATAAAAAGCAGCGTAAAGAAGTATACGATCAATACAATTACGATTTCTTTAAACCCTTCATATCAGAATTGCGGAAAAAAAACCTTCTTGACGGAATTCATTGTATGGCTGTCCATTATCCTCGGATTTTTCCAAAATTAGATAGTATTATCAACGGATAAATTAAAAGAATACACACATTTTTATTCTTTTTTTTTTTTTTTTAATAACAAAAATATTACCAGCTTTAATGTTTTTAACTTTAAGATTATAGTAAAGATATATTTCACAAAAGATATATTTAAAATAAGAAATGTTCGCAATAGATTAATTAATTTTTAAGTGTTTTTATACAAAATGGTGGATATAAATATGATTAAAAACATTACAGTTGTAGGAGCAGGAGTTATGGGTTATGGAATTGCTCAAGTTGCTTTAATGGCAGGCTTTAATGTAATATTAGTTGATGTTAAAGAAAATATCGTTAACAATGGTTTGGCTAAAATTGAAGAGGGTTTAAAAAAAGCTCAGATAAAAGGTAAGCTAGACGAAGGAATATCCATTTCTAATATCATGGCAAGGTGCAGAATATCAATTGATTTATCATCTGCAGTAAAAGAGAGTGATTTCGTATTTGAAGCTGTTGTAGAAAAATTAGACATTAAAAAACAAATTTGTAATTTAGTTATGGAAAATTCACCCCCTCACTGCATTTTTGCTTCAAATACTTCTACTTTTAGAATAACAGACATCGCCGCTGATTCAATTAAGCCAGAAAATGTTATTGGAATGCATTTTTTTCTCCCCGTTGTCCTTCAATGTTGTGTTGAAGTAATGAAGGGCGAAAAAACATCTGAAAGAGCTTTAGATATTGGTGTTGAAATTGGAAAAAGGCTACCCTGCCTTAAAGGAAAACGTCTCTCAGTTCGAATTGAGAAAGAAAGTCCTGGATTTATTGCAAATAGGCTACTTATGCCCCCAATTATTTATCTTAGCTGGATTTTCGATCGCGCTTTCGAGAAAGGCATTCCATGGGAACAAATTGATGCCGATGCAGGAGCAAGAAAGCTAATTCCAATGGGACCATGCGAACTAACGGACTATCTTGGTGTAGATACTACTTATAATGTTTTAAAAAGTTATGAAAAGATATTTTCTCCAGATTTTGCACCAGGCAAAGTTCTTACGGATCTTGTGACAAAGGGATATTTAGGAAGAAAAACAGGACGAGGATTCTACGATTGGACGGTGGGAAGACCAAAAATAAATTTAAATAAAAAAGCGGGAATTTTAAACCCGGAAATGACAATGGCCATTATGTTAAATGAAGGATGTAAGCTGTTAGAAGAAAATATAGTTTCTGGATATAAAATTATTGACGATGTGATGTTAGCTGGAACGAGTATGCCTGGTCCTTTTAATCCTGGTAAAAGAAATTACGAAAAATGGTCTAAAATGTTAGAAGACTTCGTGGAATTAAGCGATAAAAAACACCTTAAACCTTGTGAGTTAATGAAATCTGGCGGTTTTATACATATGCGAAAGTAACTCATTAGTGTTTTTAATGCGCATTAATTAATGAGTTTTCAAATGGAAACAAATATTTCAATCGATCTTCTTTTTCTATAATTTTTAACTCATTAGTAAAAACTTTAAAAATGATAGATGTCGAATTGAATTTATGGAGAAATATGATTTAGTAGTTGTTGGATCTGGAGCGGGGCTAAGTGTCCTTAATTATGGACTTCAAATGGGATTAAAGTGCGCTCTAGTTGAAAACGCGAAACTTGGAGCGACATGTTTAACTCGCGGTTGTATTCCATCAAAAGTATTGGTTCACCCCGCAGACTTAATAAGAGAAGCAGAGCATGCCACTAGGGTAGGGATAAAATTTAGAGTTGAAGACATTGATTGGGACTTAATTGCTAAAAGAATGTGGAGTCAAATAGATGAAAGCAAAGAAATGGAAGAGGGGCTATCCCATGTACCAAACTTGAAACTGTATAAAGGAGTGGGTGAATTTATTGGAGCTTATGAAATGCAGGTTAAATCTGTTGGTTCTGGGAAAATCATCGGTCACTTTAAAGGAGAAAAATTTGTTTTAGCTTCTGGTGCGCGTTCTTTTATTCCTCCTATACAAGGATTAGACGAGATAGAATACATAACAAGCGAGAATTTCTTTGGTGATAAATTCCCTAAGAAGCCGTGGGAAAGTCTAATTATTATTGGAGGTGGGGTTATTGCCGCTGAATTTGCTCATATTTTTTCCGCTTTTGGCACGAAAGTAACTATTGTAGAGATGTTACCTCGGTTAGTCATGACTGAGGAACCAGAAATAAGCGAATTCCTGGAACGTAATTTTAAGAAACATATGACTGTGTTAGTAAATCATAAGGCGATAAAAGTTGCTACACAAAAGAAAATCAAAACAGTTACAGTTCAAGATGTTGATAGTGGAAAAGAAATTGAATTACAAGCCGAAGAAATTTTAGTTGCTACGGGGAGACGCTCAAACGCAGACATCCTGAATGTCGAGAAAACTGGCGTTCAGACTGATAAACGCGGATGGGTAACAACCAATCAATACTTGGAAACGACTAAAAAGAATATTTGGTGTATAGGCGATGCTAATGGGCGTTATCAATTTAGACATAAAGCGAATTATGAAGCAGAGATATGTAATAATAATATTTTTGCTCCAAAGGAACATAGAAAATCTGTAGATTATTCGGCAGTCCCCTGGGCAATTTTTACTTATCCTCAAATTGGTCACGTAGGGATGACGGAAAAAGAAGCTATTGACAAAGGTTATGAAATTTACGTTGCTATAAAACAATATTCCACAGTAGCAAAGGGCTACGCTATGGGCTTCAGTAATAACGATGACGACGACGGATTCGTCAAATTAGTTGTTGATAAATCCTATAGAATTTTAGGCGCTCATGTTGTTGGACCACACGCAGCGATCTTGGTGCAACCTTTCGTCTATTTAATGAATTCTGGATTTACATGTGTCTTACCAGAATCTTCTGGGGAGGAGGATATCCCTAAATTATCTCGCGCGTGTCCAGAAGGAGGATCTTTTATGCCGATTTACAGATCAATGGTTATTCATCCTTCATTAAACGAAGTCACTGGCTGGGCTATCGGCTCTCTAAGACCAGTTAACATAAAAATGGAGCATCACGGTCACAATCACGACCATTACCAGTAATAAATAAAGCTTTATCTTTTTTTTCCTTTCTTTTTAGAAAAACATCACCTTTTTAGAGGTTATAAACTAATATTAAGATTAGATGGATTTAACAAGTAAGGCTATTACATAACTTACCATAATAGCATCTGAAACTCCACTCCACCCGATAATGTATTTATCTGTATTCTAAGCAAAATTATAACTATTCGCTCCAAAAAAAGTGGCTAGAAATATAAGTTGAGCATTGGTCTGACTTAATAATATTTCATTTATAAATAATGTAGTTACGATCTCTTCTAATGACTTAATTTTTAACCTTGTATTTTTCCAACTTCACGAGCCAATATATACAATGAATAGTGGAGCCCAAAGTACATATTATAATGATGATAATACCGCCTACCATGCCCAATAGACCAGGTATTGACCAAAAGATTATTGAAAAAACAAATCCCATAAATAATACAAAGAAACTGTTTATTAATAAGATTATTTGGTGAGTCAGCACGTGTTTGTTCCCTAGTTTTGCACGATAAATCAATACACACCCTTCAACTAATAAAAAAATAAAAAGTAAAAAGTTAGTAAAGTTAGTAAAAATTGGGAAGGGATACCAAGAATATGAACGCCACCAATTTAAAAATCCCAATGCAATAAATGTGATACCTAGTAGTAATGTACCCCATGGTTTTATAAATGGCTTTAATGGTTCTCCTGTTTTAGATGAAATGGGTAATTCCAACTTTTTAATATTTTTTTTTCCAGTTTTATTCCACCATTATAATACGCATTATTATAGTTTTTAACTATTTTCCTTTCTTTTTAGAAAAACATCACCTTTTTAGAGGTTATAAACTAATATTAAGATTAGATGGATATAAAAAAGGATATAAAACAACAAAACACCGTTATTGGTCAAATTTTTACACCTAGCTATATCGCTAAGTTTATGGTTTCAAATGTTCTCGAGCTACTTAAAACTTTAGACTATGAAGATAAATTTAGTATTAAATTTAACGATTTAAAGGTTCTAGATCCTACAACCGGGGAGGGCGTTTTTTTAAAATATCTCTTGGAAAATAATCTCACAAACATAACTGCGTATGAAATTGATAATCGTTTAAAATCGCAATTGGTTAAAAATTATCCTAACATTCAATTTCGTTTTGAAAATTTTTTAGGCTCAGATATTAAAGAAAAATTCGATATTATAATTGGAAACCCGCCTTACTTAGGTCAAAATTATAACGCAAAAGTTTTTCAGAACTTGGCAAATAATTATCCCTTTTGTCGCGAATACTTCGTTGGCAATATGGACTTATTTTATTTCTTTATCCATCTTGGAATAACTAAGTTGAAACCTGGTGGAATTCTTTCTTATATCACAACAAATTATTGGATTACCAAATCCAAGAAAACTGGTATTAAATTATTGAAACCACACATATTAGACGAGTGCTTTTTGATTCAATATATTGATTTATCGAGGATAAGAGTATTTAGAGATGCCCAAGGACAGCATAACTGTATTTTTTCGCTTCAAAAGAAGACAGAAAACGATAAGCTAAAAAAAACAAATAGGAAAATAGATGTATTACAAATTTCAAGTTCTAAACCCAAAAATCAATTTAATGACAACACTAATAATGTTATTTTTGATACTTTGAACCGTTCCTTGAAACACTCCTTAAATCACAATTTTGTTATGCGATATCAATCAGCCTTAACTAACAGAGAGCTAAATAGTATAGGCAGCTGGAATCTTTTGTATCCAATTGAAGTAAAAAAAATTGTTGATAAAATTAAGTCCTTTTGTATAATTAAAGGTAAAATTAGTTTTTTAAAAGATTATTTTATTATTAGAAATGGACTGATATTAATTAAAGACGAGATTTTTATTTTAAATCTTAATGAAAATCTAAAACTTAGAGATAACGAAGTATTCGTCAAAATCAACGGTGAATTTGTTAAATTAAACGAGGAAGAAAAGAAAAGACTAAAAAAAATTTATAAAAGTAGATCCATTAGGTCTTATGGTTATAAAATGGAAGATTTTCATGGATATATCGTATACTTCAATAAAGAAGAATTTAAAAATCGAGATAAGAACAAAAGGAATGAGCTTTTAAAAAAAAAATACCCCACACTAACATCTTATCTACATCAATACAAAGAGGAACTGGAAAAGATATTAACAAACGCAAAAGAAAACGTAAAAGATTTATATTTTCCTCGAAGGGGCAGTTTTATTATTAGGAATGGGATTGACACCAAGCGGATTATAACAAACCTTGAGCCTTTATATGACAAAAATCAAAAGATTTTCTTCAAATACATCTCAAAAGAGAACATATTTGGCTATTCAGAAGAGATGTATTACGCAACTTCCGATACTTACTTCTTATGGTCGAAAGATGACGAGACGAAAGTCGATTATTTATTTTTTATTGCTTATTTAAACTCCAAATTAGTTAATTTCTTATTTAAAGCTAATAACATTTCAATCAAAAGAAGTAAGACGAAATTAGAAGACCAATTATATGTTCCAAATGTACAAATATTTCAATCTGACGAAGAAGCTTCTAAAATATCCTTAATAAAACTCTTAGCTATATGGATGATTAAGTTCACCAATATCAAGAAACCTCAGAAATTAAAAGAAATCAAGGAAAAAATTCTTGAATTAGAACTTTTTTCTAACGACAGGAATAGGATATTATTAAATAAAATATTCGAATCTACAGAACAGAATAATCAACAATTAGTTCAAGAAATTATTGATAAACTCCTTTTTGAATTATTTGGTTTGGAAGAGAAAGAAATTGATTTTTTGATAGAGAAATACTATTAGATGATATAATAAAAAACTAACCAAATGAAATGCCTCCTGATTTTGTTAACAATCTCGGATCATCCCATAAATAACTGGTGTCGATCATTGTGGGAGAATTACAGCTATAACATTTCTCGCTCTCTTTAATGAATTTAACAAATTGAGGAAGTTGTAACACTTCACTAACAGATGTTTGTCGTAAATTAGCTATAGGTTTATCAATCTGAAGACAATTTTCAATATCTCCATTATAGTTTACAAACATGAAAACCTTTTTTGTGTGACATTGGTATTGCCTTTTACCACCAATAAAATGTGTTAAATACATTTCTGAATTTAGTATTTTCGAACCGTTCTTCTTAGCTTCTAGAATTCTTTCAAATGCTTGACTAATATCGTTATCACTCGCAGAAAGCGTACCTTTCTCATCCACATCTCCATGTGAATAATGGCGGACAGTATTTATTACATTAAAAGCTACGGGAATTCCAATTTTATCAGATAAAATTATCATTTCCTCAACACGATTAATATTATATTTACTAATTGAAAAGCTAAATTGTAATGAAATCAAAGGATAGCTTTCTTTAATATTAGTAACAGAATCCATTATTTTATCATACAATCCAGGCAGCCCCCTAATCTGATCGTGTTCTTCTGGCCTAGGGGAGTCCAGAGATATGAGAATAAAATCTATATCGTCTCCAAATTCTTTAATTTTATCTGGAAGGAACCAACCATTCGTCACTATCCCAACAATTGTAAATTTTAGGTCCCTTTTAACAAATTTAATAATTTCAGTAATATCTTTTCTAATGAGAGGTTCTCCACCCCAGAGAATAGTTACTAAAAATCCTGCTTCCTTTGCTTCCAAATATATGCGCTTGATTTCCTCAAGTGTTAGTTCATCTTTTTTCGTATTATTTTTCCAAAGACAAGTTTCGCAATCGCAATTACATTTTAAAGTTGTTAGAAAGTGAAATATAAATGGCTTACCATCTCTCTCTTTAGCAATTTTCGCAGCTAGCGCTAATTCGGCAATTTGTTGTTTTTTCTTTCTTTTTATTTGTTTACTAATTAACTCATGTTCCATAAATATATCTGTTATAGCAGATTATTTATGATTAACGATATTAGTGATTGTGTTTGATTAATGGATGAATTTGAATTTCCCCAATTTGACGATGTAGGTAGTTTTCCATTACCTGATTACATTGATCTTGACAAATTTAACCAATTCTATTGGGTAGGATACAAGGGAATTATTAATAACGCTGATATTTTTGAGAATAGGGGAATTTACAATTTTTTCATCCATCCGTTTCTCCAATCCTTTCAGTTAAAATTAAACGCTGGGGTAGAAATAATCAATTATCCTCAACATATGGATATGTATACCCAATTTTTAAAGCCTATCGAAGATTATGCAATAGAGCCCTCTCTGATTGACTCCAAAAAAGGAATTATTCCAGAACTCTTTATATTAGACTCTTTTGCGAAAGATTATTACGAAAGAACTGGAAATACCCTTAAGATAAAAGTATGTATTACTGGACCCATAGAATTATACATAAAAAAACATGGTTTTACTTTATATCCCGATATTGTATTCAATTTTGCACAGTCTTTAAACAGAATATTGAAAAATTCAATAAAGAATACGAAATATCTTCAAAATTCCATCATCTCGATTGATGAACCGTCATTTGGGTATGTTGACATGTTTAATATCGAAGAAAATGATTTGATTAAAGCATTTGATAAAACTGTGGAAGGGATAGATGGTCTTATTCAAATCCACCTTCATACTTTAAAAAAATTCACAATTCCTATTCAAACAAAAAATATTGACGTGCTGACATGTGAATACGCCTCTGATCATTCTAATATCATTCCAAAAAATGACTTAGAAAAGCACGATAAGTTCATACGTGTAGGTATCACGAGAACGAACGTAAATAGTATTATGGCCGAGAAATTGGATGCGGGAACTCCACTTGATGAACTCAAAACATTTGAAGGAACCATGTCCTTAATAGATTCAAAAGAATTCATTAAAAAAAATTTATTATTTGCTCTCGAACACTATGGAGATCGGGTTAAATTCGTAGGACCTGATTGTGGCCTTAAAGGATGGAATCCTCCTCAAGTTGCTTACGAATTACTAAAAAGAACTTATAAAGTCATTAAGGATGTTAGAAATACTTTATAAGTAGATATAAAGTATAAAGATTGATATTTATGTATCGTAAATACTAAATAATCCAATTAATGAAGCAAAATTCCTTTATACTCAATTCCTTACACATATCTTTTAAAAAGACTTCTTTTTTTAAGAAAAAAATAATCGAAATTAATATACTTCTAATCAAAATAGAAGACAAAAACCAATGCAATATAATAAAAAATGATAATAGATCATTTGAACCAAACTATTCAATTAAAAATTTGCTATTTCGGACCAGCGCTTTCGGGAAAAACCACAACTCTTAAATCCTTATTCAAACACTTTGGAAAAGAGGATAGCGTATTAAGTATTGAAAGTAGCATAAGAAGAACTCTATTCTTTGACTACGGTACAATTTCATTCGAAAATAAACGATGGCGGCTAAAAATCCACATTTATTCCACGACTGGACAAGATTTCTACATAATCACTCGACCTATAACACTACAAGCGATAGATGGAATCATTTTCGTTGCTGACTCTCAACAATCTGCTTATTATCGAAATTTGACCTCATGGAATGAATTGGGCAACTATTTCGAAGATTATTTCATCAATTTACCGAAAATTTTAGCCTTTAATAAACAAGATTTGCACGATAAGTTTAATTCAACCGATTTCTTAGAAAATATCAATTCTTTCAAATTTAAGAACTTTAAAACTAAAAAGACTGTAGCAACTCATGGATATGGCGTTTTAGAATCTTTTGAAGAGCTTATTGAACTTATCTTGAAAAAAATATACAAATCACAAATTGTGTCAATTTTCGATTAATTGGTTAATCAGTCTTAAAACATATCCACGTTATTAATTTAAGGATTATTTATTTCAGAATCTTATTTCAGAATTTTTAAATTATTATTGAATGAATAAAATGATTGAAATTCAATTTTTAAGTGTACACAGCTTATTTTTAAAAATCAATAAGTTTTTATAGCTTTTTTGCCATATTACTAATGTCAATTGTCAATTGTCAATTGACAAAAATAAAAAGGTGATATTCGTGTCAGATGAGTATGATGATGATTATAATGATTTTTTAGAGCGAATCAAAGAATACCTTAATTTAGATCAAGGAGCTTTTGATGTGGATTTTTTATTTCTACCTGAACCGAATTTTGGTCCAATGACTAATCGTAATGATGATAAGTTTAAAGGTTTTAAAGTAACTTATCATTTTGAATCTGGAATGGATAAACCAGAAATAAAGGTTGAAGGTAATTTTGACGAAAAAAAGCTTCAGAACTATTTTAAGAAAATTAATCTTTCTAAAAATTCACAACTTAAACGGTTAAATCCTTCAAGGGATAGACAAGCTATTGATGTAAGTACGCTTTCTTTACAGCCTAATTACGAAAAAGGAGATATAATAGCAAAAGATCCTTATTTTGAAAAAATTTTTAATAAAGATTCTGCTGAGATTATTATCGAAGCTCCAGGAATTGAAAAAGGGCACATTTTACTAAGTTTAACTGAAGATGGGAGAACTCTTAGAATATCAATCGAAATCAATTTTATTAATATTGAAAGAGAGATACTACTACCTTTTGAGTCCACAATGGACGATCATGTTTTAGAATTTAATAACGGAATAATAACGATTATAATGCATAAGAAGAACATTTGAGTGTGATTACATAATGAGTGAAATTTCAAGTGGTGTAGAAGGAGAAGATAAAAAAACGCGTTTGCGAGTTAAAGATGCGTTTAAAGACGATTCTGGATTAGGTAGAATTAGGATTGACGCTGAAGTCGTAAAAAAATTGAAACTAAAAAATGGTGATGCAATAGAGATATCTAACCCAATTTCAAAATTAAAAACTGCTGCATTATTATTTCCAAGTAAGCCTGAAGATATTGGGACAGGGATAATTCGGTTAGATCCATTTCTACGAAGAAATATCGATACTACAGTGGATGATTCTGTTGTGATTCGTAAAATTAAAGTTTCTTTAGCGGAAAAGGTGACATTCGCAGGATTAACAGAATCGGTTGTAATTAGTCCGAAGCGACTAAACTCCCTTTTAGAGAATAGAGTGCTCACTAAGAACGATATTTTAAGCTTTTACTCGTACAATAAGAAATATGATTTTATAGTTATTGATTTTTTACCAAAAACTGCTGCAGTGAGAATTCATTCTGGTACGGAGATTAAATTAAGTGAAAAAACCCATAAAGAAATTATAGAAAGAGAAAAATCAAGGGTAAGCTACGAAGATATAGGAGGATTAGCAGACGAGATTCAGAGAATTCGTGAAATGATCGAATTGCCAATAAGACATCCCGAAATATTCAAAACAATCGGAATCGATCCCCCCAAAGGTGTTTTATTACATGGGCCTCCTGGAACGGGGAAAACTCTATTAGCCAGGGCGGTTGCATTTGAAACAGATGCACATTTTATAACTATTAGCGGTCCTGAAATCATGAGTAAATTTTACGGGCAAAGCGAACAAAATTTAAGAGATATTTTCGAAGACGCTAAAAAAAACATGCCTTCAATCATCTTTATTGACGAGTTAGATTCAATTGCCCCAAAAAGAGGTGAAGTGACTGGAGAAGTAGAAAGAAGGGTCGTAGCTCAGTTATTATCTTTACTCGATGGATTAGAAGGAAGAGGAGAAATCATCGTCATTGGAGCTACGAACCGAGTTAATGATATAGACATCGCATTGAGAAGACCTGGTAGATTTGACAAAGAAATCGAAATTGGGGTTCCAGATACTGATGGCCGGCTAGAAATCTTGCAAATTCATACTCGGGGTATGCCATTATTTGAAGATGTTGATTTAAGAACATTAGCAGAGAAAACCCATGGTTTCGTTGGTGCTGATGTTGAAGCATTGGCTAAAGAAGCAGCGATGTTAGCCATTAGAGAAATGCTTCCAAAGATCGATTTAGATAAACCGATTCCTTTTGAAATTTTAAGTGCTTTAAGAATTAAAATGGAGAACTTTACTTCAGCGTTAAATAGTATCGAGCCTTCAGCATTAAGGGAAGTAGTAATTTCTCAACCTAAGGAAACATGGGAAGATGTAGGTGGGCTGGAAGATGCTAAGTTACAATTGAGAGAAATTATCGAGTGGCCTTTAAAGTACCCTGAATTGTATAGCCATTTATCTTCAAAACCTCCAAGTGGAATATTATTATATGGACCCCCTGGAAGCGGAAAAACTTTATTAGCAAAAGCACTAGCCCATGAAACTGAAATTAACTTTATCTCAGTGAAGGGACCCGAATTTCTCTCCAAATGGGTTGGAGAGAGCGAAAAAGCTGTAAGAGAGACCTTTAGGAAAGCAAGAGCTGCGGCTCCATGTATCGTATTTTTTGATGAAATTGACGCGATCGCCGGAGTGAGAGGTAGATCTGCAAGCTCCGAGGTTACTGATCAAGTGATCTCTCAATTATTAACCGAAATGGACGGTTTAGAAGATTTAAAAGGTGTAATTTTACTTGCAGCTACTAACAGACCTGATATGTTAGATCCTGCTTTACTCCGATCCGGTAGGTTTGGTAGGCATATCGAGATTTTTATACCTGATTTTGAAACTCGAAAGGAAATATTTAAGATTCATCTTAAGAATAAACCTTTGGCGAAGGATGTGAATTTTGATAAACTCGCTGAAGCTTTAGAAGATTATACAGGGGCTGATATCCAAGCAATTGCTGAAGAAGCTACTTTATTAACAATTCGAAAGGCAATCCCCACCTTTAATAAGAAGAAGGTAGAGTTACAAGAGCTCATGGATCATCTGGAGCAATTACAATCGGAAAAAGACGACGAGGCAGCTATTCAAGATGTAGAAGATAAAATTAAGAGCGCTCAATCCAAACTCTTAAGCAAAATCGAAATAAAACAATCAGATTTCGACGAGGCAATTGATAAAATCATTAAAGGAGCAGACAGAGCTAAAAAAGTTCACGATCAATATTCAAAAGAGTCAAACGAAATGTATAGATAATATAAAATCTTAAACGAGAAAGAAGTGATGTAGATGGAAATAGAAGAAAAAAATCAAAGCAAACAGTTCATAAGTTTAGATAATCTCTTAGAAATTTTAGGTAATCCAACTAGACGGATTATATTGTCTAAATTAGCAAAAGTTCCACACTCCGCTTCAGAATTATCTAAAATTTTAGGTATTTCGAGACAAGCCGTACACAGTCAGTTAGAAATTTTAGGCTCAAGTAATATTCTCGAAAGAATTGGAGATGAAAAGCGGGGGAGCAAATTTCGAATAAAAAGTAATCTTTCTATAAGGATTGATATTACTCCCGATTATTATAACATCCAATACAGTATGGCTCAAATCGATAGCAAAGCAAAATCCATCAATCTTAAAGACATTGGATGCTCTATCAAATACGAGAACATTAAAACTCCAGATAATAAAATTAGATTTTTGGGGGAACAGATTAGAGATATCGAGCATAGTATTAGGAATTTAGAAGGAGATAGACGTAAATTACTGCAGAATAAAGAGTGCTTTATAATCGAACTTAAGAGCATCATTAATCGAACATACCAGAAACATTTCCTAAAACCAAAAGCTGAAGTCGAAAATTTAGAACGGGAAATTTTTTATACATTATTTTACAATCCAGTACAATTTCGTAAAAGAATTAGCATAGATAATCTCATGGATAGATTATTTTTTTCAGATCTAGATCCATTTACAAGAGAATCTAAAATAGGAGACGTTAAAAGCCTTCTGAGAGATATGTCATCATTCATGGATTTTCTCTGGGAAGATGACGATGATTGGTTTTTTGATTTTTAACCCCTATCACTATAGCGTTTCTTATTATTAATATTTTAAACATAAAATAGTATTTTAAAGAGGAGATATATGAACCTAAGAGATTTAAAGCAAGAAATGCCCGAAATATTTGAAACCGTTAAGAAAGATGTTAGACAGATATTAGGGCGTCATCGTGCGGGTTTGAGTTTAGGACTTGCAGAAATGGGAATGTTCCAAGGTGGATTTATAGGAGGAATGCATTTTCACCCTGGCACAGATATAGTAATGAATACTTCTCCTTTGAAGATCATTTTAAAAACACAATCAGACGATATTGTTTGGGCATACACTTATCACATTCTGCTTCATGAATACATCCATTCACTTGGTGTTATTGATGAACGGCAGTGTAGAACTATTACGCTTAATATTAGTGAGGAAATTTTTAAAGACAATGACCATCCTGCACTAATACTCGCAAAAAACGGAATTGGCGTATTTATACCCGATTTGAAAATTGTCTTTGTACCTCCTGAACGGCGTCCAGATGGTATGCTTATTGAATATGTATACGGTTTTGATAGAGAAAGTCAATCCTATTTTTCTTAACTTTTACTGCTAATTTTGTTTAAGAGTTAAAATTAATTAATCAGCACAATTTAAATTAATTAGAAAAGTTTTAAATACATTCTCGGGAGAATCAAAATTACTGAATCTTCAGATCAAGATAAATTAGATCAAGAAAAAGAAGAAGAGATTGAAAAAACTTTAGATGTAGCTGGAGATCAGTTAGTTTTAAATTGGCAATATAAGGATGTTAAGAAGAAACTAACGTACGATATTAAAAAATGTATCGGGTGCAGTTTATGTAAACTTGTCTGCCCGGTTGACGCCATTGAACTTGGCCCAATCCCAGAAATTGCCCAAAATATATTGGACGATTCAAACCCTAAACTCTTTATTGATCACGATAAATGTTGTTATTGCATGCTATGTGTTGTGGTTTGCCCCACCGATGCGTTCCACGAAAATATTGAGCCTGAAGGACAAATTGTTATGGATGAGTTTCCTACTATAGAGAAATTCTATGAAATCGATTTTGATAAGTGTACTGAAGATAAGGAAAATGAAATTTGCCAATTATGCTTAACAGTAAGAGAAAGGAATCACATCCAAGATTATTTTAAAATTTCAAAAGAATGCCCCGCTGATTGTTTTTCTATCAATACTCCAATCGAGGGAGACGTCATTATTAAGAAAAACATGTTACATAAATGCGATCCCCAAGGTTGTAAGGCTTGCGTTAATATCTGCCCCGTAGAATCTTTTTACATTCCTGAGAGCGCTGTAGATGTTCTAAAATATGGTAAGATTGCGTGTAACGAAAAAGAATGTTTTTATTGTGGAGCGTGCGAAAACTCTTGCCCTGACGATTTAATTGTCGTTAAAAGGAAAAATATTCAAATTAAAGATCCGAAAAAAAGCGAGCCGTATCCTTGGATAGAAGGTTGGGTTAAGAATATTGAAGAAGTATTAAGAAAAGCGCTAATTGAAGGAAAGGAGCAAATAGAAATCCCATCTATCGAAGAACATATAAAAAAGATCAGCAAGTCAAAAATTGAAGAAGTTCCTCAACTATCTGAAGAGGATAAACTAAAATTAAAAGAGCTTAATGTTAAAATTCAATCTCTATTACAATCCTCCAAAATAAGATATTGGATTAAGGATAAAAAAGTAGATAACATTCTCAAAGAATTAAAAAAAAAAATCCAAAACTAGTTAATGTGTTTAAGCTTGAGTGAAAAAGAGAAAAAAGTGTATAAAATAGTTGGAACGATAAAAGATGTTAAAGGTCGTTGTACCGCAAACCATAAAAAAGGAGATGTGATCGAATTGAGCGGTCACGACTCTGGAGGATTATGTGGGTTTTTTTATCACGATATTTTTCCTTCTATTCTAACATTACAATTTGGTGGTACCTTTCCTTGGTCACCAGAACCAGATATAGTTGAATTAGAATGTCCAGATCGTCTAAATGTTGTGAAAATCGAATTAAAAAGGATTAGATAAAGACTTGGAGATATCACGTTCAGAGGCAGTTTTGATAAATACCTGAGTGAAAATAGATTGGAAAACATTGACAATGATGAAACAGTTATAATTGAAATACTGGAATCAGTTAAGAAATTAATTCTAGAACCAAGAACCGACATTTCTTGGTCAACATTTAATAGTAAAGATGAATTGATTATTGAAATAGATGCTCATATCCAAAAATTAAGACTCAGAGATTTTTCAAAAGTTAAAGACCTTATCCTTCTATTTGCTCCTACATCAGATTTTCAAGAAATTTCTCTATCAAGTGGATGGGGTAATCGTTATCTAAATATTTCTGAGAGATTTGATATTGCTATCGAGGGTTTATATGAAAAATATCAGTTAAAATCTTTTTTTGATAAATAAGCTCGGTTCTTTTTTGCCTTTCTTATCAAAAAGTGAAGTATTTCTATTGAAATTAAAAATATCCTCGTTTTTATAATTAGAGTTAGATGTATGGTTAATTCATAAAAGAAAACAATAATAAATTTCCCGTCAATTAACATGATACTAAAATTAAAAATAAAATCAAATAACAAAACAAAAAAGAAGCAAATTTTTGTTTGGATTGAAAAAAATAAAGCGTTTAAAGAAGATGTCCAGCAGTTAATAGAGTTCTTCAAAGAACAGATTCAAGTAAAAAAGAGAATTGGGCGCCATGTATACTACAAAATTACTTCAGATAATCCCGCAATAATGTTATCTCTTCTTACAACAGTTCAAGAATTAATTCCTGATATTTATTTCAATAGTAATCAATCTGTTGATGTTGAAGAATATACCCAAATCTAACTCTCTTTCTTTTATGAGTCATTTACCTATTTTTTCTAATGTTGATTTAGCCTAACTAATCCAATTAAGAAAGTCGTAAAAATGGGAGAGGGGGGATTCGAACCCCCGGCCACCTGGTCCCAAACCAGGAATCATACCAAGCTAGACCACCCTCCCTTTCAAAATGAGAAGGAAATTGATATTTTATGTTTTCGTAATGAAAAATAAGATCAAAAAATATCAATAATAAAGATACAAATATTTTTTCGATTTTTAATTTTTTTATTTCTTTATTCCATCTATTAGTAGTTTTTGTTAAATCATATAAAGTAGTTTAAATTTAAATTCCTTAGGAAATCGCTTACACTTAGTTTTGAAATGAAGAAAATAATTTACTTACAGAGAGTTGGAGATATTGAGCCCGGGATATTAATTGTATTAAAAAAAAATTTGAAGTGGTTCTTTAATAAATACGGTTTTAAAATTGTCAACCTTCCCAACCCACTTCCTTTATTGGAATCTGAATATGATTCATTTAAAAGACAATACGACGCTTTAAAGGTAAAAAATAGATTAATTAAGTACGTTAAAATTAAAGGATATACTCGTGTCCTGGGTGTTTTGGATGTTGACATTTTTTCTAAATTATTAAACTTTGTTTTTGGCGTTGCCGATCTGCCTAAGAACAAGAGCTTTGGGAGCGCTTTAATTTCAGTTACCCGCTTAAGAGAAGATTTTTATAGAAGAACCGAAAATGTAACTCTATTTGAACTGAGAATCCATAAAGAGGCAATTCATGAGCTAGGCCATACATTTGGTTTAGAGCATTGCACAAATTTCTGCGTAATGAAATTCTCAAATGATTTAGAAGACACAGATCAAAAACCGCCAAAATTTTGCGAAGAATGTGCTAATAGAATGGCCATCTTTATAGATGATTTTGAGTAGATTTTGTTATATATATCTCCTTGAATTTTAACCATAGTTCTTCGCTAATTTTTAGGATATCTTTGTAACCTCTTACAATTTGTATCAAATCAGGGGGTATATTTCCTTTACCGAAATAAACTCCTGCTAAACTACCTCCTATAGCCCCCACAGTATCACTATCACCACCAGCGGTGGCTAATTGGAAAATACACTCTTCAAATGAATTCAAATATTTCAAAAAGATGAAGATTGCACAAGCTACTGTGCTCAGAGTATATGGATGAACAAACGCTTTACCTAAATAATCCTCGATAAAATAAGGTGCTTTTACGCCCGCTTGAGAGAATTTAATTAACCCTGCTCCCAACGAAATGTTAAGACTATTCTTTACTTTATTTAAAATCTCTATAAATTGATCCCATATTTCTTCTCTCGAATTAGAGATAGAAGAAATAATGACATTAAAAAATTCATCAACTGAGAACTCTGTCTCTATGGTTTTATTTATTAGAAAAGAAATTGCTCGAGCAATTACTATCGCCCCTGCAGAAGCTGCAGGATGAGAATGAGTAATGTTACTTGATTGCAATGCGAAATTTTTTAGCTTTATTGCATCTTTATTGTAAAATAACCCAATGGGTGAGACTCTCATCGTCGTACCGTTACCTCCTGAGTTTGAAGCTGCTTTTTTCCACGAAATCCCGTATTTTAGTTTTTGAATCGACGATATACATCCATATCCGGGACCAATAGGGGGATCTTCAAGCCATTCGACATATTCTCTAATAAGGTAGTCTTCATTAAAACCAGATCCTTGAATAAGCGCTTTTGCTGTGTGCAGTGTTAATTGAGTGTCGTCAGTATATGTATTAAATAACTTTTTATTGCTCGCTATAAATTCTTTAAAGTCACTAAAGCGGGAGTATATTTTTTCCCTAAGAATCCCTTCAAAAGGATGACCTAATGTATCTCCTACTGCAACACCAATAAGACACCCTTGAAATTTATCTAAATAATCAGTCTTCATAGTTAAAAATGAACTTTATAAAAAAATCATAACCAACTTCTTATTTAATTTTATTCTTAAATTTCAGCGCTTTCTCTATCGTTAAACTATTAGTGTATATAAACGGGATTGTAATTCAGAGCGTAGTTTATGACTAGTTTAGCAATAATCCTTATAAATG
>SOKP01000283.1 GCA_004375715.1 Promethearchaeota archaeon | reverse complement strand
TTAGTAGGAATGATTAGTTTAGAATCTTCGGGAGGTCTTGAACGCAAGAATGTTCTCAATGAGCATTTAATTAATCTGATCACTTCAACATCCATTCAACTTAATATTGTTTCACCTAAAATTGATAAATTCTACAGCATCGAACTTAAAAAGCTAACTGAGAAAGGAATTCCAATACTAATTATTACTAACGATAGAGGAAATATTCCTAAAATATACCAAGAAGTCTATGATGATTTAAAACAAACTTCAGGAATAAGCATAATTAATAACCCGAATGTTAGATATTTATTAGTTTTCAATGCTGAAGAAGGTGTTTATTCGGGGGGGTCATTAGATAAAGGAGAATTAGAAAAATCGGTCCTAATTGTTACACGTATCAAAGAAAGTGCTAAACTCAGAAAAATAGTTGAAATATTTACTTTAATGCTCCCATCCTTTATGAGAGGAAAATAATTAATAATTTTATGATTTTTCTTCTAAAGGTAAGATTAGTAGTTTTACACTCATATTGAAACTGTGAATGGAAAAAAGAAAATTATTAAAATATAAATGACAGATCAATCTAAATATGAGAAATCAAAGGACAAAAAAGAAACTAATTTTATAGAAGTTGATAATATCGATAATTCGATTTCTGAAAATAAATAGGACCTATTATCATCTTGTAAAAATTTTCTTTTGTGTCTTTAGCCTCTGGATTCAAGAACTTAATTCTGTAGGAGAATACTTTATATATTGCTTCCCTTAATTTTTCATTTATCTTTGAATAAAATGTTAAATAATGATAAAGGATTTATATAAATTATATGAAATCTAAGATAAAATTAGGGCTTGGATTAGTCCTCATAATTTTTACTCTAATCACACTTATTGTCTGGTGCGTTTTTGTTTTTTCCTATTTCCATGCTCCACAACCATGCCTTGCTTGTATTTTAGGCATGGGATTTATATATTTTTATAGTTTTATAGTTTTTATTTTAATCGCTTTTGGTATGCGATTGTTATTAGGATCCCTTCCTTCAATAAAAAAAAGAGCTAATGTTTCAATAATTTCTAGTAGTATTTTTCTTGTATTCTCTATATTTATCTATTTAATAATACTAAATCGATATTATGATCAATTACCTGACTACTTATATCCGGTTTCATTTCAATTGTATACTTTTTCTCCTTTAATTGGTATTGATTTTTTGTCTATCTGCTTGGTGATTTATGGAATAGTCATGATTTTTAAAAGAGAACCAAAAACGAGCTAAAAAAAGAGAAATAAGAAATTATAATACATTTTCTCGTATTTTGTTAATTCCTAATTTAATTCATGTTCTATGAAACGTAAATAATTAATCTAAATAAGAGAAATCAAAAGATAAGTAGGAGCTTACAACTCCAATTTTTTTTTTAAAATATCATTAATATTACTACAAAAAAAAATTATTACATTTTAAGCAAATAACTTTTTTATAAGAAAGACTAATGAGATTTAACATGAACAAAAAAATAAGTTCAAAACAATTTGCGGAATTCTTTGGCTTGGGAACAAATTTTTATAAAGAAACCTCTATATTCTTAAAAAGGCAAGCGGAACTGAATAAAAGTAGTTTTCAAAAGAAGTTTCGTCTATGGGAATCGGCGTTCAAAAAAATTTATGGGAAAGAAATAGAACAATCTCTTTTTCTCAAACATTCTTATTATGTTTCGATACTAAAATTAGTAGTATTATTAAGCGCTGATACATCTGTAAATAAGACAATCTACGACCATTTTAATTTAGATGAACTTAAATTGTTCTTCTGTCCTAAATTGGATGAAACACTTATTTCTGAGATAAGCAAATTTTTAGGGGGCGCAAGCTTAGCTAGAGAAGACCATTTTC
The DNA here is from genome assembly GCA_004375715.1 of Promethearchaeota archaeon. Lineage (GTDB taxonomy): Archaea > Asgardarchaeota > Lokiarchaeia > Sigyniarchaeales > SOKP01 > SOKP01. The sequence continues at coordinate 8,489 of SOKP01000283.1, read as the reverse complement.
ATGAACTCTATCAACAAGTGTTCCATGTCTCAACGCGACATAAAATCGGTGAATTTTATACACCGTCAAGCCTTGTTGAAAAAATGATAGATAAATTGTATAAAATTGGTTTAAAAACATTAGATCCATCTTGTGGTTCTGGGAGTTTTTTAATAAAACTCATAGTTCAAATTTTTAACTCTAAAAATAATGAATCAGTAATAACCAAAGCAATAGATAACATTTATGGGTTTGATATCAATCCTTTAGCAACGCTCACAGCAAAGGTGAATTTATTATTATTATTTTTGGATTATTTCAATAGAAAAATTAGCAAAATGCCGAGAATTAATATCTTTTTAATCGATTCTCTCTTTCCTGAACAATCCAACCCAAAAATAGAAAATGAAATATCAAAACTCAACAAATCTTTTGATTTAATTATTGGTAATCCCCCCTGGCTAACTTATAAAGACATTACGAATAAGTCTTATCAATTAAAAATCCGTACGTTATCAGAAACATTAGGGATTAAACCTTCAAGCCAATACATTACGCATATCGAATTGGCATCAATTTTTTTCTTCGCAATACCTCTAAAATTTCTAAAAATTAAGGGAATTATATTTTTTGTTATGCCCAAGAGCGTGCTGAATGGAGATCATTGCTTTAAGTTCCGTAGGTTCTCTATATTTAACACGATCGAAATCTGGGATTTCCCAAATAATTATTTCTTTAATGTTGACCATATCTGCTTGAAAGCTGAATATGTAGGTACAAGATCGGAAATAAAGATTACAGAAATATATCCAATTAAAGCAATGATATTTGATAGTAATCTCGAACTCTTAGATGAAACAAAATATTCTAGTTTTGAATACGACGAAAGAGGAGCTAAAATTATTATGCCCGAAAAAGAGTTGAAATTCTTGGATATGCTTTCAATAAGCCCCTATAAAGCTAAATTCTTTCAAGGAGCAACTTTAGTCCCAAAATCACTCGTTTTCTTTAAAATAGATAAAAGAAACGATAATTTTTTAGAAATATCTTCAGATCCCGGTGTAATTATGCGGGCTAAGAAGGTTTGGAGATATAAATTTCAAAAAAAGTTGATCGAAAGTAAATTTGGATTTAAGTCTTTTTTAAACAAAGATTTAGTTCCTTTTTACATCAAAGAACTTAGAAACGTCTTCTTACCCGTGGATAATTCCTTAAAGTGGGATGAAAAACTTCTTAATAATAATCCTAAAGCTTCTAACTTTTACACTGAAATTAATAATTTCTACAAAATAAATAAAAAAGGAACGAGCAATATTGATTCACTCTTTTTAAACTTGAACTATTGGAACAAATTGACTAAACAAGCAAATAATAAACAATATATTGTCGTTTACAACGCAAGCGGCTCACGTTTAAAGTCAGCTGTTATTGATAACGAAGATCTCGGCATGGTTATTTGTTCTGAAAATTATTACTTTTCTACCAACTCACTAAACGAAGCACATTATTTATCTGCAATTTTCAATTCTCCAGTATTATCAAAGAATATTAAGTTGATAAAATCAAGCAGACACATTCATAAAAGACCATTTTCTTTCCCAATTCCGATATATGATAACGATAACGATATACATAGAAAATTGGCTAAAAAATCTCAAAAATACCACTCCATAGTACAAGATTTAGTATTCAATAATAAAAACATAACAGCTGAAAAAGTTAGAACCTTTATCAACCCAAAATTAATTAAACTCGATATTTTAACTAAAAAAGCCGTATTTCAGATTTAAATTACTCTTAAATCGAACCTACGAACTGTTTATATTGAAGAAGTGAATTTTAGAAAAGTTTATCTTTCTTTAAATATTTAATTAATCGATAAAGAGTGAAAAAGTAAGAACTATTTAGTGAATTGAATGAATTTTAGAGATTTAGGAATTAACGTCCATAGCGTTAATGCCTTAAAAAAAAATAATATTTTAGAACCCACACCCGTCCAACAAAAGTCTATACCTTTAATTTTAAAGGGCCAGAATATCATGGCTCAGGCGAGGACTGGTAGTGGTAAAACTTTAGCTTTTGTACTTCCAATTATCGAAAATTTGAAATATCAGCCCAATGAGGCTTTAATATTAGTGCCAACGCGAGAGCTAGCGACTCAAATTTACGAAGTTATTAGAGATTTGGGGAATTCAAAGGTAAAGGCATTTCCAATATATGGAGGTGTTTCTATCAATAACCAGATAACGAAATTGGAGAACGGAATAAATATTATCATCGGAACTCCTGGGAGAATAATCGATTTATACAAAAGAAGAAAACTAAGGTTAAACGACATAAGGTTTGTTGTCGTCGACGAAGCTGATAGGATGTTTGATATGGGTTTTACTCCCGATGTAAAATATATCTTAGATCAAGTCCATACGAATTTCCAATTTATGCTATTCTCTGCTACTTTTGACTACGGAATCAGAGAATTAGTAAAGAAATATTCTAAAAATAAATTTGAATTTCTCAATTTGAGTAGAGACCACTTAACTGTTGGGAATACGAGACAATTCTATTACATGATAGATAATTATAGCGATAAATTCAAAACTTTCATTAAAGTCATACGAAGAGAAAAACCTAAGCATCTCTTAGTGTTCGTAAACACCAAGAAAACAGCTGCTTGGTTAACTAATAGATTAAAATCACGCGATAATTTCAACTATAGAGTAGAGCTCATTTCAGGGGATTTGTCGCAATTTCAAAGAGAAAAGATTTTAAAAGGATTCAAAAGCCACAAAATCAACTTACTGATCGCCACTGATGTGGCTGCACGGGGCTTAGACATTAATAACATATCCCATGTATTTAATTACGATATTCCAAAATATCCCGAAAATTACGTACATCGAATAGGAAGGACATCCCGCATGAATAAACTCGGAGTTGCTATAACGCTAGTTGTTAAAGATGAATACGAATATCTCTGCCACATCGAGGGATTAATTGACAAGGAAATTAAGTTAAGAACATTGGATTCCCAAGATAGGGGAGAAAGGGGTCGTTATCATAATCCTTTTTATTAAAGCTAACTGAGAAGAAAAAACTTTTTGATTTACAAAGTTTAATAAATAATTATTATTATTAGTTTATAAAATTAAACGCCTTTAATTATTAAATGAGGTCATAAGCATTGCCAAGTAGACGAGGAGACGGAACTCTTGTTTTTAAAATTTGTTTTTACGGCCCTTCACTAGGAGGAAAAACGACCGCATTAGAATGGGTTTACCATCGCGAAGGCTTAGCCTCAGGTGACATGCAACAAATTCAGGACCCTACTGGACGTACATTATTTTTTGACAGAGTAGTCGCAAGAGTTTCTAATGTAGTATTTCAAGTTTACACCGTAGCAGGTCAACGGAGACACAAATTCCAGCGGCAAACAGTACTAAGAGGTACAGATGCAGTGATATTCACCTGGGACAGTCTAATAGATCAATGGGGCGAGAATATATGGTCTCTTAAAGAATTACTTAAATTCTATGGAGATAAATTAATTCCACCAGCGCTTTTTGATCCACCTGAAGTACCAATAGTAGTTTTAGCAAATAAAAGGGATTTAGAAGATATCGTGGAGATTTCCAAGGTAAGGCAAGTATTGGATACAGCAAAACTTGATCACTGCTTAATTTACGAAACTATAGCTATTACTGGAGTTAATGTAAAAAGAGCTTTTGTTTATGCCGCTCGACAAGCTGTGCTTAATCACTATAAGAAACTTTCTGGTAAATCATTGGAAAGTCCTTAAACACCAAATTTTTACAATTTTACTTTACCTAAATTTTAGTTTTAATTAATTATTTAAGGAGTTGTTATAAATATACAATTTCAGGTTTAATTGTATCTTTAGTAATTTTAAGATACCCATAAGAGGAAATCACGGTAAATTTGTTATCTATAGGAGTTGTAGTACCTGGGTTGAAAAATAATATTCCGTTGCTTTTTTCATTTACAGGTCTATGAGTGTGTCCAAAAATTACGATATCGTAATCAGAATTACGTAAATCTAATTTTTTAATCAATCGTTTTATTATAATGTTTGGTCCACCCATTCCATGAAGCATTAAGATTTTAAAATTGTAAATATTGAATTCTAATTTCTCAGGTAAAGTTTGCTTTAAATTAGAATCAGAGTCCATATTACCTCGAACTGCTACGACTTTATCACTGCCAAAAGTCTCAATAAGTCTCTCATATACCTCAAAAGAGGTGAAATCTCCCATATGAAATACATAATCAACATTTCTTTTCTTAAAATCATCTAACACTACATCTGTTAGGTTGTCCGCTCTTTGGGGGATATGTGTATCAGACAATAATCCGATTAGAATTTCTTCTTTATCTGTTTGAATCATTCAAAAAACCTTTACTATTTAAATTAAGTGAATTTCTTTTTGTGTAAAACTATTCTTCTAGGTTTTCCTGCTTTCTTATCCTAAATTTAACGACTTTAAGGGCAAAATTTACGATTTCCTCTACATTTTTCCATCGTTCTTCGTCTAGTTTTCCTTTCATCCAATAATATAACTCTTGTTCAATCGGAAGGGATAAATATATAGGTTGTGATAACTGTGCTTCTTGAGAATGCGCTTTGTTCATAAGCCACGAAATGATGCTAGAGATCAATTTGAAGTTATCAACAGCGTGTATACCATATGAAGCGTGAAATCCTGAAAATAGAGACAAATTTCCGATAGCTACGATTTTTCCCAAGCCATAATGTCCTATCGCTAAAATAGGAGCATTTTCTACGGGTTCGTCAACCCAATCCACTCCATCAAAAACCTTATGCCAAGCTGATTCTTCCGAAGAAAATCCAATTGCAGAAACATTTATGTCTTCGGTTTCAACAGATTTATCGATCTCAAGGGTACAACCATTAGAGTGAATAATTTGGGTGATGTCTCGTGTAATAAAATGTTTTCGAAAATCCTTGATTATTGGTCGAGATATGTCCTTTGTAAAATATTCATTATCAAAGAGCTGATCGGGATTGAATTTTACACCGAAATTTTTAGTTAATTCATTTAAATTATTTTTATTTTCGAAATCTCCTCCTTTATCATTAATAACAAGAAGAGATCCTCCATCTTTAACATAATTGGTTAAGTATTCAATTTCTTCAGAGCTTATGTGGGAATCCGCACCGGGAACTCCAATTATAAACACATTATAATCTGTTAATTTTTTGTAAGTAATTCCGGCTTCGATTTTTCCTAACTTTAAATCTGAATTGAAAAGATATTCTATAAAATCATTAAAACCAGAATCTTCAATCGTTAATTTATTCTGGTGAGAATAATCAAACCCAATATTGTTCAGCATATATCACCTGGTTGTGTATTATCGCTTCGACTATATACTGGATATTCATCTAAAATCCTTGATATGAATATCAATTAATATATGATATTATTTTAATATATGATATTATTTTATTAGATTAAAAATTAATTCAATTATGCGAAAAAAAAATTATAAACAAGTGGAGAATAAACCCGCAGTATTAAGCGATGGTACTCCAGTTAAAGATGTTTACGTGAGATGGTTAATTGACGATGAGCATGATGGGGCTAAAAATTTTGCGATGAGACGATTTGAAATTAAGCCTGAAACTGATGTGCCTCTTCATAGTCACCCCCAAGACCATGAAATTTACATATTAAGTGGTAAAGGGAAGTTTTACAACGATTCTGGGATGGAGGAAATAGTTGAAAATGGAGATGTGATTTATATTCCTCCAAATGAAAAGCATGGAATAAACAATTTAGGCAACGAAGATTTTGTTTTTTTGTGTTCGATCCCTTATCTTAAGAAGTAAATTATTAATGAAACTATAATTTTTTATCTTCTTCTACGTCTTCAGCTTCTTCTATGTTTTCTACTTCTTCTGCGTCTTCTACTTCTTCTATGTCTTCTACTTCTTCTACATCTTCTACTTCTTCTACTTCTTCTACATCTTCTACTTCTTCTACTTCTTCTACATCTTCTACATCTTCTACTTCTTCTACATCTTCTACTTCTTCTACTTCTTCCACTTCATCAATTTTTGTTGCACACTTACCAATTGCGACAACAGAATCATTAGCATAAAGTTTTATTACTCTAACTCCTTTAGCTTTTCTATGAGTAATTCTTATTGTGTCCACAGGCACCCTTATGACTTGTCCTTGCTCTGTAACTATTAAAATATCCATAAGTTTAGCAATTTTTATTGCAATAACCTTATCTTTTTTTGCGGGATTTAATGTTATATTTTTCACTCCTTTGGCAGCGCGACCCGTTTTCCGATATTCTTTTAAGTAGGTTCTTTGTCCATAACCCTTTTCAGTCAATGTCAAAATAATATTATCATCATTTACGAGTAAGCTATCAATTACTTCATCTCCCTCCCTTAATTCTGCGCCTTTTACACCCATGGATGTCCTTCCTAATTCTCGTAATTCTGATTCGTCGAACCTGACAGCATAACCTAACTTTGTTGCGATAAAAATATCTTGGAGAGTGTTTGAAAGTCTTTTCACGCTTATTAACTCATCGTCAGGCCTTATGCGTTGGGCTCTTACACCCGTAGATCTAAATTTTGAAAATAGCTTCAAAGGTGTCTTTTTAATTATTCCGTTTTTAGTGGTCATAATGAGCATTTCATTCGTATCAAAATTATGAATAGGAATCATCTCTGATATCCTTTCTCCAGATTGGAGCGATATTAAGTTTATAATCGGCTTTCCTCGAGCTGTACGCTTTTGTAATTGAATTTCAAAACATTTTAAGGAATATACGCGCCCTTGAGAGGTAAAAATGAGGATAGTATCGTGAGTATAGCAGACAAACAAATTGTCTATGATGTCTTCTTCGCGTACGGTCATTCCTTTCTTACCTCGCCCACCTCGCCTTTGAGAACGATAATCTTCTACAGAAATTCTTTTAATGTATTGATTTTTTGTAAAAATTATTATTGTTGGTACATTTTTGACTAAATCTTGTCTCTTAATCTCTTTAGCATCTTTATCCTCGATAACTTCGATTCTTGTTTTCCTTTTATCGCCATATTTTTTATTTAAATCTGTTAGCTCTTGTTTAATAATATCTAATCGTATTTTTTTACTTACTAATATCTTTTCATATTCTTTAATGCTTTCATTCAATGTCTTTCCTTCATCAATTAACTTCTGTTTCTCTAAATTAGTTAAACGCGATAAAGGCATGCTCAGAATGGCTTGAACTTGAATATCACTTAATTTGAAGGCTATTTTTAATTTTCCTTTCGCATCGTTTGTATCGCTTGCACTCTTTATTATTTTTATAACTTCATCAATATTATTTAAAGCAATTAAGAGACCTTCAACTCTATGAAGCCGAGCCTTAGCTTTTTTAAAGTAAAACTGAGTTCTTTTAGTAATAATAATAAGGCGGTGTTCAATGTATTCGTCGATTATTTCTTTTAAATTGAGAATTTTAGGCTGTTTTCCATTGTTTATCAAAACTAGATTATTTATGCTAATATTAGTCTGAAGTCTAGTTCTTTTAAATAAAATGTTTTTAAGTATTACAGGTTGAGCATTTTTTGTTAAATCGATTACAACACGCATTCCTTTCCTGTCAGATTCGTCCCTTAAATCACGTATATCTTTTAGGACGCCATCCTTAATTAATCTAGCAATTGATTCTACAAGAGTTGTTTTATTCACTAAATAGGGGATTTCTGTAATAATTAGGCTATTTTTATTTCCCTTTGTCTCGAGTTCGACAGTCCCTCTCAAAGTAAGACTTCCCGTTCCAATTGAATAAGCGGTGTAAATACCGTTTGTATTTATAATGGTTCCTCCTGTGGGGAAGTCAGGACCCTTAATTATTTCCATGAGTTCTTCTACTGATATTTCGGGATCATCAACAGTGGCCATTATTCCTTGGCATACCTCGGTCAAGTTATGCGGGGGCATAGATGTTGCCATTCCAACTGCAATACCTTTTGTTCCGTTGATTAAAAGATTTGGAAGCTTGGCAGGTAAAAACACAGGTTCTTGAAGACTATCGTCAAAATTCGGCTGAAATTCTACAGTTTCATTATCGAGGTCTTCAATTAACTCATTAGCTATTTGTGCTAACCGTGCTTCTGTATAACGCATAGCAGCAGGAAGATCTCCGTCAATTGAACCGAAATTTCCTTGAGGGTGGATTAATGGATATCTCATCGAAAAGTCTTGCGCTAATCGAACTAAAGAATTATAGACAGCCGCATCTCCATGAGGGTGGTATTTACCCATCGTTTCACCTACAATTCTCGCGGATTTTACATGAGGGGTGTTGTAGAATTGATTATTATCTGTCATCGCATATATAATTCTACGATGCACTGGTTTGAGACCATCTCGTACGTCAGGAATAGCGCGTCCGACGACGACTGACATTGCATAATCTATATAGCTACTCTTCATTTCATCTTTTAGAGAAATCTCTTT
>SOKP01000305.1 GCA_004375715.1 Promethearchaeota archaeon | reverse complement strand
AATCTCAGGACAAGTTAAATGTATTACTTAACGACATGAAATTATTCGCAGATTTAATAATTTCAGCTCACAACGACTAAATTTACTATTATTTTATTTTTACTTTTATCTCTTTTTTAGTATTCCTAACATAAAATTTTTTAATCTCATTTATATCATACTTTAAAGGCCCATTCTCCATTTCGCATAATTGGTTCCGCAGTTCCATTTTCTAATAATCCGTCAATATCCATTTCTCCCGAACCAATCATAAAGTCGACATGCCTAAGACTAACATTTCCCCCAGCAGTCATAAATTCTTCATCAGACATCTTGTCACCATTTTCTATATTAAATCTGTAACCCCTACCAAGAGCAATATGACAAGAAGCATTCTCATCAATTAATCTATTGTAAAATATGATTCCCGACTGTGAGATGGGAGAACTATGGGGAACAAGGGCAATTTCACCTAAGTGGTTCATACCTTCGTCCATCTCAAGTATTTTGTTTAACATTTTTTCACCTTTTTTAGCAGTTACCTTTACTACTCGTCCTTTAGAGAAAGTTAAACTAAAATCCTCAACTACGACATCAACATCGAGGGGTTTTGTTGCGGTTACAACCCCCTCTGTTTTATCTTTATGAGGTAATGTGAAGATTTCCTCTGTAGGGAGATTTCCAGTGTAATCAATACCGTTCTGAGTAGTCATGCTACCACTTTTCCAAATATGTCCCTTTGGCAATCCAATCGTTAAATCTGTTCCTGGAGTTTCTAATTTCAAAGTAGTATACTGTTTATGATTTAAATAATTCGTCCTTACATGGAGCTGGTTGATATGATTATTCCAAGCTGAAACCGGGTCTTTTTGCTTCACACGACAGATATCAAAGATTGTATCCCACATTTTGGCTTTTCGCTTGTTGGGTGGGAGATCAGGGAAGATTTTGTCTATCCAACCGTCAACCGGAGCAGCAACTATGGTGTTATTCATCGCATTTTTACTCCTTAAATCAGACCAGGGTTTAAAATGTTTTGCAGCAGTCTTCCTTCTAATTGCCATAAGTTCAGGATCTTGGTCAATGAATAAATCTGGGATATCAGCGTAAAGTAGAAGTGTAGCATCGCCTTTTTCTGCAAACTCAATAAATGCGTTACTTATCCATGTTGGGTATTCCTCAAAAGAATCTCGGGGAGCATGCTGGAACCTAATCAAATGTAATTGTGGATCGTCCCATATTACATCGACAAATCTAGCGCCCATTTGGTACGCCTTCTTAGTAATTAATTCGACAAATGGTGCTAATTCAAGAAGAGGTGTACCAATATCAGCTGCACTTATCAATAAACGTTGTCCCTTTTGTAGATTAATGCCCACTTTTAATATTACTTCTACATACTTTTCTAAATTTTGCTCAAATTCGGTAGACATTGGATTTCCCTTTAAATTTTTGAATTTAATTAATATTATTTGATCATATTTATGTTATTAAAGTTTTACATTTTTGTATTTTTTTTAATATATATAGTTAAACAATTTTAAAATATAGATGTAAGGTTTTTGAATATAAGTTTTTTCCTTTTATCTCTTTTTAGGATTGCACATTTATTACGACATTTCCCATTTTCTGCCCTGTTTCAACATATCTATGAGCATCGGCAATTTGTTCTAACGGATAGCGTCTATCAATGACCGATTTTATCTTTCCCGCCTCAATAAGCTCTTTTAGGAAAATTAATTCTTCAGAATTTTTGCTTGTTGACCAAGATATTACTTTTTTACTACTTGTAATTGAAGTCCATCGCCCTCGAATAAGATGTGATGGTCTTATTACAGCTTCAAGATAGAATCCCTTTTTCTTTAGCGATCTTATACAACCTGAATACGAACTCTTGCCTACCACGTCAAAAATAACATCATAGGTCTCACCGCTTTTGGTGAAATCTTCTTGAGTGTAATCAATGACATGATCTGCACCAATGGAGCGAAGCATGTCCAATTTTCTCGTTCTATCCACGGCAGTCACTTTAGCCCCGAAGGATTTGGCAAGCTGTACCGCAATAGTGCCTATACTTCCACCCGCACCATTAATCAGAACCTTTTGTCCGCTCTGGAGATTTCCTTTTCTAAGATGATGCAACGCTGTAAGTCCCCCAATAGGAACGGCGGCGGCTTCTTCATAGGTCATATTGACTGGTTTTATTGCCACCATCCCTTCTTCAGGCAGACATACGTACTCGGCATAAGCACCAAAACTCATCCCGGTTGCGGCAAAAACTTGGTCACCTTTCTTAAAAAGCTTTACATCTTTGCCTACTGATTCAATTTTCCCGGCTAACTCCTGTCCTAGTATGAGTATTTTCTTTGGTTTTCTGAGACCATTATATATTCTCATGGGGAGCCGCAACCAGATAGGAGATTTGAGCCCTCGCATCTCACAGTCCCCTGCTGTTACCGTAGTCGCATATATTCTTATCAGTACTTCATTGTCCTTAGGAACGGGTTTTTCAACATCCTTGAGCTTAAGAACATCCGGAGACCCGTATTTTGTCCATACGATCGCTTTCATGAGTATTCCTCCAAGATTACTTTGAACCGGTCATTTTCAATATTATTCACATCTATCTATCTATCCTAAAAGAATGTAAAACCTAACTCTAATTAGACAACATTCAATATAAACCTTAGTAGAGTCTATTCAATATAATTCCATAGTAGTTTTGAGAATAAGATTTAATAATATCAGCTCACAACGATCTAAACTTACTATTATTTTATTTTTACTTTTATCTCATTTTAGCATTAAACTCTTTGAGCAAAAGTTTTCGAAAAATTTTTTGTATTTGCATGATTTTTAAAATTGTATCAAATGTCTGAAAAAGTAGAAGATCGAATAAA
>SOKP01000140.1 GCA_004375715.1 Promethearchaeota archaeon | reverse complement strand
TAGCACACCTCTCAAATCCGAATAAAATTCCAAATAAAACGACAAAAATTTTCGTTGAGGATATCCTAAGGAAGTATATTAACATTTTACCAGATAAAAAAAAGCATTATTTTATGACGGAAAGGTATAAGAAAAAGAAGGTAATGCAAACCGGCGTTAAGTTAAAAGGATTCTAATTATTTTATAATACTTCCATTCTCATCTCTAAAAGGCATTCCATTCAATTTCACGTATTCTTTCTGTTTTGGTTTCCGCTCTCTATAAGGATTTTTCATATCTTGAATCTTTCTTGCAAAAGTCATATAACCTGTATGACCAATCATTCTTACTTCGGGATGAGTCGCATTACTTTTCACTTGAAATTTCCTTTTTATTAATTCGTAAGTATTTATCTCGTAAAAGGCGTTCTCTCTCAAGGCAAGAGTTGTTTTTTTCACTTGTTCAATCGCTGGCGAAAACGATACCAAAGTTCCACTAAGTTTGAGATATTGTTTAACTTTCTCAATCGCCATCCACGGTTGCGGCATATCTAGAACAATTGAGTCGACATTTTCATGTCCTAGGTCGTCAATTACTATGTCCCCATACTCAATTGACACGAAATCACTTAACCCAGCCTTAAGAACGTTGTTTTTAGCCTTTCTTAAACTTTGTTTTCTTACATCGTAGGAGAAAATGTGCCCATTCGGTCTAACATAGGTCCCTAAAATACAAGTTAATGCCCCAGAACCACAGCCAGCTTCAATAACTACGCTACCAGGGCTAATCCCCGTATACATCAAAATTAATCCTGCATCTTCTGGATATATTATTTGAGTTTTACGACTCATATAAATTACGTAATCAGAAGGTAAAGGCTTAAGAACATAGAATTTATATCCCTGAGATTCGTAGGGTTGAGAAAATACTACAGACCCGAACGGTTTACCTATAACATCGTCAAATTTCACTGTTCCTTTATGAGTTTGGAATTCTCTTCCTTCTTCTACCTTTACTAACCATCTTCTTCTTGTATCAAGAATTAAATAAATTAAATCGTTTGGTTTTATTAAATCATCTTCCATTTCCATCACTTCTAGTAAATCTGTAGTTTTAATTTAGTAATTATATTTATTTTAATAAATTGGCACGGCTATTTTTGCAAAATTGTAATTTTTTTTCAAGAGTTTGAGCAAAATATAAAATAAATGCTATATTGAAATGCATAATCATTGTTTATGCAACCTTTTTTATAAATACTCGTTAATGAATTAATCTATGAGTAAAGCAAACACAAATACCCCTCAAACTTCAAAGAATTCCTTTCGAGAATTGCAACTTCAAATTGAAGAATTTAGGCAAAAACGGGACGATTTGAATAAAAAAACTAAAGACTTCATTACTAAATTACAAACTATTGATATTGAAATTGACAAGGACTTAAGCACTGCCAAACAAGACTATAAAAAAAAAAGGGACTATTGGAATACTAAAGTAAAAAAACTCAAGGACAAAAAAAATGAGTATAAAGAGATTTTAGATAAATTTCTTGAAGAGAAAAAAAAAATTATAGGAAAGAGTAAAAAAGGCAGAGATTCTAAAAGTTTTGTATCTGTCCGACAGATAGAGAAGAAGATCGATAATCTCGAAAGGCGGATTGAAATCGAAAATTTAGATATACTAGAAGAAAATGCTATGGTCGATCAAATTAGAGATTTAGCGGTGATTAAACAAAAATTTTTAGCTGAACAACAAAATACTGATGTATTTAAAATTGAACGCAAGATTCAAATAGTTAAAATTAACTTAAACAAGATTTATGAACAATTAAATAAATGGTCAAGCAAATCTCAAGATTATCACGCTAAAATGCTTGAGAGCTATCAAACTGTGAACAAACTAAGAGAGGAAAAGAAAGCTCTTGAAGAAAATTTGATTGAAAACAAAAAAGCGGCTGATGTCTACCATGAAAAATTCCTTCATGTTATGAATAAGAGGAAAAAAGAATTTAAAGGAAAACAATCTAATTATTCTTCCAAAAAACCGAGACCCCCTAAAAAACAATTTACTCATAGAAAATATGAGCTGGAAAAATTGAAGCAAGAAAAACTCGCTACTGCTCTTGAAAAACAAAAATCAGGCAGAAAATTAAACTTGTATGAAGCGAGATTAATCCTTGAGAGCTCTAAGGATTACAACATATAGCCATAAGTTTTGATTGTTAAATTGTCTTTACTAATTTTAGGAAAAAAAAGGCTTTATTACAAATATAATATCGCTTCAATGCGAATTGTAAAATGAAACTTACCATTTCCTCTAAAATACTCCGTTTAAATAACGCTAAATTTTACTTGCTCCGCTTCCGGCAACCTAGAGATTTGTCAAAAGGTTTAAAACCATTGGAATTTTATTTCTTTTTAAGAATTTAATTTAAAATAGAGAATGTGTTGATTTTTTTTGAATAAGAAAGTAGAAGAAATTAGAAATATACTTATCGAACATAATGAATTCTTTAGTAAAGCAATCCCACTTATAGCGTCAGAAAACATAACCAGTCCTGCTGTAGATGAAGCTTGTAATAGCGATTTTTCTCACAGATACGCAGAAGGATGGGTTGGACAACGGGTTTATGCTGGATGTAAATATATTGATTTAGTTGAAGATATATGTATGGAACTTGCAAAAGAGTATTTTAAGTGTGTTCACGCAGATGTGCGACCCATTTCTGGAGTTGTAGCAAATTTAGCAATGTATAATGCGTTTACATCAGAAAATAATGGTAAAATGCTGATAATGCCTATACCAAAAGGAGGACACATTTCTCACGCACCTAAATTCACAAAAAGTGGTATGGCGATTTATGGAACTGCTGGAACCGTACGTGGATTGAATATCGGATA
>SOKP01000291.1 GCA_004375715.1 Promethearchaeota archaeon | reverse complement strand
GATTGTTTGATCGTAGGACGAGATGAAAACGGAGATCTACTCGTTTCATTTGAACCGTACATGAATGTTAAAAAATCATTAACCGATGTTAATCTTAAATATATTATAATACTCGGGATAGAAGAACTAAAGCTATAAGTTTTTTTTTAAGCATGATATTATACGAAAATAGAAAAGAATTATTGCTCAACATAATCAAATGGGGTAATAACCCTTTTAAAAAATTTGTTAGTACCGGTGAAATTAAGGAGGATTTAGATTTAGTTAATTCGAGAATAGATCTAACACAAAGAATTAAAGATTTAGTAGAAAATGAGACTAACTTTATTCTTCCTATTATAGGGGATGTTGGATCTGGGAAAACTCATCTTTTTTGGGCTTTGAGAAATAATCTTTACTATTATAATACGATTTACATTTCACTTGAATATGTTTATAAAAAGCTTTTTTCTAATATCTATTCCGAATTTATAGAAAATCTTGAAATGGAACCCTTGAAATATATCATAAATCAATTGTGTGACAAATGGGGAGCATTAGAAAGAAAATTTGGATTTTTTCATGTTGCAGATATCGAAAAAGTGCAAAAATACGCTTTCGAACAGCTATCAAATAAATATAACGAAGTAGAACCTGAAACGCTAAAGGACATGATAAACGGAATTACAATCCATCAATTAGATCCTTATAAGAAAATTGAAGCAGAGAGATGGTTACTCGGCGAATTAATGGATGCTAAGGAATTATCCACCCTAAATCTCACTAATGATCTTCGTAAAGGGAAAAATGCTTACTTAATGCTCCGACTTCTAGTTGAAAACTCCAAATCGGGGACAATTTTATTTATAGACGATTTTGGAAAGATAATTTCAATTATGAGCCCACAATCTGAACAAGACGAAGAGGTTTTCGATCCTAGCTGGTTATACGGAACCGAAGTGTCTCCAAACGATATCGCTGCTGATAAAATATTTAATAAAATAGTTCAGCTTCAAAAGATTGAGGGTTTGCGTATAATTATTACCTTGAAATCGAAGCAATCTTTAGTAGAAATCAGGAAAAAATATAGTGAAAAAACCCCCGAACTATTATCCTCTATAAAAGAACCATTTTATCTCTGTGAATTCAAAGAAGAGGATGTTTACGAGTTATACAGTAGTACAATGAGCAATTTCTACGAAAGTATTGATCACACCGAATTTTCTAAGGCGTTCCAAAATCCATATTATCCGTTAAATAAGCACATTTTAAAGTATGTATTTAAAAGAGCTGAAGGTAATCCAAGAGCGGTTATAAAATTATTAATAAAAATTTTCAACGAGATAATATATTCAGATGAATCTATAGATGTAATCCTTAGAGATTACGATAATATTAATAATTAAATGAACCTAAATGTTAGTCTGATTGTTAGTTGGTTCTTCATGTGTATTGCTTTCAGATATTCTTTCTTCGTCATCAATTAACTTTTTGTTTCTAAGAAAATTGTGGAATTCCCAATCATTTATTTTTTCTGAGTCTAAAGCACCGCTGTTAATTAAATGAGTCTTGAAATCAGTTACTATCTCGATTACTTCTTTTTGGTTAAATACCTGTTTTAAAATCAATCCGTTCTTCTTTAAAGTGTATTCCGAATAGAACCAATAAAAGATTATCGTAATCAACAATACTGCAAAATTATTAACTAAATTAACTTGGCTTCGATTAGTGTAGGTGCCAGAAATAGAGCCTGCTCCGGTGATCATGACAATCTGGCCTTCAATATAAATTAAAGTAAATGCAAAAAGGAAAAACGCTAAATTGTTAGGATTAAAGATGCGAAATTTAAAAGTCCTACTTCCTAAACCTTTTATAACGAGAATTGCAGTAAATATCATTAATACAATGTCAATAAATGCCCGAAATGCATCGATACCTAAAGTATTGGAGGAAACGCTCCTGAAGGAATTTATAAAACTAAAAGATCGATACCAGATAATTAAATATACCAGAACAAAAAAAATTGAAGAAAAAATGTTAGGAGTATTATTATTAATGCTTTTAATATAGAGAAACACCAATCGATAGGAGATAAAAAATATAACAACATACATCGCAATATTCCATCCATTAAACCATAGTAGTGAAGAATCTGTCGGAGTTTGAGGCTCAAAAAATGGGGCGAATGCGAAGTATGTCCCTAACTGAGTCGAAATTGAAATTGAAATTGCCAAAATTAAAAAGATGATGCTGAAATATTTGTTTCTATTAGAATTTGAATTTGTCATTATTCTATCATTTGCTTTAAACGCAATATCCTCAAAGCTCGTTTTTAAAAAAAAGATTTGAGCTAAGTTCCATCCAAAATAAACTATAATAAAAAAACCTGGAAGTATGTAATCCCATCCTATAAATTGAATCGGTATTTGAGTGGAGTGGCCAAAAAGGAAATATAGTAAAACGATGACGAAACTCACACCTAAAGTCGCGATAAAAATTATCGTTTTATGTTGATCTAAACTTTTCGAAAAAAGAAACGATTCGAATCTGGAAGAAATTCCTATAAACATTAATAGAATGAATGATAACGCAAAAACTGTCGCCAAAAATAACCCAATATCCCCTAAAGTAGTACTACCTAGGAAATAAAATACAATTAAGAGAAGAACCTCAATAAAAAAAAAAATCGTGTAAGCAATATGGCTCGGACTAAATATTTTATGGAAATATTTGTCCAATTTAATCGTAATTTTTGACCCTCTTATCGGCTCAGACATAAGAAATACACTCCGTCTAATATGAAATAGATATTGGTAATTAGATAATATTTAATTTATGATATGAAAGATATCTTCCTAAAATATAATTTTAACTATAAAACATCCATCCATCATTTTTAACAAAT
>SOKP01000316.1 GCA_004375715.1 Promethearchaeota archaeon | reverse complement strand
TTAGAGGAAGATTCTCTCCCAGAAGCAATTATGGATGTAATTGAAATGTGTGACTTAGACGTCCGTCCCGATTTATTAAACAACATTTTTTTATCGGGAGGGTCCTCGATGTTTCCAAATCTCAAGGCTAGAATCTATCAAGAATTAGAAATAGAATTAGCGCGGCGCAAAAAGAAAAATCAAATCATCAAAATAATAGCGCCCCGGGAACGTATATTCTCAGTTTGGGTTGGAGGATCGATTTTGGCAATGATTCCCGAATTCGAGCAGAATTGGATAACCAGAGCGAAATATTTTTCTGAAGGTATTCCTGAGGACCTTCTATGAATCATGGCTTAGAATTCAAACTTCTGTTCTTCATATCATTGTAATATTACAAGCGTATTACTGTTTTTTAAAAATATTATTCTGATATTATATCTTAGTAGAATTTCATCTTAAGTAAAGTGTTAAAAAATGGAAGGCCCTCAAAATACAAGTCAAAATACAAGTTTTGAACAAACCAAAATTCTAAAAAAATACTATAAGCCAGATTATTCACAAATATTTAATAAGCTAAAGAACATCAAAACGCCCGTGAAAAACGAAATCTTGATTTCCTTACTCGACGGAAGTTGGCACTCAGAGTTAGATTTAATTAGAATAGCGAAAAAAAAAATGAGTTACATAGGCGCTGTAACCTTAGGGACGATGATTCTCTCTTTAAATCACCATCTAAAGAACGATTATGTCGAAAGGAAAGTAATAAACGGAAAGTTATCTTACAGAATCTCAGATAATTACGTCGGTCTTACTCGAGCAGCATACAACAAATATAGTTTTAAATTGGACTAACTTCAAATCAAATTTACTTTTTTTAATTTCTTTTAACGCACTGTTCTTTAGAAATTTGAAAATCTGTGCAACTAGAACAGAAACCGTTAGATTGTTCTTTATACCTATCGCTCCAACATTTGGGACAAATATAATAGGAGTAACTTTTATTATTCTTCCTTTTTAGTATCTTAAACACATTAAAACCGCACTTTAAACAAGTCGTGGATTTTAATATGGTTATCCTTCCCGTTTTTGGAACAGAGATGTAAGTTTTACAATTTCTATTAGAACACGCTAGGAATCTTTTCTTTTGTGAGGTTGTAACTAATTTCATGGGATGATTTTTACAGGTTGGGCATTTGGAAGTAGTTTGAGGAAACTTTTTTTGCGAATTTTGTTGCATCGCTGTTTTTAAATTACCCTTCACACTATCAAATTGGAAAGTTATCGCATTTTTACTATTGCGGAATTTATCAAATAAATCGAGAAATATATTTTTTACGGTTGTTACGACAGTATCCATTGTTTTCCTTTTTTCCTTAACATCCTCGAGTAATTTTTCAACAAATCGGGTAAACTCAGGTTTTAAAAATGGTAACCACACTTTAATTAATTCACTAATAAGAAATTTACCCCATTCAGTTATTTTATAGCGATTTTTGGCAATTCTATAAGTTAACTTTCGATCTATCAGAATATTTATTATTGTGGGACGAGTGGATTTTGTACCTAAGTGTTCTCTCTCCATTAATTTCAACAAAGTTGTATCAGTGTAGCGTGGTGGAGGTTGAGTTTCTTTCTTGTCCAAAAGTATTTCATTAACTGGGAGTTCCTTGGCTTCGATTTCGATTACAGGTTGATAAGATTTTTTTAAAAATGGAGCGATTTCGTAAAATCCACTATGAGTTAACGACACAATTCGGGATGTAAATAGTTCATCTTTGATTGATATCCTTAATTTGGTTCTCAATTCCTTTGCTTGCTGACCAAAAAGGGCTAAATAATGTCGTGCCAATATATCGTATACTTTTTTCTCTATATTGGTTTCAAGTTTTGAACTATTTTGATCTAAACTTAACAAGGGAGTAATAGGAGGATGGTCTCCAGCATCAATTTTTCCAATTGTTGGATTTGATCGATTTTCTTTAAACAGCTTTACCGTGTAAGCTCCATAGTTCGTATGAGGCTTAAATTTTTCTAAGTATTGTTTATGGTCAAAATTTGAGTTGTACTTATCACTATCAGTTCTTGGATAAGATATAATTTGATTTAGGTAGAGAGAATTCATAGCATTCATAGCAGCTTTAGCGCTAATTCTTAAGGTTTTAGTTAACAATACAAGAGCTTTAGAAGTATTCAGGGGAGTTGGTGGATAAATTACTGCGGATTCTTTTGTATTGTTTATAATTTTAGCTTTTTTCTCGTTTTTAATTTTCTGGAATATGGCTTTTGCTTCAGATTCTTTTTCTTTACTAAATGGATTCTTAATATGCATAGCTTTTATGATACGACTTTTATGCTCTAAATTAGCTATAATCGTCCAGTAAGATTCAGGAATAAATTGCTCGATCTCAAGGTCTCTTAAATATATCAAATAGAGTAACGAAGTTTGTACTCTACCTATTGATACAAATTTATTATGAATCTCATTTAATATTGGTCTGAATGTATTTGTGACTTCTCTAGTGCTTGAAAAGCCAATAAATGCGTCAATAATTGCTCTTGCCTCCCCTGTTTCTCCCCAACTCCATTTAGGGGGAATTAAATTTCTATATTTCGATACGATCTCTTTTTTTTCTAATGAACTCAACCATAATTGGTTTACTTTAATATTTCTATTAGCTTTAATTACGTAAGGCAGCGCGTCAAAAAGCCCAATATTACACCCTTCAATATCCGCATCAGTAGCAATCACACACTCGTCGCATAGTTTCGAGTACTCGATTAAAATTTTAATGTATGGATTGGCATAACTAATGGCTACTTTATCAATTGATTTCGGGTTTGTAATAATTTCTCTTGGATCTGACTTAGTCCAGCTTTTAAATTGAGCAGTGTTTCTATACTCTAAAATATGTCCTCGAAGAGGAACAACGTAAATATTCTTAGAAGGTATTTGATAAACTTTTAGGAACTTAGATTTGTTTATGACTGTGACCGGTCCTAACGCTTCTGCGATTCCTTTAGCTGCTTTATTTTTTTCAGAGATTATTAATATCGGCATTAGATTATTGGTTTTATGCCATATGTAATTTAGATTATTATTACTTCAAGCTTTTATAAATAACAAAAGAAATACTTCTAATTTGAATAAGATAATTCGTCTTATTATAATTTTTTATTGTATTGTAGATATCTACTACTATTTTAAAATTTAAAATCTTAATGGTAAATGGGTTTATTGTTTTGGGAGAGTAAAGCTAAATTCAGCACCTAAATCTCTTCCTTTTGATTCAACCCATATTTTTCCTCCATGTGCTTCTATAAAACCTCTAGCAATATACAATCCTAACCCGCTTCCTTGATCCATAGTAGAATATCCATCAACCCCTTGTTCAATTGTCACGAATTTACCAAAGAGTTTTTGAATTTCTTCAGTAGTCAAACCTTTTCCGTTATCTTTTATTTTAAATAGAACATTTTTTTCTTGCTCTACAATAGAGATATCGATTTTTCCATTCTTGGGAGTAAATTTAACAGCATTTGACAGAAGATTCAAAAAAGCCTGTGAGATTCTGAAGTGATCTACTCTTATATTAAGATTTTTTGAGATGTCAACATTAACCGTTAAATTTTTCTGGCTAACTTGAAACTCTAAATCAGAAAGACAGTCAACTATTATGGTATGAATGTTTTCTTCTCTTTTAACTAACTCTACCTTTTTTGCTTCGATTTTCATTACATCTAACAACCGATTGATATACCTATCTAATCGGTGCACATTATTCAAAACTCTATTTAAGTCCTCTTTAATCCCTTCGTTCAATCCTTTTTCTCTTAAAAGAATTAAATCGACATACCCTCCTACGGAAATTAGAGGTGTCTTCAAATCGTGAGCAGCAATGCTAATAAAATCTGTTTTCAACCGATCTAGTTCTTTTAATTCAATATATTGTTGTCTCAATATTCGTTCAGATTCTTTTAATTTCTCTTCAGCGAGTTTTTTTTCCGTAATATCTTGTATTATTGCTAGAATCATTAATTCGCCACCTATATTAATGGTAGATAATTCTGATGCAACCCACATGGCTTTTTTATCTTTGTTATAAATTTTTGTGATTTGAGGTTTCGTTATTGGATTAGATGGTTCCCCTTTAGACATCAAATCCTGAACCAACCTCAATCCGGGTATTGTTTCTTTAGGAAACAAATTCGATAGAGTCAAATAATTTTTATCAACAAGATCATCTTTTTTGTAACCAAATAATTCTGTAGTCTTTGGATTCATGTCAATAATTTTACCTTCATTATTTAAAAGTGCAATACTAAATGGAGCATTCTCAAATAAGTGGCGATACTTTTCCTCTGATTCTTTTAGTTTTTTTTCAGCTCGTTTGCGATCGGTAATATCGCTAAATGTAGCTGCAAAAAATCCTTTTTTAGGGGAATAACCTGATACATTATACCAACGATCAAGTGGTTCTGAGTAATCTTCTACATTTAGAGGCAACCCTGTGAGACCCACATTTCCAAATTTACCAATCCAATCTGCAGGATCATTTTCAATTCCTGGCAATATTTCGGTTACGGTC
Organism: Promethearchaeota archaeon; assembly: GCA_004375715.1. Taxonomy (GTDB): domain Archaea; phylum Asgardarchaeota; class Lokiarchaeia; order Sigyniarchaeales; family SOKP01; genus SOKP01. The sequence continues at coordinate 5,896 of SOKP01000316.1, read as the reverse complement.
CTTCCGATTAGGTCACTTACTTTTAAGCCAGTCAGTTTTTCATATTGACTATTTGCTTCAATAAACCTATAATCGATTGGTTTGCCATTATCGTCCACTAAAACCTCGTGATAAGCAAAACCCGAATTCATATTTTCAAACAATAAACGATATTTTTCTTCGGATTCTTTTAATGCTTGTTTAGCTAAATTTTGATCTGTAACATCGGTTATAAGAGCTAAATCAGCAAATCGACCTAGATATGTAATAGTTTTACTGTAAGAATCTATCCATTTAATTTTTCCACTTTTTGTAATTGTTCTATAAGAGCTGTATGATGGGAGAGCAGAATCGCCTGTTTGTCTGTCTTTAAGGTATTCGATCGCTTGTTTTCGATCTTCAGGATGAATATTATTTAGTAATTCTTTTGGTGACCATTCCATCATTTCATCCATTGTATATTCATTAATAGCTAACATTGCATTATTGACATAGTTAATTTTGCCATCTTGAATAATTACTATTCCAATAGTTGAATGCTCAGTGATAGTTCTAAATTTCTCTTCTGATTCTTTTAACTTTTGTTCAGCTTTCTTGCGATCAGTGATGTCTAAAACAGTTACTAAATCTGCGGGTTTACCCATATATTCAATAGTCTTAGAAAAATTATCCAACCATCTAATTTCTCCTGAATTGTTAATTATCCGATACTGATAATTAATTATGTAATCTGAAGAACCACTTTGCTTTTTTTTTAATTGTTCTACGACCCAGTTTCTATCCTCGGGATGAATGAATTCAAAAACTTTCGCTGGACTTAACTCTTTTGTTTCATCCGCAGTATATCCAGTAAGATTCGTTAATAATTCATTAACATACTTTATTTTATTATCTTGGATAATCGCAATACCCATAAGAGAACTTTCGGCAATAGTTCTGAATTTTTCTTCAGACTCTCTAAGCTCTTTAGTTCTTTCTTGTACCTTTTCTTCCAATTCTTTATTTAAAATCTTCAGTTCCTCTTCTGATCTTTGGAGTTTTAAATCAGCTATTTTTTTTTCAGTAATATCTTGCATTATAACTTGAATAAGCGTCTTATCTCCTAGTTTAATTTTTGAACTGGTTATATTTATCCACTTTTCTATCCCATCTGCTCGGGTCATTTTAAATTCTAGCGCTTTCATTGGTTTGCCCTGAATAAAGCTTTCAAATTTACTCTTAAAAAAAGGAATGAAATATTCTGGTCTTTCAAGCATTCCTAACACTTCTATAAAATTTTTCCCTACAAGATTTCCTCTCTTGTATTTCGAGAACATTATGTCTGTAGTTGGATTACAATCAATTAGTACACCCTTTAAGTCGACTATCCAAATTGCGTAAGGAGAACGTTCAAATAAGTGCCTGTATTTCTCTTCAGATTGCTTAAACTTATGTTCTAAGATTGATCTCTGAGTAATGTCTCGGGTTATCCCATAAAAACCAATTTTTTTACCATAAGTGTCTTTATTTAAGTATACGGAAGTTTCAACAATAACTTTCGTATTCCCTTTTTTTTTGAATTCAAATTGGAAGTATTCTTGTGGTAAACCAGACTTATAAACCAAATTAAATATTTCAAAAACTTTCGTCTTATTCTCGTCGTCCATAATCTGTGAATAATCTTTATTCATCAGTTCATTTAATGAATAACCAGTCATTTGAATGAAAGATTTGTTTATATAGGTGAAATTTCCTTCTAAATCCACTTCAAAATATGCTTCTTTTATATTATCAATTATCTGTCTGTATTTTTTTTCGAAAGCTACCGATTTTTGAAACGAAGTTTTTTCATCCTTAGTTAGGAGTAACTTCCAGAATCGGATTTCTTGCATGTTTTCAGTTAATTTTTTTAAATCTTCCTCTTTTTTATCCCAATCTTCTTCCTTCTTCTTGAATTCAGTAATATCCCGAGTTATTATCAAATATTTAGTTTCTTGTGCTTCGTTTTTGAATAATCGCCCTTTAAATTCTAAAAATCTAAAGTTATCACCATAACGAACCCTTAATGTTTCTACTGCTTGTCCAAACTTTGACACTTTTTGGAGAAACTCAACACCACGCTGAGAATCCTTGGGATGCAAAATGTCAGGCATTTTACCTTCTAAAGTATTCAGATCTAAGTTTTTTAAAAGAAAGTTTTCAGTGATGTATTCAAATTCGTATTCTTTGTTTAAAATAAAGATGGGATCGTCGAGATATTGTTTTAGGACGTCCCCTATAGTATACCCAAAATTAGTAGTTGATGCCATTTTAGCTAAAGACCTCTTGAACTTATAAGATAATAAGTTCCTAATTTATATTTTAGTAAAGATTTTTAATAATGTTATTCTTTCCAACAACGAAAAGTTGTTATGTAAAAATTATAAGGAGATATATCTGATCTCTCATATAGTAATAAAAAATAAGTAATATAATGGTTAATATTGAACCTTCTTTTGAAATCGATGAGAAAGGACGAGTAATCTGTCAATCTCACTCAAAGTATCCACATTTTCTTCAACCAAATAAAACCCCTTTTGAGGAAAGACAGATGGAGAACGAGTTAACATGTCTTACATGTTCACACTACGAAAATGACGAATGTTATTTTCCGAGGGCTGAGATTGATAAAATAGAGTTGGATAGGTTAACCCGATCGCGATTTCAATGTAACTTATGCGGGAATAAAATCGACCTCATGTTAACTCTCATGCAAAAAATTTATTACGAAGTTAAATTCAATATGAAAATGCCGTTGGTCTGTTGTAATTGCTATGAAAGTCTAAAAAAGAAGAAATTTGAGGAATATTTTATCAAAAGAGTTTGGGAATCTCTTAGTTTCTATCTTCCTAGTATTTTATTACTGATCAATCCTTTTCCATTTAATATTATTGCAGTTTTAGGATATATAGTATTTATTATTGTATTTAAAATAATTATCAAGCTAAAATTTCATTACAGCCTCTTTTTAATGGATTTAATAAAGGGAAAAAAGTTTTACGATAAGAATTTTAAGGATAAATTTGAGTTAACCTAAATTTCCAGCCCATCCCCTTACCTTTTTTCTCATTTTCTTTTGTTTTGCGATAATTAAGTCAAGTTCTCGATTAGACTTGTTTTGTAAATTCTCAATTTCTGGTACAAATTGGTGTTTAACAAAATAACTCTTAATTTCTCTTGATATTAATTCTTCAGGGATGTTTTTAGGATTTTTATAAAAATTGTTGTAGTTTTTCTCCCAAATGTCAAGAAAACTCTCAATAGAATCCTTATATTCAAAAATTGGTAAAGTTCCTAGGTTATTTACTGTGGTAATAGCAACATTTGCCCTCCCAACAGTAAAACGATTACCGTTATAAGAAACTGCTATTCCACTTTCGTCCTTTAATCGTTGAAGCATATTAATATCTGTGATAGAGTCCCCTAGTGCAATCATTTCAGAAATTGGAACTTTAACTTTTTCTGATATTGCTTCAACGGCTAATTCCTTTCTAATACCTCCTCGAACTTGAACTTGATTCATTGCTTTGATGTAATCGGATTCTCGTTTGCTCCAAAAAAACTCGTTTAGATTTTCTATTACTGTGCTTAATTTTTTATCGTTTGTTAAAAATTGCTGGAAGATGTTCTTAACTAAAAAATCTACATCGCTTTTAATGTTTAAAAAAGACTCGGTCGCCTTTTCTAAGTTTAATTCGGTACAAAATACATGATCCCGTGGTATGTTTAAATGTTTTGCAACGCTGTTGGCAAAATGTGTATAACTTGTCGATATTATGTATACATCCCATTTCTTCTTAAGAATCGTCATCAATTCTGTACACCCCGGTAGAAGACCTAAATTTTGTTCTGCCAAACGAACTAATTCCTTATCTGAAAAGCAAGACATATATAAAGGCGCAACTAATCTCAAAGTATCACCTGGTTGGTAATCGGCAATATTTAATTCCTCTTTTACGCCAGGAATCTCAATAAGATAATCGTCATATTCAGAAAGCATCTCGAAAAATTCTCCCATGTTAAATTTTTGTAAACCAAGTTTAGCGTTGTTGCTTAATAGTTTGCTCAATTCAGCGGCAAAATCAAGAACACTGATAGGTCCTTCCAAATCCCAGCAACAAACATTTTTAACTGTCACTTCTGATCAATTTTAGTGTTAATAGAAAGAATGTAAAGATTTAGGCTATTTGAGGTTTACTAACATTCTTATTAAGTAATTATTATATGCAAGAAAATACGATAAAAATGGTAGGAGTAAAACTACTTTGAAACTTTAAAAATTTCTTGCATCGTTCGTTCTTTTTGATTCCTTTTAACTATCTCTCGCCAATTAGGTTGGATATTATCAAACGCATTTTGAGCTAGTTTGAAAAGCTTGTTATCTGGGGAATCTAAGTAATGACTTATGAATTCTAAAGCTCTTTTATCCTTTATTCGCGTTAAACTTTCAATAATGAAAATAATCCTAAGTTTATCTGAATCATTTTCAGATTTTTTCATCTCGATTTCAAACTTTTCTAATATACCTAATGTGGCTCTACCATCTCCAATTCGACCTAACGCTTCTATGATTCTGTTAACTACATTTGGGTTTGTTTCCGTTTTTAACGCCCGACATAATAGATTAACAGATCTACCATCTCTGAGAAAGCCTACTTGTCTTGCTGATTCGGCTCTTTTCTCAGAATCTTTATCATGGAGCATCTGTTTTATTAGATTATTAAAATTTATGTTCTTAGCTTGCCAAGCCATAATCTATGTAGATTTAAAATCGAAATTATTATAATTTGATCTTTATAAAATATAATTCTGCGGATAATTCACAAGTGTTTTAAAATTTGAATCAGACACTATCATAAGAGAGAATTCATGTGATCGATTCTTTTTTGTAGTAGCTTTGCCGTTCCAATATCTTTTCTGTAAAATAATTTGCCACTGATGCATCCAACTCCTTGTTCAGCGACCTTTTCAGCGCTTTCCAAATCGTTAGCAATCCCAATAATCCCCATGGCTCTCGATGATGTAGTGTAAACATTTCCACCTTCTCTGTAAACAGATGCGTAGTAATACTTTGCACCAATTTGTTTCAGTTGCTCCTTATTTATTATTACTAATTCATTCTGTTGCGGAGTTATGGGGTATCCTTTGGGAGCTAAATACTTGCAAACAGTAGCTTTTTTTTCAAATTGGATGTCTGTTTTTAAATTACCGTTAATAATTCCCATACAGATATCGATAAAATTAGTTTTTAGAAGGGGTAAAATATTCATTGCTTCAGGATCTCCGAGTCTTGCGTTAAATTCTATTAATTTAATGCCTTTAGCAGTTTTAATATACCCCCCATAAAGAAATCCTTTATATTCAACTCCTGTTTCTGCTTTAGTCGCGGCTACTACTTTCTTCATGTCTTCTATTGCTTCGTCTACATCTTCCTGTGATATAAAGGGCATCAGATGGTCTTCCATTGAATAGCTCCCCATACCTCCAGTATTGGGTCCTGTATCGTCTTCATATGCTCTCTTATGATCTTGAACTAGGGGAGTTGCGACTACATTTTTTCCGTCAACGAATGTTTGAAGAGTAAATTCTTCTCCATCGACTTTTTCCTCGAGGAGAAAGGAAGCCTTTTGATCGACTAAAGTTTGACAGTAATCTAAAATATCTTGTTTAGAAAAAAGATGATCTCCATAGACTTTTACACCCTTTCCTCCAGTCAATCCATCTGGTTTAACTACAATATTATCCTCTCCTAAATCCTTAATGAAACTCTCTACATTTTCCATTGAACTGAAATTTGAACTTACAATATTGGATGTGATTTTGTATTTTTCCAAAAGATTACGTGTAAATATTTTCGAACCTTCTAATTGAGCGGCCTCAATTCTAGGACCAATACAAG
>SOKP01000282.1 GCA_004375715.1 Promethearchaeota archaeon | reverse complement strand
GTTTTCTACTAACACCTATTCTTTTTTCTCCATAAAAACTGCCAAAAATTTTTAAAACATTAACTAATCCATACGCACCCACTAGGCATGCTGCGGGCGCAAATAATAATATTATTCGAATCATGCTGCCAGTAAAATAAAAAATTAACAGTAAGAAAGCGAGTAATAAGATATCAGCGGCATTAGCTCGTTTAAATAAGAAAAATAATCCAAGAGGTAAAAGAGTCAGAGGAATCAAAGTATTATAGTAAAACACACTCCATGAACTTGGCATATGTTCAGCCACGGAAGCTACAACACTGAAAGAATCTCTAATTAAAGGACTTAATATACTTACTAATCGTCCTCTGAACACAAAAGAAATTAACTCTGGAGCAACCCATATAATTACACCTAATATGGCGATTACGGGTATCAATCCCCATTTTATGGTATTGATTAAACCATTATATAGACGCGAAAAATTTTTTCTATTTGTATATAAAATATGAAATATGATTAGTAAAATAGTAAAATAAAAAATGAAACCAAGCTCCACACTAGTAAAGAAAGAACTATATGGGAACTTAAAACTTAAAGCATAGACTAATAATCCAACTCCTTCGATTCCCGCATAGGCGATTAAAATATTAGAATCGTATTTTTTTAGTAAAATCATAATACCAACCACTATAGGAAGAATTAAAAAAACGAAATTAAATCCTCCCCAACTTAAAGCTAAATAACCAGAAAAGAGCCCACCTAAAACTGAATGATAGAATTTCCCTGTTCTCACTGTTCTAATAAAATAATAAAAAGTCATTAAAGCAGCGAAAACACCGATAGTTTCATTATCGAAAAATCCTGCCGTTGTTCGTTGCATGAAACCAGGGTTAAAAGCTAAGAAAAATGCTGCTATTAATCCACATCTTCGATCGAGCGTTTCTTTCCCTACAAGATATATAGCATAAACTGATGCTCCCCCCATAATCGCTGGAAAGAAGTAACAAATATCATATAGTGAAATTGGAATTCCTATAAAATTAATGGCTTGATAAATTGCCACTACAGTAAAAGTCAAACCAGGTCTAAGGTTTCCTCGGTTATATCCTTCAGGAAACCAACTTTTTAGGTCGTGCCAATTAAAATATTCAAATATAGAATGCGTTGATAAATATTCTGCGTTGTAATATTGTATCCACGGATCAAATGCTTTTATAAGGTAATTACCAGATATAATAGGTGAAAGTCTTATGAAAATGGCTAAAATCACAACTAAAAAGAGAGCTAAGAAAAAAATAATATTATATGTTTTTATTGTTACACTTGCTCTTGCGCGATCTCTGAGATTTTTTAGAGATGAGTAAATAGAGGACATATTTTTCCTTTTATAATATTGTTGAAGGGTATAATAGTTATGAAATTTAAAAGATTTTAAAACATTAAAAGATTGTTTTTTAACAAAATAATTGGTCTTGATATTCTAACACGAAACTCAATTATTATAAAAATCTTATTTCTTACCTAAAATTATTAAAATGATAATATTGTAATTAATGGGGATGGAAAAAACGAGATATATCTTTAAATTCTATTACATTGGGTCGAAAAAATATCATGGTTCTCAGCGCCAACCCGATTATTTAACTGTTGAAGAATGTCTATTGAGCGCCTTAAAGGAGAGAAAATACATAATAGATGATAAGAAATCGGGTTTTGAAGTAGCAAGTAGGACTGATAAGTATGTCTCCGCTCGAGGATCTAGTTTTTCTTTTGAATCTGAAAAAAAACCTATTTTAATGGAGATCAATACAGCTCTCCCAAAAAACATTGGAATCTGGGGCTATTCTGAAGTACCAAGAGATTTTTTTTCAAGATACAATGCTCTGTTTAGGCATTACAAGTATATTATTCCCTATTCGATTGTCTTTCGTAAAAATATGACCTCAAGTAATCTAAATGAAATGATTAAAGCGTGTAAAGTATTTGAGGGAAGACATGATTTTAGTAACTTTTCCAAACAAGAGAAAGACAATGAAAAAACTATAAGAGACATTATATTAGCATCCCTGAGATTAAACGGTGATTTCTTAATTTTCGATTTCAAGAGCAGGGCTTTTTTAAGACAGCAAATTAGAAAAATGGTTGCTAAAATCTTTGAAATTGGTTTAGAAATAATTACCTTTGAACAGTTTTTAGATTTATTTAATCCTTCCAGAACCTACTCCTATCAACCCGCTGATCCCTTAGGATTAATATTATGGGATATTAATTATGGAAATAATATACAATTTACAGTTGATGCCAAATCAATAGAGAGAATGAATAAATTCTTTCTGCAGCAAGAAATAAAATTTTCGACCAAACATAAATTATTTAGTCTCATGCAACGAAACAATATTAGCGAGAAGAGCTTGTAATTGAATTTCTTCCGTACCTCCTTGACTTAGTCGGTAATCTGACTCTGCAAGGAGTTTTGTTAGCTCTATTTTTACATCTTCCGATACATCCAAGTCGTAAATTTCTCGATGTAAATTCTTTATGATATTAATACCTGACAATCCATATTCTCTCGTTATATCACTTAACAATTTTAGTGAAAATTGTAATTGCCCCTTAAGAGCAATTTTAAGAACTTCTCTGATCCGTTCTGGTGGGACTTCTCCAGCAACCCGAAACACTACATCTTGATTAATATTTTTAGAGATTGTTCCGCATGATTGCAAGTAATTTATAGCTCTGCGACAATCTCCCTTTGACACGTCAACTAAAGCGTTTAAACCATCAGCAGTAATGTTGATGTCCTCTTTATTTGCAACAAATTTAACACGGTTTTTAATATCCTCGTTATTCAAAGAGGAGAAACGGAAAACCACGCATCTAGATTGAATAGGTGGAATAATTTTATTAGAATAATTACAAATTAATATCATCCTACAGTTGCGTGTATATTTTTCCATAGTTCTCCTTAAAGCTTGTTGGGCAGCTGCCGTCATATTATCTGCTTCATCTAAGATTAGAATTTTAAAAGAGATATCGGAAGGAGGTTTAGCTTTGGCAAAATCCTTGATATAAGTTCTTATAACATCTATACCTCTGGCATCACTTGCGTTCAGTTCTAAATATGTAATATTAATTGCCTTTTTACTTCGGTATAATTCTCTGACCATAGCTAAGGCAGAAGTTGTTTTACCAGTACCGGCTGGACCAGCGAATATAAGGTGCGGCATCGATTTATCCTTTACGAATTGCTTCAGTCGTTTAATAATTCCTTCTTGGTTAACCACATCATCTAATAAGCGAGGTCTGTATTTTTCCACCCACGGTTTGTTTTCAGCTGACAATGTAACACCAAATATAAATAGATTTACAAATAATAAATAAAAAAATACTATTAAGAATTAAAGTTTCTTTATTTATTATTATTATACAACTTTAAAAACTGGACAAAGAAACGATACAATGACAGATTATAAAATCACGAAAATTAAATCTCGATGGATTTTAGATTCACGGGGAAACCCTACCGTTGAGTCTGATGTGTTTGCGGGAAAAGCATACGCAAGAGCTGCAGTTCCCTCAGGAGCATCAACGGGAGTTATGGAAGCTTTAGAATTACGAGACGGAGGAGATGCTTTCTTGGGTAAACATGTTACTATTGCAGTATCTAAAGTAAACACTATAATAAGTGATAGACTACAAGGTTTTGATGTTCGAGAACAAACCAACATCGACGAAGAGATGATCGCAATTGATGGCACGGAAAATAAAAGCAACTTAGGTGCTAACGCAATACTTTCGGTGTCTTTAGCTGTTTCAAAGTTGGCTGCGCTTCTATCTGAGAAACCATTATACCAATATCTCTACGAATTAGCATATGGAAAATCAAGGGAAGACTTCTTACTACCTTTACCTTCATGTAATATAATTAACGGGGGAGAACACGCTGGAAATGACCTAGCTATACAGGAATTTATGATATTACCTATAGGTGCGGATTCATTTTCTAACGCAATACAACATGTCGCTGAAGTCTATCAAAACTTAAAGAAGCTCCTGAAACAGAATTATGGCCCTTCTGCGATTAATGTAGGCGATGAAGGGGGATTCGCTCCAAATTTATCAACAACTTCGGAGGCTGTAGATATAATCATAGAAGCCGTTGAAGCAGCAGGTTTTCTGATGGGCACAGATTTCGTACTTGGGATGGATGCAGCAGCCAGCGAATTTTACGAAGACGGAATTTATAAAATTGATGGGAAAAAGCTCACGAATGAGGAACTAATGGAGTATTACTTAGATTTATTGCGCGAGTATCCATTTAAATCTATTGAAGATCCATTTGATGAGAAAGATTTTAGATCTTTTTCAAATTTAACAGCTAAAGTTGATAGATCAATTCAGATTGTCGACGACGATCTTACTGTTACGAATATAAAAATATTGAAAAAAGCGATAGATGAAAAAGCAGGTAATGCGCTATTACTTAAAGTTAATCAAATAGGATCGCTAACAGAAGCGATAAAAGCGGCTAAAATGGCATTTAATAATGGGTTCAATGTAATGGTATCGCATCGTTCTGGGGAAACTGAAGACAGTTTCATTGCTGATTTGGCTACAGGTCTTTGTACGGGACAAATGAAATCAGGTGCTACATGTAGGAGCGATAGAACGTGTAAATTTAATCAACTACTCCGCATAGAAGAAGTATTGGGGCATAAAGCAAAATACCCCAAAAACTTTGAATCGTGGATGGATTATATGTAATTTCTCTTAACTCTCTTTTTTTCTTTTAAATCTATAAATGTTGACATTAATTGATTTAGTTTTTTGTTTGTGAAATTGATATGTCTTGGTAAGTTTCATATGATAAGGAAATACATAATCGATCGACCAATTAAATTTTTTTACAAATGTCGAGATAAATTGGTGTACGTTTGGATTTGCAAGATGTATCGAATATACAACATGTGAGATGTTAAACGCTTTCGCTAAAAAAGAGCGATCAGCAGTTTTTTTTTGGACTCCAAAAGGAGGATTCATAATAGTAGTGATATAAAAACGGTTGGGATTTTCATTTCGAAGAAGTTCAAAGTGATTTATATCAGAACAAATAGGGAAAATTATAGCCTCTAAACCATAATTTCTGATATTTTTTTTTAATATTTTCAAAGCACTGAAATCTATGTCTACGCTTAATACATAACTTGCTTGGAGATACGCACACGCAATTGATAGTCTTCCGGTTCCAGCTCCTAAATCCAAAATCAACCGATTTTTAATATCGTTAAATTCGACTCCTGCAAAGAAAACAATATCAACAGCACTTTTTGCATCAATGCAATATTGTTCTAACTTTATATTGGGATTCGAAAATCCTTCAGTTTGCTGAATTAACGTTATCAAATCCCTTTTGTTTATCGCAATCGCCTAAAACCTGTTCTCCATAATTTTTTTTATGAAAAATTATGAAAAAATTTAATTATTTTAATTAATAATAATTAAATAGAGAAATTAAAAGATTTTTATTGAAGTTTATGAATGAATCTGCGAAAAATAAAGAAATAGTTCTTACGGGTCAATATTTAGGCGTTGTGGAAGAATTTCTACCTGATAAGAGGTCTACCTACGTAAGAGATGGTCAGATTTTTGCCACTAAAACAGGAATAGTCAGTATCGATAAAAAACGAAGAGCTATAGAGGTTAAAAGTTACCAAGATGAAAATCGAAAAACGATAAAAATTAACGATATTTTAATAGGAACAATTCAATTTCTAAGATTATATTCAGTTGGTATTAGTTTTGCTACTATCAATAATAAAATTCACTTTAATAGTTCTTATTTTGGCAACATCCATGTATCTCATATATCCCATAAATTTATTGAAAAAATTGCTGATGCTTTTCAAATTACCGATATTGTCAGAGCTAAAGTTATTAAGCAAGAACAGAATGAATACAGTTTGAGCACTGTAGGTAAAGATTTTGGTGTTATTCATGCTGATTGTAGCATATGTGGATCAACTCTTGAGAAAATAGGCCAAAATAAGTTAAAATGTTCACGATGTGGAAGCACTGAAAATAGGAAATTAGCTAGCGATTATGGAAATGTTTCTGAAAGTTTAAGATACTGAATCGGTTAACTTCTTTTTAACACATGTTTAGATTAATAGGAATAATTACTAAGAGGATTTATTTTGGGTAGGCGTGGAGGAAGAAAAGTTATAAATTTCTATAATTCAAGCGGAGAGTTAGCGAATCTTGTTAAATTTCTTGAAGAAGTTCAAAAAAAAATAAATTATCTTAATCTAAATTGTAAAGTGGACGGAAAATCAATTAAAATCACATTATTTGGACCGAGAGATCTTCAATATTTAGCAAGTGAAAGATTAAGGGAGCTAGCTAACCAATATTTATAAAGATGCTTATCTTGTTATTGTTTTAAAACCAAAAAACATTTATTTAATTATAGATTAGAGAACTTAGTTTTGGTGGATTATTTTGGCAAAAAAAAAAGCTGAACCGAATGAAGAAAAATTAGATTCTGATGATAAAGACCTATTTGATGATGAAAAGATAGAAAGCCACTATCCAGATGTATCAAATGATTCAAAATCAAAAGAAGAATCAGTCCCCATAGATGTAGTTGACGATGAGGCCGAAGAAGAAGAAGATGAAAGTTTTGAAATTGAACCCGAACCAGAACCAACTTATAAATATCTAACCTTAGATATGAAAAAAGAAGGTGTTAGAGACGACGATTATGTGTTATCTGTTGAAGGTCAATCGCACGGATTTTGTAACATTTTTGTGCAACTTTTATTAGAAACGGAAGGCGTAAAAGCAGCAGCGTATAAAATTACAAAACTTGTACCTCCAGAAATATTCATTAGGTTAGAGGATGGTTATAAGATAAAAAAAATTCTCTACGATGTGATAGAAACATTGAGAGCAGAAGTTGGAAAAGTCGAAAAAGTATTTAAAAAACTCATGTAAACCTCTCTTTTTTGTATTTGTATGAAAACTTTATAAGAAATTACTGATCTTCTATTCTTAATGCCATACGATTTTTTGTTTAAAGATATAAATTCCACTCTAACTTGTAAGTCGATAGGGACAGATAAAGGGTTAGCGAAAATAGGAGACGGTATAGTTAATCTTACTTACTCTGTAGCAAAATCTATTTTTTTAACTAAAGTTAACAAAAACAATAAGAGCATACGAACGGGATTAAAGGTAAGTAAAAAAATTCTAGCAGAAGCTCTAAAAAAGGCAGATATGAAAAAATTTTCAAAAAGTAGGGCAGACGCTCACGATCTTGCTGACACCGTTGAGGCTCTTATTGCTTACATATGGTTTTGTGATACTATGACGATAAAGGATATGGTTAATTTTCTCGCCGATTCTTTAAGTGGTGACCTATACAATAGAAGCGAGGAAATTCAAAACGCAACGATTGCCTTCACTAAACTGCTGTTACACATTAAAAAGTTTCTACCTGAGAGCTAAGCATGAAAGAATTCCCAATAACACTTGGAGTAGACGATGCGAAATTTAAATTTAATTCTGAATCGCAAACGACTGATTTAATTGGAATAGTTTGTCAAGGCACGAGAATGGTTGGCATGGTCAAAAAAGAAATTATTATTGATGGAGATGATGCTACGGAAGTTTTGATCGAACTTATAAGGCAAAATGAAAAACACGTACAATTCATACTTACCGATACTATTACTTTTGGTGGTTTTAACATAATTGATTTAGAAGAAATCTACAACGCTACGAATAAACCAATTATTGCTGTAACTGAAAAAGAAGTCGATCTTGATGCAGTTAAAAAAGCGATTTTAAAAAAATTCCCTCAAAATAGCATAGCTAAACTACGAAAAATTGTAAATGCAGGTAATTTATATGAAACTGTAACTGAAACAGCGGGAGGTCTTTCGAAAGTGTTTTTTCATTCTAAAGGAATTTCATATAAAGATGTTAATTCTTTATTTCAAAAAGTTTGCATCGATTCAAAAATCCCAGAACCCGTGCGCCTTGCTCATATAATAGGAAAAGCGTTATAATAACCTTAAAAAAAGAGTTTTAGTTAGATTTAATCTCATACTCTAATATTTCTCTCATCCTTTGTTGTAACTCAGGCCTAATAGCTGACATTCCGTACGTTTTAATACCGCCTAACTTTTTCTGAATTTCTTTAGCACTTAAGGCGCCAGGTAGATCTTGTTTATTTGCGATGGCGATAATTTTTGTCCCTAAGCTACGCTCAAACCGATCAAAGATTTCCTTTGTCTGCTCTACATTTTTTTCAGTAGAATCACACACGATTACTGTTAAACCGGCTCCCCTGAGAAAATCTTGCCACATAAACTTAAACCTATTCTGACCTCCTAAATCCCAAATTGAACAATTTTGACCGTTCAAGAGAGAGTCTTCTACTTCTAATCCCACTGTAGGAACTCTTTCTTTTTTCACTTCCCTTCCTTGTAATAAGGATAACAGTGAACTTTTACCCGTAGATTGTTCCCCTATCAAGCATATTTTTTTCTTAGTTGTTAACAAAATTAACCCTTTCTAACCACGATTTATGATAATTAGAAAAGGCAAATAATCTTACAAAAATGAAAATAATATTCACATAATATGAAAATTCTTAAAGAAGAGTTTGAAATTTCACATCTATCGCGAATATTATCACTAAAAATAGGTGTTAATTCAATCCCAATATTTCTAGACAGTTAAAATTAGAAAGTCATATTAAAAATTGGTTAAAAATATAATTTGGATGAGTGTAAACAGTAACATTGTAATTATTAAATGATGGTAATATTCGATCTAGTATAAAATTGAGTTCCAGGTAAAACTTTAGAATATCGGATACTCTATTGAAATTATAAAACTAATAGAAATTGGATTAGCAGAAAAAAGCAAATAAAAATAAATTAAAATTAAATATTAATTAAAAAAATCAAAGAAAGATTCTTTATTCTTCTGATTCTCCTACTTCAAGGTCTTTTACAATTCCCACGCAGGATGTTCTAGACATGTCGCGCACCGCAAATCGGCCGAGCTCAGGAAAATCTTCGTATTTTTCAATACAAAGCTTTTTAATTGGCTGTAGTTTGACGATTGCTGCCTCATTCTTCTTGAGAAATTTGGGATTGTCCTCGATTACGGCACCAGTCTTCTGATCTAACTTTTTGTTTAACTCGATAAACTTAGCAGCTACTTGAGCAGTATGAGCGTGAACTACAGGGGTGTATCCTTGAGCAATTGCTGTTGGATGCCATATAACAATTATTTGTCCTGTCCAGTTCCCTTTTGGAGTGACTACAGTTGGAGGATTGTCCGGATGGCCCATGACATCGCCACGACCAACATCTGCCATAGAAATTCCTCTGATGCTAAAACCGATGTTATCACCAGGTTCGGCAGTTTCTTGCTCTTCGTGGTGCATTTCGATGCTTCTTATTTCGCCTACAAAACCAGTTGGCATGATAATTATTTTATCATTCTTCTTCAATACACCCGTTTCTACTCTTCCAACAGGGACAACTCCAGTACCTTTAATATTATATGCATCTTGAATTGGAATTCGTAGTGGTTTGCCAGTAGGTTTTGGAGGAAGCTCAAAGGAATCAATCGCTTCAATTAAGGTTGGACCGTCGTACCATGAAAGTTTATCAAGTTTTTCCGTCAAATTCTCTGCTTTAATACCACTAACAGGTACAAATGGAATTTTTTTGACTGGAAAACCGATATTTTTTAAGAGATCAGAGACAGCGTCTTTCACTTCATTATAACGCTGCTCGCTATAATCATAGGCGTCTGCTTTATTTACTGCAACAACTAATTGCTTAACACCTAGAGTTTGAGCTAAATAAGCGTGTTCTCGAGTTTGACCATTTGCGGCAACACCGACTTCCATTTCACCTTTCTTTCCAGAAACGACTAAAATTGCAGCGTCAGCTTGAGAGGCACCGGTGATCATGTTCTTTACGAAGTCAGCATGACCCGGAGCGTCAATAATGGTGAAATACTTTGAATTAGTTTCGAATTTTCGGAATGCTAAATCAATAGTAATACCGCGTGCTCGCTCTTCTTTTAGTCGGTCGAAGACATATGCGTATGACCAAGATTCTCTATCGTATTCTTTTGCTAATTTCTCAAGCTCTCGTGCTTCTCTTTCTGTTACCGCTCCAGTTTTAATGAGCATTGCGCCCATCATAGTGCTCTTACCGTGGTCTATGTGACCTATTACAACCAGATTTAAATGTGGTTTATCAGTTGGCATTTTAAATCAATTTCCTCTACTTATTATTAGGTTTGATAATTTAATATGAAATTATAAAATATAATTTTAGATTAAATGTTTAACTACTTTAATGATATCAAATATATATTTTTTACTATAAATTCTAGGATTAGTTCGAAAGGAAGTACTAGATAAAATTGTTGAGTACAAGTTGTTTTATCTTTAGGAATATTCTAATTAGTAAAATATCCCCCTTTTAGATCTGAGTATAATTCTTCTTT
>SOKP01000314.1 GCA_004375715.1 Promethearchaeota archaeon | reverse complement strand
GCAATACATTGAGGCTCTGTTTTTCCAACTTCAGGATCAATGAAATCTTCCTTCATATTATCACAAAGATCACATATTAAGGCTTTTTGAGAATCAATGTGTAAATTTATGACGCCGAAGTCGCAAGCGCGGATACAATAGGCGCATCCGTTACACTTATCATCGTCTACGATTATAGATCCTGTCTCTTCATTTTTCGTTAATGCCTTTTCGGGACAACTTCGAATACATGGTGCGTCCTCGCATTTTTGGCACGCTAGAGCGATGTTAAAAACAGGTTCAATTCGGACTCTATGAATTCGGGTGTTAATAGGGTTAAATTCGCCATCGTGGACAAATGAGCATACTGATTCGCATGTTTCGCATCCGGTACATAAATCTGGGTCAATAATTATGAATTGATGCATCTTCCCGCCACGTTTCTTCAAGGATGATCTTGACATTTTCCTATTTACCTCCAGCTGGTTTTAACTTACCAATTACAAAATCTAAGCCCAAACTCTTCAGTGTTGCATCAGTAGGAATCCCCGTTTTCGTATCCCAACCTCGAGCTTCATAATATCCGCTTAGAAGTTTTTGATATCCTTCTTCTTTTAAAACGACACCTTTAGCTGGTCCCTTAGTGTGCGCTTCTTTAAAGAACCTTTCTGGGGGATGATCATCTGCTCTAGTCCACCCTTCTCGAATATTGAAACATTTTGAAAGGTTTAAGATAGCAGCTCCTCTTTTATTAATAGATTCTTCGGTGTGTGGAATACCAGTTACTAACTCATAGACTTTTGCCAATTCTGCATCGTTTTCGTAAATTCCACGAGTGAACTTGCAAATTATATATGAATCGATAATACAATAGATATCTTCAAGTCCTATGATTGCCTTACCGCGTTCAAGTGGTTTGTCGTATCCGAATCTATCGAATTTACCTTTAGCGTCAAGTCCATAGGCACCATTCCTTAAATGGCAAGCTCCTCGAATAGATACGCTTTCTCCAACAGCAAAACTCGTCATTCCGTGAAGGTCAAAAGCAGGCATTTCTAAACCTTTTATATGCATTCCATAGAAACCAGCGTTCTTTACTCCTCTTTCTTCTAATCTTATACCAGCTTGTCTGCAGCCATCTCCAAAAATTTCACCAGCAAAACCTTTTCCAAGTATCATTTCTTCCGTAAATCGTGCTAGATTAGTAGTCGAGCCAAATGGTAGTTCGTAACCGAGATCCTTTTTCGTTATAAGTCCTAAGTCGTATAACTCGCAAGCCATACTGGCTGTTACACCTCCACTAATGGCGTCAATTCCTAAATCATCGCATAAAGAAACGCATTTGAAAATTGTAGGCCAATCTGCGCATCCAGTGTTAGTCCCAAAGGAGTAACACATTTCCACATCAATACTGGCGACTAAATTTGGATATTCAGGGTGAGTTTTAGGTACTCTCGCGAGGTGATCGCAAGCGATTGAGCATTGAGAGCAAGCAACTTTTTTAACAACCCAGTCTTCGTTTAGCTTATCTCCAGAAAAGGCTCCACTATCGATCTCTTCCCAAGAGCCTTCTCGATAGTTCATGGTAGGCATCATTCCAAGTTTGTTGTAACTAGTTAATCCTGCAGGAGTGCCTAAATCACGATATTTGGCGGTTGCAGGACCATTAGCAATTTTAATTAATTTCTTTGCTATCTTATAGAATTCCGCAGGATAAGCAACTTTAAGTCCTTTCGTGCCCCGAAATGCTATTGCTTTCAGATTTTTGCTACCCATGACTGCTCCCATTCCTGTACGACCAGCTTGTCGGTTTCTATCGTTCGTAATACAACCCATTTTACTTAGTCGTTCTCCTCCCTGTCCAATGGACATAACAGCTAACCGTTGATCTTGGAATTCTTCTCTCAGAATTTCTTCCGTTTCAAAATTTCCTTTTCCCCAAACAGTTTTTTCACATGGCTCTAAGTAGTAATCATCATCATCTACAACAAGGTAAACGGGTTCAGAGGCTTTTCCTTTGATTACAATCGCGTTGACTCCAGCGCGTCGTGCTTGCGCTCCAACTGAGCCTGAGGATATAGCCATACCAAACATACCTGTTAACGGTGATTTAGCAAATACGCCGTATTTTGAACTAGTAGGTAGTATCGTAGTTGGAAAAGGACCGATAGACCAAACAAATACGTTTTCTGGACCTAATGGATCTATACCTGGTTTTAATTCATCCCAGAGGATTTTTGCACCAAATCCATAACCACCGATCCAATCGCGACAAAATTCTCCAGATAACGTTGTTTTACCAATTTTTCCACTCGTTAAGTCGACATCGAGTCTCACTTGGGAGTATCCTTTGACATCGTCGGGCAAAGTTATTTCTTTAGCTTTACTCATGTTTTTCACTAATTTTTAATTTTGATTTTTTTAGTATAGAGAGTTAATATTTTATTATTATTATTAATAATTTATTAGGTTATTTGTTAATTTAAACAACCTCTACTCTAACTAAAATTCTAATCATCACTTCTTCCAAGATAAAGTTAAGGTGAAATTTACTAAAATTTGATTATTTTATTGGTGTAATTAGGATAAAAAGAAGTATTGACTACTAGCTAAAGATCCCCGCCTTTGACAATATTCCAGCTATTACTGTTATATGCGTATGTCCATGTATCTCCAAAGGTGTTCCCTGAGAATCGAAACCCTCCAAATAAGATGGTTTTTTGGTGATTAGAGTCATAAATCACAGAGGAATCCATTCGATTGGAAGGGTGACTTGAAGGTAGAAGCTCTGTCCATTCATTATTTGAGGGATCGAATACCCAAGTATCTTCTAGTGCTTGTCCTGGTGCTCCCGCGTTCCTTCCTCCAAAAACTATTACTTTATGGTAATTAGAATCGTACACCATTCCATGCCAGTAGCGAGTGTCTGGACTACTTGCAGGA